>JBAUTW010000121.1:0-2024 GCA_049582365.1 Burkholderiales bacterium | reverse complement strand
AGCCCGGCGAGCGCCGCGCGGAGCGCCTCGCGCTCGGGCGAGCGGCGCAGCCCGGCGTAATCGCACAGCAGGCCCTGCACGTCGCAATGGCGCTCGCGCGCCGCCTGCAGCGCCCGCGAAAGGGTCAGGGCGGGTGATTCGGGTTCGTTCATGGCCTCGCCAGCCGCCGATTCTAGCGGCTCGCTAGAATAGTCGGCCACGGAGAGAGCGCATGACAGAGCGATTCGGAAGCTACGACTACGTCATCATCGGCGCCGGCAGCGCCGGCTGCCTGCTGGCCAACCGCCTCTCGGCCGACCCTTCGCAGTCGGTGCTGCTGCTCGAGGCCGGGGGCCGCGACGACTGGTTCTGGATCGACGTCCCGGTGGGCTACCTCTACACCATCGCCAACCCGCGCACCGACTGGTGCTACAAGACCGAGCCGGACGAGCACCTCGCGGGCCGCTCGATCCATTACGCGCGCGGCCGGGTGCTGGGCGGCTGCTCGTCGATCAACGCCATGATCTACATGCGCGGCCAGAAGGAGGACTGGGACCACTGGGCGTCGCTCGGCAACCGCGGCTGGTCGTGGAACGAGGTGCTGCCCCTGTTCGAGAAGCTCGAGGACTACCAGCACGGCGCCGTGGACGGCTACGGCGCGGGGGGCGAGATGCGGGTCGAGGACCCGCGCGTGCAGTGGGAGATCCTCGACGCCTGGCGCGCGGCGGCCGCCGAATGCGGCATCGCGCCGATCAAGGTGTTCAACCGCGGCGACAACGCCGGCTGCGCCTACTTCCAGATGAACCAGAAGCGCGGCCGCCGCTGGAGCGCCACCAACGCCTTTTTGCGGCCGGTGATGCATCGGCCGAATTTGACGGTTTTGACGAATTGTCTTGTTACGAAACTTCGATTGAAAGATCTCTCCGCCAAAGGCGTCGAGTTCCGTCACCCGGAGCACGGCGAGTGTTTCGTCGAGGCGAAGCGCGAGACGGTGCTCGCCGCGGGCGCGATCGGATCGCCCCAGATTCTGCAACTCTCGGGCATCGGTCCCGCGCCTTTGCTCGAAGCGCGCGGCATAGAAATCCTCCACGACCTGCCGGGCGTGGGCGAGAACCTGCACGATCACCTGCAGATCCGCATGCAGTACAGGGTGCACGGCGTGCCGACGCTGAACGAGCGCGCCAACAGCCTGTGGGGCAAGGCGGCGATGGCGCTCGAGTACCTGCTGTTCAGGAGCGGCCCGCTCACCATGCCGCCGTCCCAGCTCGGCGCCTTCGCCCGCAGCGATCCGTCGCAGCCGACGCCGAACATCGAGTGGCATGTGCAGCCGCTCTCGCTCGACAAGTTCGGCGATCCGCTGCACGATTTCCCCGCGATCACGCCGAGCGTATGCAACCTGCGCCCGTCCTCGCGCGGCTGGGTGCGGATCAAGTCGCCCGACCCCGCCGCCTATCCCGAGATCAAGCTCAACTACCTCTCGACCCCCGAGGACCGCAAGGTCGCGCTCGACGGCATGCGCTTTACGCGCCGCATCATGGCGGCGAAGGCCTTGGCGAAGTACCGGCCGGAGGAATTCCGGCCCGGTCCCGGCGTCGCCGAAGACAATGCTCTGGAACAGGCGGCCGGAGAACTCGGCACCACCATCTTCCACCCGATCGGCAGCTGCAAGATGGGTAACGACCGGCTCGCGGTGGTCGACGACCGGTTGCGCGTGCACGGCATCGGCCGCCTGCGCGTGATCGACGCCTCCGTCATGCCGCGCATCACCTCCGGCAACACCAACGCCCCGACCTACCTGATCGCCGAGAAAGGAGCGGCTTTCCTGCGCGAGCAGTCGCGTTAAGGCGACAGTCAACTATGTCGCAATGACGCGCAGATTGCGCGCACCGCGAAGCGCGATCGAGGTATCGTGGACCGATGGACATGACGGACAGCTCCGGTTTCGTCGCAGCCGCCGCGTCGCCCGCACAGACCTCGCGCGCGGCGTGGCAAACCTTCGCCCTGCCGGTGAGCTTGTTCGCGGCCTCCGCGCTGCTGATCCGCGC
>JBAUTW010000120.1:0-3137 GCA_049582365.1 Burkholderiales bacterium | reverse complement strand
GACGCGCGTGCTGGTCGCGACCGCCGCCGTCGGCATCGGCAACTTCGTCTACAAGTACGGGCTGCGCGCAGGGGCGACGCCGGCCTCGCTGATCGTCGCGCAGGCCAGCGTCGTCGTGACCTGCTCGACGGCGCTGGTTCGCATCCTGGACGGACGCATCCGCGCGTCGCGCGCGGTGCTGCGCAACGCCCCGCTGGCGGGAGTCGCGATCGCCCTTGCCTTCTGCCTGATGGTCGAGAGCCTGGCGCGCGGCGACGCCAGCGTCATGGTGCCGGTGGCGCAAATGGGCTTCGTCGCCACTTCGCTGATCGGATTTCTGTTCCTGCGCGAGCCGTTCTCGCTGCGCAAGGGCGTGGGCTTGACCGCGGCGCTCGCCGCCCTGGCGAGCCTCGCCGGCGGCTAGCCGCGGCGCCAGACGATGCCCTTCTTCGCCTCCTTCTCCATACCGTCCAGGTACTTTTCGTGCGCCGCGGCCTCCTCGGCGCGGGCGCGCAGCACCAGCAGCTTGGAGGTGTCGAAGCGCGGCGGACCGCCGGCGACGGGTGCCGGGTCGTCGTCCAGCTCCATCGCCAGGCTTTCCTGGCCGCGGGTCATGGCGAGGTAGACCTCGGCCAGCAGGCGCGCATCCAGCAGGGCTCCGTGCAGGGTGCGGTGGGCGTTGTCGACGCCGTAGCGCTCGCACAACGCGTCGAGCGAGTTGCGCCGGCCCGGGTGGAGCTCGCGCGCGAGCGCCAGGGTATCGATCACGCCGGCGGCGTGCTCGGCGAGCGGGCCCAGGCCGGCCAGCTCGAGCTCGGCGTCGAGGAACTCGACGTCGAACGCGGCGTTGTGGATGATCAGCTCGGCGCCGCGCACGTAGTCCAGGAAGTCCTTCGCCACCTCGGCGAAGCGCGGCTTGTCGGACAGGAACTCGCGCGTCAGGCCGTGCACCTTGGCGGCGCCCTCCTCGATCTCGCGCTCCGGATCGAGGTAGCTGTGAAAGTGCCGCTCGGTGACGCGCCGGCTGAGCAGCTCGATGCAGCCGATCTCGATCACGCGGTCGCCCAGCTTGGCGTTCAGGCCGGTGGTTTCCGTGTCGAGCACGATCTGGCGCTCAGCCACCCTGCCCTCCGATGGCGCGGTTGGCGAGGGCGTCGGCGCGCTCGTTCTCGGGGTGCCCGGCGTGGCCGCGCACCCAGTGCCACTCGATATCGTGTTGCTGCGCCAGCGCGTCCAGCCGCTGCCACAGGTCGACGTTCTTCACCGGCTTCTTGTCCGCCGTGCGCCACGCGCGCCGCTTCCAGTCGTGGATCCAGCTCGAGATGCCCTTTTGCACGTACTGCGAGTCGGTGTACAGGCGCACCTTGCAGCGCCGCTTGAGCGATTCGAGAGCCCGGATCACGGCGGTCAGCTCCATGCGGTTGTTGGTGGTGGCGGCCTCGCCGCCGTAGAGTTCCTTCTCGACCTCGCCCATGCGCAACAGCGCCCCCCAGCCGCCCGGACCGGGATTGCCCTTGCACGCGCCGTCGGCGTAGATTTCCACCAACTTTTCACTCATGGCGCTGCAGATCGTGCCGCTGCTGCTGCGCGATCGGCGCCGCCAGGGCGCGCCGGCGCCTGGCGCGTTCCTTGCGCCAGGCCGGCGTCACCAGCCGCATGCCCTGCACCCGCTTGATCGCCCGCACCACGTACGCCCCGCCCGCGATCGGCCACCAGCGCGCGCCCGCCTGCTCCATGAAGTCGAAGCGCGCGAGCCACTTCGGCTGCGCGCACGGCGGCGCATAGCAGCCGAACACGCCGCCGTTGAGCTCGAAACCGAGCAGCCGCAGCCAGTCGCGCAGCTGCAGCAGGCTGATGAAGCGCGCGTCCCACGGCGCCCCCGCGTGCCTGAAGGAGAACATCTGCCGCAGGCGCCAGAGGGAAAGCGGATTGAATCCCGACACCACCAGCTGCCCCTCCGGCATCAGCACCCGCTCGGCCTCGCGCAGCACGTGGTGCGGGTCGTTGTGGGTCTCGAGCACGTGCGGCAGCACGACCAGGTCCGCGCTCTGCGACGCGAGCGGCAGCTGCAGCGGGTCGCCCGCCACCGCGGCGCCCGGCTCGAGCGCGACGCCGAAGCGGAATGGAATGCGGTTGCGGCGCAGGAAATCGGTCTCCGGCAGACCGACCTGGAGCGCGCGGTAGCCGAACGCATCGTCGACCGCGTTGTCGAACTGGGCCAGCTCCCAGTCGAGCACGTAACGGCCCTGCGGCGTGACAAACCACTCGGATAGAGAAGAGCGGACACCGTTATACTTGTGAGTGGCACCAGGCGCAAAGGATTGGCGATCCATGCTAGAGATCGTTCCCGTAAAGGCATTCAAGGACAACTATATCTGGACGCTGCGCGACGGCAAGCGCGCGGCGGTGGTCGATCCCGGGGACGCGCGCCCGGTGATCGAGTATCTCACGCGCGAAAAGCTCGAGCTGGTCGCGATCCTCGCCACCCATCACCATGCGGACCACGTCGGCGGCATCGCCGAGCTGCTGCGGAGGGGCCGTGTGCCGGTGTACGGTCCGCGCGGCGAGCCGATCGAGACGCTGACCCGGGCGGTGGGCGAAGGCGACACGGTGACGATTCCCGAGCTCGGCCTTTCGTTCGCAGTGCTCGACATCCCGGGGCACACGCGAGCGCATATCGCATATTATGGCGCGGATTGCCTGTTCTGTGGCGACACGCTGTTCGCCTGCGGCTGCGGCCGCGTGTTCGAAGGCACGCCCGAGCAGATGTACGCCTCGCTCGAGAAGCTGCGCGCGCTGCCGGATTCGACCCGCGTCTACTGCGGGCACGAATACACGCTCGCCAACATCGGCTTCGCGCGCAGCGTCGAGCCGGGCAACGGCGCGCTCGGCGCGCGCGAAGCGCGCGACCGCAAGCTGCGCGAGGCCGGCAAGCCGACCCTGCCCACCACGCTCGGCGAGGAGAAGGCGACCAATCCGTTCCTGCGCTGCCTCGAGCCGGCGGTGGTCGAGTCGGCCAACAAGTACCTCGGCGCCCGGGCGGCCGACCCGGTGCGCGTGTTCGCGGCGATCAGGGATTGGAAAAACCGCTCGTGATCCTGCGCCGGGGCGCGTGGGCGCTCGCCGCCCTGCTCGCCGCCTGCGCCACGCCGCAGGCG
>JBAUTW010000119.1:0-7631 GCA_049582365.1 Burkholderiales bacterium | reverse complement strand
ACGTTGAGCGGCGCGAGCTTCGCCGGGCGCTGCTCGGAGAGCCGGCGCGCGATCTTCGCGCGATCGACGCTCTGCACCCAGTCGAAGCGCTCGGCCGCGGCACGCGTCTTGTTGCTCTGCACCGGTCCGATCAGGTGCCACTCGAGCGCGCGCGCCCTGCTCTCGCCGAGCAAATTCGCCAGCGCGTCCATCTTCTCGATCGCCTCCTGGACATAGTTCTCGCCGAACGCCCGCTGGCCGGCGGCTTCCGCCTCCGCAATTCGCGCCGGGGAGTGCGTTTTGCTCGCCGCCAGCAGGCGCACCGACCCAGGCGTACGCCCCGCCCCCGCGACGGCTGCGGCGATGCGTGAGATTACAGCTTGCAAATTGTCGCCAATCATTGCCATAATTTCTTGAAACTGCGGGGATTTTACGCCGCAGCGCGCTTGCCGCACCGTTATGGGAGCATTGTAATGGATCTGACCGAGCTGCTCGCCTTCGTGGTCAAGAACAAGGCCTCCGACCTGCACTTGTCGGCGGGGCTGCCGCCCATGATCCGGGTGCACGGCGACGTGCGCCGGATCAACGTGCCGCCCCTGGAGCACAAGGACGTGCACACGATGATCTACGACATCATGAACGACGGTCAGCGCAAGTTCTACGAGGAAAACCTCGAATGCGACTTCTCGTTCGCGGTGCCGAACCTGGCGCGCTTCCGGGTCAACGCGTTCGTCCAGCAGCGCGGCGCGGCCGCGGTGATGCGGACCATCCCGTCCAAGATCCTCTCGCTCGAGGACCTCAAGTGCCCGCCGATTTTCAAAGACATCTCGGAGTACCCGCGCGGCATCGTGCTGGTGACCGGCCCTACGGGCTCCGGCAAGTCGACAACCCTGGCAGCGATGGTCAACCACATTAACGAGAACGAGTTCGGCCACATCCTGACCATCGAGGACCCGATCGAATTCGTGCACGAATCGAAGAAGTGCCTGATCAATCAGCGCGAAGTCGGGCCGCACACCTTGTCGTTCGCCAACGCCCTGCGGAGCGCGCTGCGCGAGGACCCGGACGTGATCCTGGTGGGCGAAATGCGAGACCTCGAGACGATCCGCCTCGCGCTTACCGGCGCAGAGACCGGCCACCTGGTGTTCGGCACGCTGCACACCAGCTCGGCCGCGAAGACCATTGATAGGGTCGTCGACGTGTTCCCCGCAGCCGAGAAGGAGATGGTGCGCGCCATGCTGTCGGAGTCGCTGCGCGCGGTAATTTCGCAGACGTTGCTCAAGACCAAGGACGGCTCGGGGCGCGTCGCGGCGCACGAGATCATGATTGGCACTCCCGCGATCCGCAACCTGATCCGGGAAAACAAGATCGCCCAGATGTACTCCGCGATCCAGACCGGGGCGACCATCGGAATGCAGACGCTCGACCAAAATCTGCAGGAAATGGTCAAGCGCAACCTGGTCTCTCCCGGGGAGGCGCGCGGCAAGGCCCAGAACAAGGACATTTTCCCGGGCTGATTGCCGGGCACCGGCATATCGGTACAGGAGGCATCGCATGGAACGAGAACAGGCAACCAAGTTCATGTACGACCTTCTTCGCGCGCTGGTCGCGAAAAAGGGCTCCGACCTGTTCCTCACGGCGAACTTTCCGCCGGCGATGAAGGTCGACGGCAAGATGACGCCGGTATCACAGCAGGCGCTAAGCGCCGGACATACGCAAATGCTGGCGCGCTCGATCATGAACGACCGCCAGGCGGCCGACTTCGAGGCGCACAAGGAGTGCAACTTCGCGATCAGCCCGGCCGGCATCGGGCGTTTCCGCGTCAATGTCTTCGTCCAGCAGGGCCAGGTCGGGGTCGTCCTGCGCGTGATCACCACGGCGATCCCCAATTTCGAGGAGCTCAACCTGCCTCCGGTGCTGAAGGACGTGGCGATGACCAAGCGCGGACTGGTGATTTTCGTCGGCGCCACCGGCTCGGGTAAGTCGACCTCCCTCGCCGCCATGATCGGCTACCGCAACGAGAACTCGTACGGCCACATCATCACGATCGAAGACCCGGTCGAGTTCGTGCACCCGCACAAGAATTGCATCGTCACCCAGCGCGAGGTGGGCGTCGATACCGACTCCTGGGAGGCGGCGCTCAAGAACACCCTGCGCCAGGCCCCCGACGTCATCCTGATCGGGGAGATCCGCGACCGCGAGGTGATGGAACACGCGATCGCGTTCGCCGAGACCGGCCACCTCTGTCTCGCCACGCTGCACGCCAACAACTCCAACCAGGCGATGGACCGAATCATCAATTTCTTCCCAGAGGATCGACGCCAGCAGCTACTGATGGACCTGTCGCTCAACCTCAAAGGGGTGATTTCACAGCGCCTGATCCCGCTCAAGGAAGGCAAGGGGCGCGCGGCGGCGGTCGAGGTGCTGCTTAACTCGCCGCTCATCTCCGACCTGATCTTCAAGGGCGAGGTGCACGAGATCAAGGAAGTGATGAAGAAGTCGCGCGAGCTCGGCATGCAGACTTTCGACCAGGCGCTGTTCGACCTGTACGAGAAGGGCCGCATCGGCTACGAGGATGCGCTGCGCTTCGCCGACTCGACCAACGAGGTGCGCCTGGCGATCAAGCTGCACGGCAAGGAAGCGAAGGACCGCGACCTCACCAAGGGCATCGAGCACCTGGATATCGTGTAACGGGCGGCTCCCGCTGCGAGAGCAAGACTTCCACGGCGTCTTTCCCTACCTGGTATCGCCGCTCGACGCCGCCGGCGAGGTGAACGCACAGGTGCTGGGGCGCCTGTGCGACGACCTGATCCGGGCCGGCGTGCACGGCCTGACGCCGCTCGGCTCGACCGGAGAGTTCGCCTACCTGTCGTTCGCGCAACGCCGCCGCATCGTCGAAGTGGCAGTGCAGGCGGCGGGAAGAAGGGTACCCGTCGTCGCGGGCGTGGCCTCAACCACGATCGCCGACGCGGTGGCGCAGGCGCAAGAGTGGCAGCGCCTGGGCTGCGACGGCATCCTCGCCATCCTCGAGGCCTATTTCCCGGTCGCGGACGACGGCGTCTACGCCTACTTCGAGGCGATCGCGAACGCGGTGTCGCTGCCGGTAGTGCTGTACACCAACCCCAACTTCCAGCGCTCGGACCTGAGCCTGCCGGTGATCGAGCGGCTGAGCCGTATCGCGAACGTCCGCTACATCAAGGACGCCTCGTTCAATACCGGCAGGCTGCTTTCGATCATCGAGCAGGTCGAAGGACGTATGCAGGTCTTCGCCGCCTCGTCCCACATCCCGGCCTGCGTCATGCTGATCGGCGGCGTAGGCTGGATGGCGGGCCCGGCGTGCGTCGCGCCGCGCCAGAGCGTCGCACTCTACGACCTGTGCCGCAAGGGCGACTGGAGCGCGGCGATGAGCCTGCAGCGCCGCCTCTGGAGGCTGAACCAGGCCTTCGCCAAGTACAACCTGGCCGCCTGCATAAAGGGCGGCCTCGAGCTGCAGGGCTACGCGGTCGGTGCGCCGCTGCCGCCGCAGGCGCCCTTGTCCGCCGATGGCATCGAGGACGTGCGCCGTGCACTGGCCAGCATCGGGGCGCTCTAAGTGCGGGCGGATGCCGCGCCGCCGCCGATACCGCCGACCGAGGTCGAGATCATTGCTGTCCGCGCGCAAGGCGCCGGCGGGCAGAACGTCAACAAGGTTTCCAACGCGGTCCACTTGCGCTTCGACATCCGCGCCTCGTCCCTGCCGCACCCGGTCAAAGAGCGGCTGCTCGCGCTGCGCGACGCGCGAGTCAGCGGTGAGGGCGTAGTGGTGATCAAGGCCCAGCGCCACCGCAGCCTCGAGCTCAACAAGGCCGAAGCGCTGGAGCGGCTGTACGAGCTGGTGCGGCGCGCCGCCTACACGCCGCGCAAGCGCAAGCCCACCCGCCCCACGCGCAGCTCGCAAAGGAAGCGCCTCGAAGGCAAGGTCAAGCGCGGCCGAATCAAGGCGCTGCGGGGCCGGGTGACGGACTGAGCGCGCCGCGCCTGCGCGCGCCGGCGACGATTTCGAACTCGTACAGACGGCACTCGATCGGCCCGTTGAACAGCGGCGTGCGGCGCGAAGGCGCGAGCCGGATCAGCTTCTCGAGCCGGCGGTCGGCGGTGAAGAAAAAGCAGCGCCAGCCGGAGAAGCGCTGCTTGAGCGCGTCGCCCAGCCTGGGATAGAACGCCGCAAGCTGCTCGGACTCGCCGATCCTCTCGCCGTAGGGCGGATTGGCAATCATCACCCCCGAGGGGGCCGGCGCCGTGCGCTCGAGCACGTCGCACTGCTCGAGCGTCACCCAGCGCTCAACCCCGGCGGCCGCCAGGTTGCGCCGCGCGGCCGCGAGCGCGGCCGGGTCGGTGTCGCTGCCGTAGAGGGCCAGCTCCTGCACGGCCCGGGACGGCTCGGCCCGGATGCGGTCCCACAGCGCGGGATCGAAACCGCGCAATTTCTCGAAGCCGAAGCCGCGCTTCGCGCCCGGCGCACGGCCGCGCGCCATCGCCGCCGCTTCGATGAGCAGCGTGCCGCCGCCGCACATCGGGTCGAGCAGCGGCTTGCCGGGCGTCCAGCCCGACAGCATGACCAGGCCCGCGGCGAGGTTCTCGCGCAGCGGCGCCTCGACCGTTTCCCCGCGCCAGCCGCGCTTGAACAGCGGCTCGCCGGAAGTATCGAGGTACAACGCACCGCGCCGCTGCTCGAGAAAGGCGTGCACCCGCACTTCCGGGCGCGCGCGCTCGATGCTCGGGCGCCGGCCGAGCGCATCGCGGAAGCGGTCGCACACCGCGTCCTTGATGCGCAGCGTGATGAATTCGAGACTCTTGAGCGGGCTCTTCTGCGCCGTGACGTTCACCCGCAGCGTGCGCTCGACGGCGAACAGCGCGGGCCAGTCGACTCCGTGCGCCGCCGCGTAGACGTCGTCCTCGCGTTCGTATGAGAACTCGGCCACCCGCCAAAGCACGCGCGAAGCGAGGCGCGACCAGAGGTTTGCGCGGTAGCAGGCGTGCCAGCTGCCGGAAAAGGCGACGCCGCCCGGAACCGCTGCCGCTTCGCGCGCCCCCAGCTTCGAGAGTTCGGCGGCGAGCAGCGCCTCGAGTCCGCGCGGGCAGGGGGCGAAGAAGGACTGCTCAGAACGGTTTGAGGACAACCAGGACCACCGCGCCGATGAGGATCAGGACCGGAAACTCGTTGAACCAGCGAAACCAGACGTGGCTTTTTGCATTGCGGTCGTATTTGAAGTCGAGCACCAGCTTCCCGCACCAGACGTGGTAGCCGATGAGCAGCGCCACCAGCAGCAGCTTGGCGTGCAGCCATCCGCCGCTGAAGTGCCAGCCGAGCCAGAGCCAGGTGCCGAGCGCGACCGTCAGGATGCCGCCCGGAGTCATGATGCCCCAGTAGAGCTTGCGCTCCATGATCTTGAAGCGTTCGATCGATGCGCGGTCGTCCGACAGCGCGTGGTAGACGAACAGCCGCGGCAGATAGAACAGCCCCGCGAACCAGGTGACCATGAAGATGATGTGAAGGGCCTTGATCCAGAGCATCGCGCGGCTACCTCATGCGACGGCGCTCATGCGCGCCAGTTGTGCCGCACGATGCCGCGCAGCACCTGCAGCATCCTGTGGAAGAAGTGGTCTGCGCCCGGCACCACGATCACGGGCAATTCCTGCGGCCGCGCCCAGTCCAGCACCGATGCGAGGGGCACGGTCTCGTCGCGCTCGCCGTGAACCACCAGTGTGCCCTCGGGCACCGGCGGCACCTGGAAGCTGTCCACCGCGACGCCGACCAGCAGTATGCGCTGGGGCACGACTTTCTGCGCCAGCCGGGCCTGCATCGCGGCGCCGAACGAGAATCCCGCGAGCGCGAGCGGCAACTGGCCGAACTCGCGCTGCCCCCAAGCCAGCGCCGCGGCAAGGTCGTCCACTTCGCCACGGCCTTCGTCATAGCCGCCTTCGCTCGCGCCGACGCCCCGGAAATTGGGCCGCAGCGCGACGCAGCCCTGCTCGAGCAGCGCGCGCGCCAGAGTCTGCACCACTTTGTTGTCGAGCGTGCCGCCGAACAGCGGATGCGGGTGCGCGATCAGCGCGAGGCCGCGCGGGGCGCCGGCCGGGACGTCGATCGCGCACTCGATCCGGCCGACGGGACCGGCGAGCGACTCGCGCCGGGTCGTCGCGCGCATCAGATCCGCAGCCGCTCGACGATGCGACCGTGCCGGACGTGCTCCTCGATGATCTCGTCGATGTCGCTGCGGTCGACGTACGTGTACCAGACCGCCTCCGGGTAGACCACGATGCAGGGGCCCTCCTCACAGCGGTCGAGGCAACCGGCCTGATTGATGCGCACCTTGCCCTCACCCGCCAGGCCGAGTTCCTTGACGCGCTGCTTGGCGTACTCGCGCATCGCCGTGGCGCCTTTCGCATTGCAGCTGACGCGCTCTGCCGGATCGCGCTGGTTGCAGCAGAAGAAAACGTGCCGTTGGTAGTAGGACATGCGGCAGGGATTCTACAGGCAACCGACTAGGCGGCCGCCCGGGTACGGCGCGCGGCGAGCCAGATCAGATACGCCAGCGCGGCGAACGGCCAGGCCGAAGTCACCAGCTTGGTGAGCCCGTTGAAATTGAGGAAGCGCCCCGGCTGCCACTCGCCCAGCGTGGCTGCGAGATAGGGGTTGGCGGGAGCGAGGTTGACTAGCACGGTGGCCGCCATCAGAAGCACCGCGGCGAGGACCAGGCGCCCGACCCGGGGCAGCGCAAGCGCCGCGAAAGCCAGCGCCAGGCCGGCGGCGAGGCCCTGCGCCGCACCGGGGGTAAGCCAGTCGAACACGTGCTCGGCGCGCACCAGGATGGCGAATGCAAGCGTTCTGACCGCCAGCGCGCAGGCGAGCAGCCCGACCACCATTACGCGAAGCGGCCGGCCGGGGACGGCAATGACCGATACCAGCAGGGCGACCGCAACCAGGTTGGCGGCGGTCGTGAACGCTTCAACCGAGATGAACAGCGCGGGCGGATGCGGCGCCCCCCCGGTTGCGCTGAGCAAGTCCCTGAGGTCGCCCGCGCCGAACAGCAGCATCGCCGGGTTGAGCTGGGTGAAAAGCCACAGCGCGAGCAGCACCAGCCCCAGGTCGGCGGCGTGGCCGGGCAGGAAAGCTCGCGCGCGCAGGTGCTTGAGCGGGCCTCCATCGAGCAGCCAGGGCGCGAGCCGAGCGCCAAGCGTAGCGCCGGCCAGGGCGCCGGCGAGGTTGCACACGACGTCAAGGTTGGAGGGAACCCGCGTCGGAAGGAAGCTTTGCGCGGCCTCCATCAGCAGCGACAAGGTCGCGCCGCCCAGTGCCGCCGCGGCCAGCGCGAAGTGCCCACGCCGCCGGGGATAGAGCGCCAGCACGCAAAGGAACCCGTAAGGCAGATAACCGAGCAGGTTCGCTGCCACGTCGAACCCGGTGACGTAGCGCGGCGGCGGTGCGGTCAGGTAGGCGAAGGCCGACAGTCCCTGGTCGCGCCAGCCCGTCAGCGGATAAAGCGAGGCGTACACAACCAGCAGTGCGTAGACCGCGAACAGCAATCGGGCGAGGGGTGACTCTCGCATGGGCGGTGGCGCCGCGCTCAGAGCTCCTTCGCGTGCGCGTGGCCGGCGGCGTGGCTAGGGGC
>JBAUTW010000118.1:0-4555 GCA_049582365.1 Burkholderiales bacterium | reverse complement strand
GCGCATGCCTCGCAGGCGGCCTCGCCCGGCGCCGCATCGCTGCGCCAGGCGCTGCGCGAAGCCGCGGGCGACCGCAGCTTCCTGCTGCTCAGCGCCGGGTTCTTCACCTGCGGCTTTCACGTCGCGTTCATCGTCACCCACCTGCCGGGCTACGTCGCGTTGTGCAGCCTGCCGGCCACCGTCAGCGCGTGGTCGCTGGCGGTGGTCGGCCTGTTCAATATTGGCGGCAGCCTGTGGATCGGCATGCGCATCCAGACCTGGCGCATGAAAATGTCGCTCGCCGGCATCTACCTCGCGCGCGCGGCGATCATCCTGGTGTTCTTCCTGTTCGCGCCCAAGACCGCGTTCAGCTTCCTCGTGTTCTCGGCCGCGATCGGCTTCACCTACCTGTCGACCGTGCCGCCGACGGTCGGCCTGGTGGCCAAGCTGCACGGGCCGAAATACCTGGCGACGCTGTTCGGGGTGGTGATGCTGTCGCACCAGGTGGGCGGCTTCCTCGGCGCCTGGCTCGGCGGCAAGGTGTTCGTGGCGACCGGCAACTACGACCTGATGTGGTGGGCCGACATCGCCCTTTGCCTGTTCGCCGCCGCGATCAACCTGCCGATCCGCGAGGCGCGCCGTCGGGCGGTGGCAGCGGCCTAGCGGTCGCGCCCGGGGCCGCCCTTTCTGCCGCGCACCGCGGCGACGAACAGCCACACGATCACGAGCGGGATCAGCAGCGGCACCAGGAACGGGAACGCGAGCCACACCAGCAGCAGGCCGGCGAGCACGAACGCGCCGAGCAGGATGAGGCCGATCCCGGCGAAAACGAAGGTGAGCAGGATCGCGGCGCAGAACATGCCGACGATCCCGACCAGCAGGCCCCAGCCTTCCGCGGCGAACTTCGCCGGGCCGGCGAGCTCGCGCCCGTTCACCACGATCGTCACGCCGCTCGCGTGCAGCGCGACCCAGGCCAGCATCGCGAGCAGGACCAGGACCAGCACCAGGGCTGCGCTTCTCACCACGATCTGCTCGTCCTTCTCAAGCGCGGTAGACTTGGCGCGATCGCCACTGGAGGAGACCGCACCATGTTCGAGACTACCATCGCCGGCAGCCTGCCGAAACCCTTCTGGCTCGCCGAGCCGAACAAGCTCTGGCCCACCTGGCAGGCGTCTGGCGAGGACCTTGCGCGCGCCAAGCGCGACGCGACGCTGCTGTGGCTCAAGGAGCAGGAAGACGCCGGCATCGACATCGTTTCCGACGGCGAGATGTCGCGCCAGCACTTCGTGCACGGCTTCCTCGAGGCGGTCGAAGGCATCGACTTCGAGCACAAGGTGAAGATGGGCATCCGCGACAACCGCTACGAGGCGATGGTGCCGGTGGTGGTCGGGCCGATCAAGCTCAAGGGCCGCGTGCACCAGATCGAAGCGCGCGTGGCGCGCGCGCACACCGGCAGGAAGCTCAAGATCACCATGCCCGGGCCGATGACGATCGTCGACACCATCGCCGACCGCTACTACGGCGACAAGGTCAAGCTCGCGATGGCCTTCGCCGACCTGCTCAACCAGGAGGCGCGCGCACTGGAGAAGGACGGCGTCGACACGATCCAGTTCGACGAGCCGGCGTTCAACGTCTACATGGACGACGTGGTCAAGTGGGGCGTCAAGGCGCTCGAGCGCGCCGCGCGCGGCCTCAAGTGCACCACCGCGGTCCACATCTGCTACGGCTACGGCATCAAGGCCAACATCGACTGGAAGGAAAGCCTGGGCGAGGAGTGGCGCCAGTACGAGAAGATCTTTCCCGCGCTCGCCAAGAGCAAGATCAAGCAGGTCTCGCTCGAGTGCATCCACTCGCACGTGCCGCCGCATCTCATGGCGCTGCTCAAGGGCAAGGACGTGCTGGTGGGCGTGATCGACGTCGCCTCCGACAAGGTCGAGACCGCGGCCGAAGTGGCGAAAACCATCGGGCTTGCGCTCAAGTACGTGCCGAAGAACCGCCTTTTCCCCTGCACCAACTGCGGCATGGCGCCGATGCAGCGCGAGATCGCGATCGCCAAGTTGAAGGCGCTCGGGGCGGGCGCGGAACTTGCGCGCAAGCGCTACGGCAAGGCCGCTACCAGCAAAAAGCGTAAGCCGGGAAAACCTCGGACTTCGCGCCGCGCGGGTCGCAGCCGGCCTCGATAAGGCCGCTCGCCTCGTCGTACTGGGCCGCCGAGACGAAGCCCTCGGTCCAGTCCGGCGCGACGTCGAGCTCGTGGCCGCGGCGCCTGAGCTCGTCGAGCACCTTCTTGCCGAAGCGCGGCTCGATGCGCACCCGATTGGGGTAGCCGCGGTGCGGCGCGAAGAAGCCCGGAAAGTGCTCGGTCGAGAGCTTGGGCGCCTCGATCGCCTGCTGCAGGGTCATGCCGAAGGCCGCGCGGTAGAGGAAGAACTGCAGCAGCCACTGGCCCTGGTTGTCGCCGCCCATGGTGCCGAAGGTCATCCACGGCTTGCCGTTCCTGAACGCGAGCGACGGCGTGAGCGTGGTGCGCGGGCGCTTGCCGGGGGCGACCACGTTCGGATGGTGCTCGGGCCCGAGGTAGAAGGTCATCATCCGCACCGAGAGCGGAAAGCCGAGCGGCTCGATGACTTCGGCCGACATCAGCCAGGCGCCGCTCGGGGTGAAGGAAGCCATGTTGCCCTTGGCATCCACCGCGTCGACGTGCACCGTGCCGGCGCCCCAGTGGCCCGGCGCGAAGCGCTCGTCCTCGGGCAGCAGCGGTGCATTCCTGCGCGCATCGCCGGGGCGCAGCTCGAGGCTCGAGCGGCGCAGGTCGATCAGCTTCGCCCTTTGGTCGTTGTACGCATCCGACAGCAGAATGTCGGATGGAACCATGGTCTGCGACGGATCGCCGTAGTACTGCTCGCGGTCGGCGAAAGCGAGCTTCATCGCCTCGATCAGAAGGTGGCAGTAGTCCGCGCTGCCCGGCTCGATCGCCTGCAGGTCGTGGCGCGCCATGAGCGCGATGGCCTGCAGCTCGGCCGGCCCCTGGCTCCAGAAGCCGCACTTGAACAACTCGGTATCGCGAAAGCGCAGCCGCGCGGGCTCCTCGAGCCGGGTTTCGAAGCGCGCCAGGTCCTCGCGCGCGAGCAGGCCGTCGCGCTCGCGCGAGAATTTCGCGATCTCGGCCGCCACTTCGCCCTTGTAGAACGCGGCCAGCGGATCCTTTTCGCCCGCCAGGTAGTCGAGCACCCTGGCGTAGGCCGGGTTCTTCACCGGCTCGCCCACCTCGGGCACGCGTCCACCCGGGATATACAGCCGGCCGCTCGCCGGCCACTGCGAGAGGAACTTCTCGCGCAATACCGTGAGGCCGTACTTGTGCGAGCTGCGCAGCCCCGAGTGCATGGGGAAGCCCTTGGCGGCGAGCTCGCGCGCGTGCCACGAGACGTCCTTCAGGCTCATCGTGCCCCAGCGCGTGAGCGCGGTCATCAGGGCCGAGAACGCCGCCGGCGCCCCCGCGGCGAGGATGCCGTTGTCGGGAACGTCGGCCAGGCCGCGCGCGCGGTAGGCCCCGGGCGTGGCTGCCATGGGCGCGGCCGTGTTGCCGTTGACCGCGATCACGCGCGACTCGCCCGCCAGGCGAACAAGCATCGGGCACTCGCCGCCGATGCTGTGCATCTGCGGATTGACCACGCCCTCGACCAGGGTCGCCGCGACCGCCGCGTCGAACGCGTTGCCGCCCGCCTTGAGCACGTCGACCCCGGCATTGACCGAGAGATACGAGTTGGAAGCGACCGCGCCGTGCGTGCCGATCAGGCGCGGATAGAACGTGGTCGAGTCGGTCGGAAGGTCGCGGTAGGTTCGGGCGCTCATGGGGGCCGCTAGAATACCCGAATGTTGGGATCGCAGCGCCTGAGGCAGGGATCCCGGATCGCCGCGGTTGTCGTGACAGCGGCGCTGGCGGCCTGCGCCACCGCGCCGCCCCGGCATTCGGACGACCTCTGCGCCGTGTTTCGCCAGTACCCGGACTGGTACGACTACGCGAAGCAGTCCGAAAAGCGCTGGGGCACCCCGTCGTATGTCCTCATGGCGTTCGTCAGCCACGAATCGGGCTATCACGCCGACATCAGGCCGGAGCGCCGCTGGTTGCTGGGATTCATACCGCTGCCGCGGGACTCCTCGGCCTATGGCTACGCACAGGCGCAAAACCCCGCCTGGGACGAATACCTGAAGGACGCCGGCGGCTGGTTCAAGGGACGCGCGGACATGGAGGATGCGCTGGATTTCGTGGGCTGGTACAACCACAAGGCTCACGAGGCGCTGAGGATCTCGTACCGGGACGCCAAGCAACTGTACATCGCCTACCACGAAGGAATCGGCGGCTACCAATCGGGCGCGTGGCGCCGCAATCGCCGCCTGCTGCGCGTGGCCGCAAGCGTGGATTACCGCGCGCGCGCATACCACGCGCAGCTCAGACGCTGCGAGAAGGAGTTCAGGTGCGACGGCTTTTTCGAGGTCTGGCCCTTCTGCCGTTAGGAACCATGCTGTTTTGCACCGCCGCGCTGGGCTGATTCTGCACGCGGCACCCGCATTCCCG
>JBAUTW010000117.1:0-2399 GCA_049582365.1 Burkholderiales bacterium | reverse complement strand
GCGCCCCCCCGCGCGGCTGTGGCGCGCCATCGAGGCGCGCCTGGGGACGACCCCTGCCGGCGCGGGCCTGTGGCACAGCCTGGCATTCTGGCGCGGACTCGGGCTGGCCGCGAGCGGCGCTGCTGCGAGCCTGCTGTTCGTCATGGTCGCGCTCGGGCCAGGCGCGCCGCAACCCGCACCCGCGCCGGTCGTGCTGCGCGTGCCGTCGAACGAGATGCCCGCGACCTACCTCGCGGTGCTCTCGGATCCCAAGACGCACAAGCCGATGCTGGTCGCGGCGGCGAGCCGCACCTCCGACCAGCTCTGGGTCAAGACGCTCGATCCTTCGATCAACGTGCCCGACAGGAGTCTCGAGCTGTGGGCCATCATGCCTGCGGGACAGCCGCCGAAATCGCTCGGCATGGTAGGCAAGGGCGACAAGACGATGCTGCCGCTGCACGCGGTGGCGGATCGATCGCTCGGCGACGTTCCCATGCTCGCAGTGAGCCTGGAGCCGATGGGCGGCTCGCCCACCGGGGCGCCGACCGGACCGGTGATGTACAGCGGTCCGTGCGTGAAAGTCTGGTGAGGCGCAGGATAACGCGATAAGCGCGCGCCGGACTCGCGGTGAGCGCGCGCGGAGCCAGTACAATAGCTTCACCATGCGCACATCGGCGCCCGCGGTGAAAGCCCTCGTGTTCGACGTCTTCGGCACCGTCGTCGACTGGCGCGGATCGATCATTGCCGAGGGCCGCCGCCTCGGGCGCGCGCACAAGCTGCGCGTCAAGTGGCCCGCCTTCGCCGACGCCTGGCGCGCCGGTTACCGCCCGGCGATGGCCAGGGTGCGCGCGGGCGAGCTGCCGTGGACCACGATCGACGCGCTGCACCGCATGATCCTGGACGAGCTGCTGAGGCAGTTCGGCATCGTGGGCCTGTCGCCGGCCGATATCGAGCACTTCAACCGTGCCTGGCACCGCCTCAAGCCCTGGCGCGACGCGCGCGGCGGCCTGCGCCGCCTCAAGCGCGATTACATCATCGCGACCCTGTCCAACGGCAATGTCGCGCTGCTCACCAACATGGCAAAGTCGGCCGGCCTGCCGTGGGACTGCATCCTGTCGGCCGAGCTGTTTCATCACTACAAGCCCGACCCCGAGGCGTATCGCGGCGCCGCGAGGCTGCTCGGGCTGGCGACCGACGAGGTCATGATGGTCGCGGCGCACAAGGACGACCTGTTCGCGGCCAAGTCCTGCGGGCTGCGCACCGCTTTCGTGGCGCGACCGCTCGAGCGCGGTCCGAAGGCGCGTGCCGACGTCGCTCCCGAGCCCGCGTTCGACGTCAACGCGAGCGACTTCATGGACCTTGCCGACCAGCTGGGGGCCTAGCGGCGATGGCCGGCGCCCACAAGGCCGCTCCGCGCCACCGCATCCTGATCGTAGACGACGAGGAGGCCACGCGGCTGCTGCTGGCGCGCATCCTTAGCAGCGAGCTGAAAGTGGAGGTGCAGCTCGCCGGCACCTGCGAACAGGCGCTGCGCCTCGCGGAGGAATTCGCCTACGA
The DNA here is from genome assembly GCA_049582365.1 of Burkholderiales bacterium. Lineage (GTDB taxonomy): Bacteria > Pseudomonadota > Gammaproteobacteria > Burkholderiales > SG8-39 > DAHVFK01. Next base: position 863 of record JBAUTW010000117.1, on the reverse strand, counting down.
CGCGATCCTGCTCGACCTGCTCATGCCCGGCGTCGGCGGCCTCGCGGTGCTGGAAGAGATCAGGGCGCACCTGCCCAACATGGCGACGCCGGTCGTCGTCGTGACGGTGGTGTCGGATCCCAAGACCCGGGCGCAGTGCATGAGCGCGGGCGCCAGCGCGTACCTGATGAAGCCGATCGAGCGCGCCACGCTCGCGGCGACCGTCAAGGCGCAGATCGACGGGCGCAAGCGCGCCACGCGCGCGAAGCACTGACCCGCCGCCGAGAAAGGAGAGCGCGCATGGCAGAGATCAGAATCTACAACCCGGACAGCCTCGGCAAGCCGCTGGGGCAGTACTCGCACGTGACCCGGGTCAAGGCTTCCGAATACCTCTTCATCGCCGGCATGCTGGCAGCGGACCGCGACGGCAAGCTGGTCGGCGGGGACGATTTCGAGGCGCAGTGCGGACAGGTCTTTCGCAACATCGAAGCCGCGCTCAACTCGGCGGGCGCCGGCTGGGGCAACGTGGTGCAGTTCACGACCTACCTCGTGCACTCGCAGGACATCGCCAAGTTCATGGCGTTTCGCCTGCGCGAATTTCCGCGCATGTTTCCGGGCGGCGCCTTCCCGCCCAATACGCTGCTGGTGATCGACCGCCTGGTGGCCGAGCCGTTCCTGGTCGAAGTGCAGACCGTGGCCGCGCTCTGAGCGCCGCGCTAACCGCTTACCGCGCGCACGCGCGCAAGGTAGTCCTCGAGCTGCTGCGCGAGATCGCCCAAGGCGCGCGCGTCGCCGGCCTTGGCCGAGCGCGAGATCTCGCGCCCGAGATCGGAAACCCGCTCGAAGCCGTAGCTCGTGCCGCTGCCGGTGAGGTTGTGGCCGAC
>JBAUTW010000116.1:0-2427 GCA_049582365.1 Burkholderiales bacterium | reverse complement strand
TCACCACGCCGCTGTCGTGGGTGGCAACCGCGAACGTGGTGCTGCGCGCCGGCGCCCGGCCGGTGTTCGTCGATATCGACCCGGCGACGCGCAACATCGACCCGGCGAAAATCGAGCCTGCGCTCGGGCCGCGCACCAAGGCGCTGATCCCGGTCGACATGGCGGGACTGCCGTTCGAGCGCGACGCGGTGTACGCGATCGCGCGGCGCCGCTCCCTGCGCGTGATCGAGGACGCGGCGCAGAGCATGGGCTCGAGCTGGAACGGCAGGAGGGTCGGCAGCTTCGGCGACCTGGCGTGCCTTTCCTTCCACGCCAACAAGAACATGACCACCGCCGAGGGCGGCTGCCTGGTGCTGAACGACGAGGCCGAGGCCGCGCGCTGCGAGCGCTTGCGGCTGCAGGGCGTGGTGCGCCTGCCCGGCGGCGAGATCGAAGTCGACGAGGCCGGCGCCAAGCTGAACCTGACCGACGTCGCGGCGCGCATCGGCCTGGGCCAGCTCGAGCGGCTGGAGGAATTCAACGCGCGCCGGCGCAGCCTGGCGCGGCGCTACTTCGAGCGCTTCGACCGCTCGCTCGGCTGCGGCCTGCCGCCGGCGGACTTCGAACAGTCGAACTGGCACATGTTCCAGGTCCTGCTGCCGCTCGAACGCATGACGATCGACCGCGCGCGCTTCATCGAGCTGATGCACGCGCGCGGCATCGGGGTCGGGGTGCACTACCCCGCGATGCACCTGTTCCGCCTCTACCGCGCGCAGGGCTGGAAGCCGGGCGACTTCCCGCACGCCGAGCGCGTCGGCGCGAGCATCGTCACGCTGCCGCTGTTCCCGGCCATGCGCGAGGACGACGTCGACCGTGTCTGCGCGGTGCTCGGTGATATCCTTGCCGCTCACCGCCGCTGAGCGCGGGCCGACCCCGATGCCGTCCCCCGATCTGTCCGTCGTCATTCCGGTCTACAACGAGGAAGAAGGCCTCGCGGCGCTGTTCGCGCGCCTGTATCCGGCGCTCGACGCGCTCGGCCTCGGCTACGAGGTGATCTTCGTCGACGACGGCAGCCGCGACCGCTCGGCGGCGATCCTGCGCGAGCAGTTCGACCGGCGCCCCGAGGTCACGCGCGTGGTGCTGCTGGCGGGCAACTTCGGCCAGCATCCCGCGATCCTGGCCGGCTTCGCGCACTGCCGCGGCGCGCGCGTGGTGACGCTCGACGCCGACCTGCAGAACCCGCCCGAGGAGATCGGCAAGCTGCTCGCCCGGATGGACCAGGGGGCGGATTACGTCGGCGGGGTGCGGCGCCAGCGCCAGGACAGCTGGCTGCGGCGGGTGCCCTCGCGCCTGATGAACCGGCTGCGCGAGCGCATCACCAGCATCCGCATGACCGACCAGGGCTGCATGCTGCGCGCCTACAGCCGCGAGGTGATCGACGCGCTGAACCGTTGCCGCGAGACCAACACCTTCATCCCGGCGCTCGCCTACACCTTCGCCCGCCACCCGGCGGAGATCGAGGTGGCGCACGAGGAGCGCGCCGCAGGCGTCTCGAAGTACTCCCTGTTCAAGCTGGTGCGCCTGAACTTCGACCTGATGACCGGCTTCTCGATCGCGCCGCTGCAGTTCTTCTCGGTGCTCGGCATGCTGATCGCCGCCGGCTCGGTGGCGCTGTACGTGGTGGTGATGGCCGAGCGCATGCTGCTCGCGGGAAGCCTGCGCGAGGCGATTGCGGCATTGTGGGACCGCGACATCCTGGCCTATTTCCTGATCGGGCTGCAGCTGTTCGGCATCGGGCTGCTGGGCGAATACATCGGCCGCATCTACGAGGAGGTGCGCCAGCGCCCGCGCTACGTGGTGAGCGCCGTCCTGCAGCGCGGGGAATGACGCGCGCGGTCGTCTTCGCCTACCACAACGTCGGGGTGCGCTGCCTCGCGACCCTGCTCGCGCACGGGGTCGAGGTGCCGCTGGTGGCGACGCACCGCGACTCGCCGCGCGAGAACATCTGGTTCGCGAGCGTCGCCGGCTTCGCCGCCGAGCGCGATCTCGAGACCGCGTTTCCCGAGGACCCGAACGAGCCCGCCTTCGCCGCGCGGGTGGAGGCGCTGCAGCCGGACTTCCTGTTCTCGTTCTACTACCGCCAGATGCTCGGCCGGCGGCTGCTCGCGGCGCCGCGGCGCGGCGCGCTCAACATGCACGGGTCGCTGCTGCCCAAGTACCGCGGCCGCGCGCCGGTCAACTGGGCCGTGATCAAGGGCGAGAGCGAGACCGGCGCGAGCCTGCACTACATGACCGACAAGCCCGACGCGGGCGCGGTAGTCGGCCGGCAGCGGGTGCCGATCCTGCCCGACGACACGGCGCGCGAGGTGTTCGACAAGGTCACGCTCGCGGCCGAGCTGGTGCTCGACGCCGCGCTGCCCGGTCTGCTCGCCGGGCGCGCGCCGGGCG
>JBAUTW010000115.1:0-2460 GCA_049582365.1 Burkholderiales bacterium | reverse complement strand
GTGCGGCGCGGCTGCGACGCGCTGCTGCTCGACCTGCACGGCGCGATGGTCACCGAGCGGCACGACGACGGCGAGGGCGAGCTGCTCGCGCGCCTGCGCAAGCTCGCGCCCGGGCTGCCGATCGGCGTCGCGCTCGACATGCACACCAACCTCTTTCCCGCCATGTGCGACAACGCGACCGTGCTGGCCGGCTACCAGACCTACCCGCATGTCGACATGTACGAAACCGGCCTGCGCGCCGGCAAGCCGGTGCTCGACCTGCTCGCCGGCAAGGCGCGCCCCGTCATGGCCTGCGGCCACCGGCCGATGCTGCCGCACGTGATGCGCCAGTCGAGCCTCGACGCGCCGAACCTGCAGATCCAGCGCCGCGCGCAGGAAATGGAACAGCAGGGCGCGCTGGCGGCCACTTTCTTCGTCGGCTTCCCGCACGCGGACATCCCCTGGGCCGGCGCCTCGGCGGTGGTGGCGACCGACGGCGACGCGGCCGGGGCGCGCGCCCTGTGCGACGAGCTGCTCGACATGGCGTGGCGGGCGCGCGCGCAGTTCGTCTACCGGATCGAGCCGCTCGAGACTTCGCTCGCGCGCGCGCGCCAGGCCGCCGGCGGCCCGGTGGTGCTGCTCGATCACTACGACAATTGCGCCTCGGGCGGCACGATGGACACCATGACGGTGCTCGGCGGCATCCTCGACGCAGGGCTGGAGAGCGTCGCCGCGTTCGCGATCTGCGACCCGCAGGCCGTCGAACGGATGAAGCAGGCGGGCCGGGGCGCGAGGGTCACGCTCGATCTCGGCGGCAGGTCCGACATGCCGAGCCTCGGCTTGAAGGGCAAGCCGCGCCAGGTGAGCGGCACGGTGAAAACCATCATCGACGGCGCCTATCGCAACGAGGGCCCCATGGCGCGCGGCGAGCAGATGGACATGGGCCTGTCGGCGGTGCTCGACACCGGCAAGGTCGAGATCGCGGTCATCAGCCGTCACAGCGAGCCCTACGACATCGGCGCCTTCCGCGCGCTCGGCATCGACCCGGCGCGCAAGCGCTACCTCATGCTCAAGAGTCGCGTGCACTGGCGCGCCGGCCTGGGGCCGCTGGCGAAGAGCGTGATCGAGTGCGCCGGCACCGGCGTTTGCACCTCCGACTACTCGCAGCTCGACTTCCGCCGCGTGCGGCGGCCGATCTATCCGCTCGACTCGGTCTAGCGCCGACTGCCGGCGGTCATCGGGCCGGAGTCGCCGCCGCCCGCGTCCTGTCCAGCACCGTCATCGCCGAGGCGACGACGCTCGCGACGTCGGAAAGGTTGGTCGGCACGATCATGGTGTTGTTGGTCCTGGCGAGGTTGCCGAGCGCGCCGATATAGAGTTCCGCGACCTTGAGGTTCGCGGCCTGCAGCCCGCCTTCCTTGCCGATCGCGTTGGCGACCGCCTCGACCGCCGCTGCGGTCGCCTCCGCCACCACGCGCAGCGCGGTCGCCTCGCCCTGCGCCTTGTTGATCGCCGATTGCTTCTGGCCTTCGGACTTGAGGATCGCGGCCTGTTTTTCGCCTTCCGCCAGGTTGATCTCCTGCTGCTTCTCGCCCTCGGACTTGGCGATCAGCGCGCGCTTTTCGCGCTCGGCGGTGATCTGGGCCTGCATCGCGCGCAGGATCGTCTCCGGAGGGGTCAGGTTCTTCACCTCGTAGCGCAGCACCTTCACGCCCCAGGAACGGCCCGCCTCGTCGAGCACGTTCACGATCTGGCGATTGATCACGTCGCGGCTCTGCAGCGACTGGTCGAGCTCCATCTTGCCGACCTCGCTGCGCAGCGTGGTCTGCGCGAGCTGCACGATGGCGAACACGTAGTCGGAGGTGCCGTAGGAAGCCAGGCGCGGGTCGGTGACCTGGTAGTAGATGAGTCCGTCGACCGCGAGCTGGGTGTTGTCCTTGGTGATGCAGACCTGCTCGGCGACGTCCAGCGGGACTTCCTTCAGCGAATGCTGATAGGCGACGCGGTCGAAGAACGGGATGATGATGTTGAGCCCGGGCTCGAGCACCAGGTGGAACTTACCCAGCCGTTCCACGACCCACGCGTTCTGCTGCGGCACCACGCGCACGCCCTCGATGACGAATACCGCCGCCAGCGCGACGACGAAAAACGGAATCGCGAACGGCCGAATGTCCGGCACCGCGGCAATGGCGATGGTGGCGATCACCACGGCGATGAGCTTCGCAAACATGCTGCCTCCCTTCGAGCGCGAGAATTTGCCTAGAGCCCGCGCCAGGTCAGGCGGGCCGGGTCTTGGAAACTTTGAGCGTGTTGCCATCGATCGAATCGACGTAGAGAACCTCGCCGCGCTCGCCGGCGATTGAGCCCGCGATGTGCGCGTCCCAGAGCGCGTCGCGGTATCTTACGCGCGCCTGGCCGGTATCCTGGTTCAGCCAGGAATCGAAAGCGGCCGGCTGGCCGACATCGAGGCCCCGCATGCGC
>JBAUTW010000114.1:0-3199 GCA_049582365.1 Burkholderiales bacterium | reverse complement strand
GCGACGCTGCGCGGGCTGAAAGTGGCGAGCTGGATGATCGAGGGACTCGCCGCGCGCGTGCGCCAGGCCCAGGGCGACCGGGCGGGCGCGCTGGCGATCCTGCGCGCAGGCTTGTCGCGCTACCCCAATAACCGGCCGTTGACCTATGCCTACGTCGAGGCGCTGCAGGACGCCGGCCGCAACCAGGAGGCGCTCGGCGCCCTGTTCGGCCCGTTGCGCCGGTATCCCGGCGACCAGCACCTGCACATGCTGCTGGCCAAGACCTACGCCGCGCTCGGCAAGCGGCTGCTGCAGCACCAGGCGCAGGCCGAGGTGTACGTGCTGCAGGGCAGCCTGCCGGCGGCCATCGAGCAGCTGCAGCTCGCCCAGTCCGCCGGCGACGGCGATTTCTATCAGCTTTCGGCGGTCGACGCGCGGCTGCGCGAGTTACGCTCGCAGCAGCGGCAACTGGCGAGCGACGCGAAAAAGAACTAGCGCGGCGGCGGGTCGCAGTACGCGTCGTAGAGCAGGTCGAAGGTCTTTTCGCATTCGCGCAGCAGCTGGTCCTCGCCTTCGGCGCGGCGCATGGCGCCCTGCAGCAGCGTCTGCACCCCGGCGGCCTCGGGCACGGGCGCGCCGCGTACCTCGAGGTAGTGCACCAGGACGCCGATCTTCGGCAGCGCGGGATCGTCCGCCAGATCGAGCCGCACCAGCATCTCCTCGAACGTGACCCGCGATCCGCTGTTGGCGAAGCGCGCGCCCTCGAACGCGAAGCCGATCGCCCCCGCCGGCAGCGGCTGCGACTTCTCCAGCCATAGCAGCGTGGCCTCGGGATCCATGAAGCGCCGGATCAGCCAGGCGCAGGCGAGCCGGTCCGCCCAGAGCGGCTTGCGGGTGGCCCAGGTGCGGCCGAGGAAGTGCTCGTCGGGGTCGAAGCCGGGGCGCGAGTCGGTCGGAAACAGCAGCCCGCGCACCGCCGTTTCGGCGTCGTCCAGCGCCCCGGCCGCGCGATGGCGCGCCTCGCCGGCAAAGAAGTCGAGCGCGCTGATGGCCTCGAACTCGCGCCGCTGCTTGTGCAGCACGCGCGCGATCGCGCCGGGGTCCGACACGCCGTAGCCGAGCTTGAGGCCGTCGACGACCTTGATCAGCTCGTCGTAGCGCGACGAGCGGTCGAACAGCCCGCGCAGCGCCTGCTCCTGGGCCGGCGAGGCGGACTTGACGCAAAGCATGTGCGCGACGTTGCCGTTGCGGCCGATATACTCGGCCAGCCTGCCGAGTGCCTGGCGGTTCTCGGGGTTGTCGGGCAGCAGGTAGGCGCCCTCGCGGATCACCGCCGTGCCGAGCGACTCCAGGGTGCGAAGTATCCTCATCCGGGCCGCCGGATCGTCGATCGGAAGGTTCGCGATGCAGACCAGCCAGTTGCCGGCCGCCGCCGCGGGCTTGGGGGTTTGCTTGGTCATCGAATCAGGGGCGCTTATCGCAAAATCAAAACATAGGCCTTGCCGTCGGACGGCGCGCTGCAGAATACTGGATCACCAACGCGAAGGATATCCCTATGCCCGGCCTCGTCAGGCCTCACGGAGGAGGATCGCTCAAACCGCTGATGCTCGCGGGCGAGGCGCTCGCGGCCGAGCGCGCGCGCGCCGGGACCCTGCCGCAGGTGCGCGTCAGCTCGCGCGAGAAGGGCGACCTGATCATGCTCGGCATCGGCGGCTTCACCCCGCTCGACGGGTTCATGTCGCGCGCCGACTGGGAAGGCGTATGCGACGGCATGCGCATGGCCAGCGGCCTGTTCTGGCCGATCCCGATCACGCTCTCGGTCGACGAAGCCCTCGCCGACGGTATCAAGACGGGGGCGGAGATCGCCCTGGTCGATCCGGACTCCGGCGCGCTCCTGGCGACGATGCGGGTGAGCGAAAAGTACCGCATCGACAAGGCGCACGAATGCATGTCGGTGTTCACGACCACGGATCCCGAGCACCCCGGCGTGAAGATGGTGATGCAGCAGGCCGACGTCAATCTCGCCGGTACCGTCAAGCTGCTCTCCGACGGTGGTTTCAAGGCGCACTACGGCGCGCTGTTCATGACGCCGGCCGAGACGCGCGCCGAGTTCGAGCGGCTGGGCTGGTCCAAGGTCGCGGCTTTCCAGACGCGCAACCCGATGCACCGCTCGCACGAGTACCTGGCCAAGGTCGCGATCGAGGTCTGCGACGGCGTGCTGGTGCACTCGCTGCTGGGCAACCTGAAGCCGGGCGACATTCCGGCCGACGTGCGCACGCAGGCGATCTCGCTGCTGGTGGAAAAGTACTTCCACCCGAATACGGTGGTGCAGGCGGGCTACCCGCTCGACATGCGCTACGCGGGGCCGCGCGAGGCGCTGCTGCACGCCCTGTTCCGGCAGAACTACGGCTGCTCGCACCAGATCGTCGGGCGTGATCATGCGGGGGTGGGCAGCTACTACGGTCCGTTCGACGCGCACCACATCTTCGACCAGATCCCGCACGACGCGCTCGAGACCCAGGCGCTGAAGATCGACTGGACGTTCTGGTGCTACAAGTGCGGCGGCATGGCCTCGGCGCGCACCTGCCCGCACGCCGACGCCGACCGCCTGCTGGTGTCGGGCACCAAGCTGCGCAAGTGGCTTTCGGAGGGCGCCGAGGTGCCGGCCGAGTTCAGCCGCCCGGAAGTGCTCGAGGTGCTGCGCAAGTACTACGCCTCGCTCGACGCGAGCGAGAAGGTCGAAGTCAAGCTGGCCGGTCATTCCGCCCGTTAGCGTGCTGGTCCGCGACTACATGAGCCGGCCGGTCACGGCGGTGGGGCGCGGCACCGAGTTCCACGCCGCGTTCGACCTGATGCGCCACCACAAGGTTCATCACCTGCCTGTCGTCGACGCGGGGCGCGTGGTGGGGATCGTCGCCGAGCGCGACCTGCTGCTCGCGGCGGCCAACTTCGGCCCGGCGGAGGTCCCGGTGGAGGAGATCATGCGCGCGCCGGTGGCCTGCATTTCGCCCCGCGCCAGCCTGCGCAGCGCCGCGCGCATGCTGGTGGAGAAACACATCGGCAGCCTGCCGGTGCTCAACGCGCGCAAGGAGCTGGTCGGCATCATCACCGAGACCGACGTGTTCAAGGTCATGGCGGGCATGGCGCGCCCGCGCAAGGCGCGCCCCCGCCGCCGCGGCGCCTAGGCGCGGCGGCGGTATCATCCCGACGGGCACGGCAA
>JBAUTW010000113.1:0-1625 GCA_049582365.1 Burkholderiales bacterium | reverse complement strand
AGCTGCTGCTGCGCGACGGCGCGCTGCAGCTGTCGCTCGGCAACGAACGCCTGCTGGCCGGCGCGGTGGCGATCGTGACGGCATGGCGCTATCGGCTGACCTATCTCACCATCGCCGCCGGGATGCTCGCGCTGCATCTGCTCGCGGCCGGCAACGCGGCCGCCGCCGAGGCGCCGCAGAAGGTGGCGGCGATCGAGGGCGTGACCGAGTACCGGCTCGACAACGGACTGCGCGTGCTGACCGTTCCCGACCCGGGCGCCGACACGGTGACGGTGCATATCACCTACCTGGTGGGCTCGCGCCACGAGGGCTACGGCGAAAAAGGCATGGCGCACCTGCTCGAGCACATGATGTTCAAGGGCTCGCCGGGGCACCGCGACCTCAAGCGCGAATTCGCCGCGCGCGGCGCGCGCTGGAACGGCACCACCGCCTACGACCGCACCAACTACTTCGAGACCATGCCGGCGAGCGACGCCAACCTGGACTGGGCGCTCGGCATGGAAGCCGACCGGATGGTCAACTCGTTCATCGCCGCAGCCGATCTCGAGAGCGAGATGACGGTGGTGCGCAACGAGTTCGAGATGGGCGAGAACGACCCCGGCGCGGTGCTGTTCCAGCGCACCCTGCAGCTCGCCTACGCCTGGCACAACTACGGCCACCCCATCATCGGCGCGCGCTCGGACATCGAGCACGTTCCGATCGCGCGCCTGCAGGCCTTCTACCGCACCTGGTACCAGCCGGACAACGCACTGCTGATCGTCGGCGGACGCTTCGATGCGGCGCGCGCGCTCGCGCTGGTGCAGAAGTATTTCGCCCCGATCCCGCGCCCGGCGCGCGCCCTGCCCTCGCTCTATACCGAAGAGCCGGCGCAGGACGGCGCGCGCGCGGTGACCCTGCGCCGCACGGGCGAGGCGCCGATCGTCAGCGCGCTGTACCGCATCCCGGCCGGCGGCGACCCCGACTACCCGGCGCTCGACGTGCTGGTCAGCGTGCTCGGCAACACGCCCTCGGGCCGGCTGCACCGCGCGCTGGTGCAGAAGGGCCTGGCCAACACCACCTGGGGCTCGGAGCGCGCGCTGCACGATCCCGGCTTCGCCTCCTTCGGCGCCGGCCTGCCGAAGGACGCTTCGGTGGACGCGGCGCGCGACGCGCTGCTCGCCGAGCTGGAGGGATTCGGGCGCCACCCGGTGCGCGCCGAAGAGGTGCGGCGCGCCAAGACCGAGCTGCTGAACGACTTCGACAACGCGCAGCGCGACACCCGCGCGCTGGTGCGGGCGCTGTCCGAGTTCGCCGCGATCGGCGACTGGCGCCTGTTCTTCCTCTACCGCGACCGGCTGCGCGAGGTAAGCGTCGCCGACGTGCAGCGCGTCGCGCTCGCCTACCTCAAGCCGGCCAATCGCGTGCTCGGGATATTCCTGCCGACCCGCCACCCCGACCGGGCGCAGATTCCGCCGCCGCCGGATCTCGCGCAGGCACTGAGCGGCTATCGCGGCGGCGAGGCGCTCGGCGCGGGCGAGGCCTTCGACCCCACGGCGGCCAACATCGAAGCGCGCGTGATCCGCAGGACGCTCGCCAACGGCATCCGCGTCGCGCTGCTGCCGAAGAAGACGCGCGGCGGCACCGTG
>JBAUTW010000112.1:0-20417 GCA_049582365.1 Burkholderiales bacterium | reverse complement strand
CTGCAGCACCTTTTCCAGCGCGTCCGGAGTGTGCGCGTAGTCGACCACCACCAGCGGCTTGCCGGCGCCCGTGATCCGTTGCATGCGCCCGGACACCGGCGGCAGCGCGTCGAGCAGCCCGGCCGCGCGCTCGAAGGCGACGCCGTAGGCGAGCAGGCAACCGAGCACCCCGAGCGCGTTCGATACGTTGAAGCGGCCGAACTGATTGATCCGCACGTCGGCCTCGCCCCAGCTCGAGCGGAGCACGACGCGCATCGCGTCGTCCTCTGCCGCGAGCTCACGCGCCACCACGTAATCCGTAACACTGCCCGGCGCCAGCGCCTCCGGCGAGAGCGCGTAGCCGATGGTGCGCAGGCCGCGCGGCGCGAGCCGCCGCGCGAGCTGCACGCCCAGGAAATCGTCCAGGTTGAGGACTGCCGACTGCAGGCCCGGCGTGTCGAACAGAAGCGCCTTGGTCTCCGCGTAGGCCTCCATCGTGCCGTGGTAGTCGAGATGGTCATGCGACAGGTTCGTGAACAGGCCGCAATCGAACTGAACGCCATTCACGCGCCCCTGGGCGAGGCCGTGCGACGACACTTCCATTGCCGCGGCGCTGGCGCCCTGGCGCTTCATCGCCGCCAGCAGGCGGTGCAGCTCGAGGGCATCCGGCGTGGTGTTGCCGGCGGCAAAGAGCGCTTGCGGAAAGCCGCTGCCGAGCGTACCGATCACGCCCGCGCGCACCCCCTCCGCGGCCAGCAGGGCCGCGATCCACTGCGTGCACGAGGTCTTGCCGTTGGTCCCCGTGACGCCGCACACCCACATCGACTCCGACGGGCGGCCGTAGAATTCGTGTGCCAGTTCGCCCGCTTGGCGCTTGAGACCGCTCACGCCCACGTTCGGCACGCGCCATGCCGAATCCCAGGCGAAGTCCTGCGCTTCCCAGACGACCGCTGCCGCGCCGCGCCGGATCGCATCCGGGATGTAGCGGCGACCGTCCGCCGCCTCGCCCGGATAGGCGAAGAACGCGACGCCCGGCGCGCAATTGCGGCTGTCCGAGGCGAGCCGCTCGATCATCGCGCCCTGTTTTGCGAGTCGCCCGAGCACGTCGACTGTCTTAACGCCCACCTGTCCGCCCAACATCCGTTGCGCTGCCAAACCACCGCGACCAAAGCGAGGACCAGATCGCGAATCACGTTCCCTCCCTTGCGTCGTCGCTACCGCTCGGCTGTTCAAGCGGTTCGAGCGGCGCGTCATGCGGTACATTGAGCAGTCGCAGGGCGCCCTGCATCACCTGCGCGAACACCGGCGCGGCCACCAGGCCGCCGTAGTATTCGCTGCCCGTCGGCTGATCGATCATCACCGCGATAACTAAGCGGGGCGCCGACGCGGGCGCGAAACCCACGAACGAAGCGATGTACTTGTCCGGCGCATAGCCGCCGTCTTCCTGCTTGTGCGCGGTTCCGGTCTTGCCGGCCACGCGCCAGCCGACAATGCGCGCCCGCGGCCCGGTGCCGCCAGGCTGCACCGCGAGTTCGAGCATGTCGCGGATCTCGCGCGCGGTGCGGGCCGAAATGACGCGCACTCCCTGCACCGGGGTCCCGGTGCGAACCAGCGTCAGCGGCACGAGCACGCCGTCGCGGGCGAATATCGTGTAGGCGTGCGCCAGCTGCAGCAGGCTGACCGAGATGCCGTGTCCATAGGCCATCGTCGCCTGCTCGATCGGGCGCCAGGTCTGCCACGGCCGCACCTTGCCGCTCGCCTCGCCCGGGAATCGAAGCTGCGGCGGCGCGCCGAACCCCACGCGCTCGAACATGTTCCACATCTGCTCGCGCGGCAGCTCGAGCGCGATCTTCGCCGCGCCGACGTTGGATGAGACCTGGATCACCTGCGCGACGCTCAGCGCCGACTCGGGGTGCGCGTCGTGAATCGTGTAGCGGCCGATGGTGAGCCTGCCTGGCGCGGTCTGGAACCTGGACGTCGGTGATATCACGTGATGCTCGAGCGCCACCGCGATCGTGAACGGCTTGAGCGTCGAGCCCGGCTCGAAGCTGTCGGTGATCGCGCGGTTGCGAAGCTGCGCCCCGCTCAGGTGCGCGCGGTTGTTCGGGTTGTACGAGGGAACATTTGCGAGCGCGAGAATCTCGCCGGTGCGCACGTCGATGGCCACGATCGCGCCCGCCTTGGCGCCGTGGGCCGCGACCGCCCTCTTCAGCGCGCTGTAGGCCAGGCTCTGGATCTTGCTGTCGATCGACAGGGTCAGGTCGCGGCCATCCTGCGCGGCGCGGATCGATTCGACGTCTTCCACGATGCGGCCCAGGCGGTCCTTGATCACGCGCCGGCTGCCGGGCTGTCCGCCGAGGCTCGACTGATAGGCGAGTTCGACCCCCTCCTGGCCTGTATCGTCGACTCCCGTAAAACCGACTAGGTGAGCGGTCACTTCGCCGCCCGGGTAATACCGTCTGTACTCGCGCTGCTGATAAACACCCGGGATGTCGAGCGCTTCGACCTTGTCCGCGGTGTCGGGCGCGATCTGGCGCTTGAGGTAGACGAAATCGCGCGAGGTCTCGGCCAGCTTCTTGTCCAGCTCGCGCGCATCCAGCCCGAGCAGTCCCGCGAGGCGCTTTTTCTGCGCCCGGCTCGCCTTGACGTCTTCCGGGATCACCCAGATCGACTTGACCGGCGTCGAGACCGCGAGCGCCTCACCGTTGCGGTCGAGGATGCGCCCGCGGGTGGCCGGAACTTCCATCACGCGCGAATAGCGCGCTTCGCCCTGCTCCTGCAGGAAGCCGGTCTTCATCGCCTGCAGGTACACCGAGCGCCCGGCGAGCACGATGAAGGCGAATACGAAGGCGGCGAGCACGAAGCGCGCACGCCACACCGGCAAGCGCACCAGCGCCGGGGCCGCGGCGAGACTCACTGCTTGGCCTCCGCAGGGATCGTGACCACGATGACGCGGCGCGGATCGGGCACGTGCATCCCGAGCTTGTCGACGGCGATTTCGCTTACGCGCGCGTGCAGCCCCCATGTGCTCGCCTCGAGCTGCAGCTGGCCGTACACGACGTCCAGCTGGCGCTCGCGCTGCTGCCCGCGGTCGAGATCCGAGAACAGCTTGCGCGCCTTGTGCTGCGAGGTGACGAGCCCGAGCGCGCAGACGACGAGAACCAGGAGGAGGAGAAGGTTCAGCTTCGCCACGCGTCGGGCTCGATTCGGTGAAGGAGCGTCGGGTCGAGAGGCGCGCCCGTGCGCTCGGCGACGCGCAGCGTTGCGCTGCGCGCACGCGGATTCGCCGCGATTTCAGCGGCCGAGGGGCGGATGGCACGGCCGACGATTTTCAGCGGCATTTGTGGCATTTCACTGTCGCGCAGGGGCAAATCCCGCGGCAGATCGGGGTGTGAAGCGGCGCGCATGAAGCGCTTGACGATGCGATCCTCGAGCGAATGAAAGCTGATCACGGCCAGCCGACCCCCGGCGGTCAGATGCGCAAGCGCCTGCGGCAGCGTCAGCGACACTTCCTGAAGCTCCCGATTGACGAGAATCCGTAGAGCTTGAAAGGTGCGCGTCGCCGGATCCTGGCCCGGCTCCCGTGTGCGGACCGCCGCACCCACGATATCGGCAAGTTGCTTGGTGCGGACGACGGGCTCGCGTTCGCGAGCAGCAACAAGCGCCTTTGCAATCTGTTTAGCAAACCGTTCTTCGCCATAGTCCCCTATCCCCTCCCTGATTTGCCGCTCGGTAGCGGTTGCAAGCCATTGCGCCGCGGTCTGTCCGCGGCTGGTATCCATGCGCATGTCGAGCGGGCCGTCGGCGCGGAAGGAGAACCCGCGCGCCGCATCCTCCAGCTGCGGCGACGACACGCCCAGGTCGAACAGCATTCCGTTCGCCACCGGCGCGCCGGCCGCCTCGAGCACTGTCGCCAGCTCGCTCATGGACGAGTGCCAGACCTGGAACCTGGGATCGGCGATCGCGCGCGCCGCAACGACCGCCTGCGGATCGCGATCGATCGCGATCAGGCGCCCGCCGGGCCCCAGCCGCTCGAGAATCGCTCGGCTGTGGCCGCCGCGGCCGAAGGTTCCATCGACGTAGGTCCCCTCGGGCCGAATCGCGAGCGCCTCGATGGCCTCGGAGAGGAGAACGGCGCGATGCGTGAGCGTCTGGGCGCCCATCGTTCGCTCCCGCCGTCACAGCGAGAAGTCCTCCATGCCCGGCGGCGGCGCACCGGTACCGGACAGGGCGCTGGCGAGCTTGGCGCTCCAGACGCCGCTGTCCCAGAGTTCGAAATAGGCGCCTTGACCCACCATCATCGCCTCGCGTTCGAGCTTGGCATGCAGCCGCAGCGCGGCCGGCAGCAGCACGCGGCCCGAGCCGTCCGGCGCAACATGCTCTTCCATGCCGAGCAGCAGCCGCTTCCACCAACTCGCCTGCGGATTGAAGCTCGGGAAGGTCTCGACCTTGGCGCGCACCGGCTCCCACGCGGACTCGGGGTAGATCAGCACGCAACCGTCAGGGTGCGCGGTGAGCACCAGCGCGCCAGCGCCTTCGAGCAGCGCCTCGCGATGGCGCGTCGGGACAGCCAGGCGGCCCTTCGCGTCCAGCGTAATGACGGTTGCCCCGTGAAATGTCCCACCCATGGCCCGTTTTTCCCCGGCGAACTGCGAGCGAAGTGCCTAACTCCTCATTTCGCCACTTTTTTCTACGTTTTCCCACTGTAGGGGAAAGAAATCAGTAGGTCAAGCACATAGCAGGGAATTTTTCTTGATGGGACAAAGACTTAGAGCAAAAATACAACACGAAATCTAGAAGTTAAAGTACGTTATTATTCATATGGTTATAAATCCGACTAGAAGTGACTTCTTAGGAGTAAGTGACGGCGTCTGACGTACCGGCGGCGCCGTGCTACCTTGCGCGGCGATATGCAACCGCCGCTTACCGTCCTGCAGCGCTATCCCGCGCACGACTCCACGCTCGGCGGCCTGCTCGCCAGCCGGGCGCGCCACAATGCGACGCGCAGCGTGCTGTGTTACGACGGACGGGAAATCGGCTACGTCGAGTTCGCGTGGCGCATCGAGGCCGCGGCGCGGGCGCTCGCGGCGCGCGGGATCGGCGCGGGCGACCGCGTAGGCGCCATGGCTACCAACAGCGCCGATTACGTCGTGCTCTTGTTCGCGCTCGCACGCCTGGGTGCGATCCTGGTACCGGTCAATCCCGAATTCGGGCCGCAGGAAGCGGGCTACATCTTGCAGCACGCCGGCGTGCGCGCAATCGCCGCCGTGCCCTCGGCGCTCGGTACCGCGCGCGAGGCCGCGCGGCCGCTCGAACCCGCGGCCTGGTTCTTCATGCTCGAAGGAGAGAGCGAGGGCGTGCCGCGCTTCGGCGAGCTGATCGCCGACGCGCCCGCGCTCGCGTTGCCGAACGGGCCGTCGCCCGACGCGACCTGCCTGCTGCTCTATACCTCCGGCACCACCGGCTTTCCCAAAGGCGTGATGCACAGCCAGCGCAGCTTCGTCATGGCGGGCGAAGGCTTCCTCGCCCGGATGTGGCTGCAACCCGCCGATCGCCTCATGTGCATCCTGCCGATGTTCCACATCAACGCGCTGTTCTATTCGCTCGCCGGCACGATTGCCGCCGGCGCGAGCCTGGTGCTGGTGCCCAGGTTCTCCGCCTCCCAGTTCTGGAAAATCGCCGCCGCGACCGGCGCCACCCAGGTCAACATCATCGCCGCAGTAGGCAATATCCTCGCGCGCCGTCCGCGCAGCGAGTTCGACCCCGGGCACAAGCTGCGCGTGGTCTACGGCGCGCCGATCACCCCGGACCTCGAGCGCTGCTTCCGCGAGGAATTCGGCGTGCCGATGCTGATCGAGGGCTACGGCATGACCGAGGTTCCGGGCGCCTGCAACAACCCTTTCGACGGCGAGAAGCGGCCGTTAAGCATGGGCATGGCGGCGACTCACCCGGATCCGCGGGTGAAGTTCGCCGAATTGCGCGTCGTCGACGACGAAGGTCGCGACCTGCCCGACGGGGTGGAGGGCGAACTCTGGGTGCGCACGCCGATCCTGATGCAGGGTTACTACAAGGACCCGGAGCAGACCGCCGCCGCCATGCACGAGGGCTGGTTCGCCACCGGCGACCTGGTCAGGCGCGACGCGGACGGCTACTACTACTTCGTTGCGCGCAAGAAAGACATTATCCGCCGGCGCGGCGAGAACATTTCCGGCGCCGAGATCGACCGCGTCGCCGGAGACCACCCGGGAGTTGTTCAGTGCGCCGCGATTCCTGTGCCCTCCGAACTGGGCGAGGACGAAATTCTGCTGGCGGTGGTGCGCAAACCCGGCGCCGAGCTCAGCGCTCAGGAAATCGCGCATTGGTGCGCACAGCGCCTCGCGCCGATCAAGGTGCCGCGCTACGTCGCCTTCGTCGACTCACTGCCGCAGACCGCGACTCACCGCGTCGCCAAGTTCAAGTTGCGCGGGGACGGGTCGCTCATCGCGCACGCGACCGACTTGTCGAGCCGCTAACCGCGCGCGGCGGCGTCGGTAGCCGCGGCGGCGACGCCGACCTTTTCGCCTGCGGCCAGAATGTCCTTCCAGGTGGTCGTATCGACCTCGATGCCGTCGCGGCCGCGCTTTGCGCGCGTCTCGCGCTCGGGATCGCCCGCGATTCGCACTTTGTCGAATCCGGGCGCCGGCGGCGACTGCTTGACCCATTCGACGAACGCCGCCGCCTCGTTTTCGAAGAATGCCCCCGTTCCGAGCTTGGCGGGGTCGATCAGTATTGACAGCATGCCGTTCAAGACGCGCTTCTTGCTGCGCTCGCCGGTGCGCTGCGTGCCGCCGCCCGAAAGCGCACCGCCGAGCAGTTCGCAGGCAACCGCCAGACCGTAGCCCTTGTGCAGTCCCATCGTGGTCAATGCGCCGAGAGGCTCGATCACGCCGTAGCGCGGATCGACGGTGGGCTCGCCCTTGTCGTCGATCAGCAGGCCGGGCGCCACCTTCACGCCCTTATTGTGCGCGACGCGGATCTTGCCCTGTGCCACCGCGCTGGTCGCCATGTCGAGAATCATCGGCGGCTGCCCCGCGAGGGGGATGCCGATAGTGCAGGGATTGGTGCCGAAGCGCGCGTCGCTGCCGCCGAACGGCGCGACGATCGGGCGTGAGATCACGTTGACGAAGCTGATCGAAATCAGCCCTTGCGCCACCGCCTGCTCGGCCCATTGCCCGATGCGGCACAGGTGGTGCGCATTGGACAGCGTCATCACGCATACGCCGTGCTGCTTCGCGCGCTCGATCGCCATATCGGTTGCCTCGAGGCCGATCACCTGGCCGTAGCCAGCCTGCCCGTCCAGCGCCAGCAGCGCGCCGCCGTCGAACCTGGTTTGCGGATGACGGTTGGGCTGCAGGCCGCCCTCCTTCAGTGATTCGATGTAGCGTGGGATCATGCCCACGCCGTGCGAGTCGTGCCCGCTCAGGTTCGCCATCACGAGGTTGGAGGAAACCAGCTGCGCCTCGCGCGGCTCGCTACCGCCGGCAGCGACGATCGCCGCGATCGTGCGCTCGAGCGCCTTGGCTTGAAAGACGTGGGATTCGGCCATGATGTCAGGTGGAATGTGACGCGGGGCGCAAAGTGTACCTCGGGGCAGCGCACCCCGGAGGGGCGTGTTTAAAATGCCGAACCCAAGGAGACACCGCCATGAAGAAAAAGCCGGAGGACCTTCGCAGCCACCGCTGGTACGGCGTCAAGGACCTGCGCTCGTTCGGCCACCGCTCGCGCACCGCGCAGATGGGCTACGACCGCAGCGACTACCAGGGCAAGCCGGTGATCGCGATCATCAACACCTGGTCCGATATCAACCACTGCCACACCCATTTCAAGCAGCGCGTCGAGGAGGTGAAGCGCGGCGTGTGGCAGGCGGGCGGCTTTCCGCTCGAAATGCCGGCCATGGCGCTGGCCGAGACGATGCAAAAGCCGACCACGATGATGTACCGCAACTTCCTCGCCATGGAGACCGAGGAACTGCTGCGCTCCTACCCTGCGGACGGGGCGGTGCTGATGGGCGGCTGCGATAAGACCACCCCGGCGCTGATCATGGGCGCCACCAGCATGAACCTTCCCGCGATCTACCTGCCCGCGGGTCCGATGCTGAACAGCCATTGGCGCGACCAGACCCTCGGCTCGGGCTCGGACACCTGGAAGTACTGGGACGAGCTACGCGCCGGCCGCATCAGCGAGGGCGACTGGAAGGAGATCGAGGACTCGATCGCGCGCTCGCCCGGCACCTGCATGACGATGGGCACGGCGGCCACGATGATGTCCCTCGCCGAGGCGCTCGGCTTCACGCTGCCGGGCTATTCCTCGATTCCGGCGCCGGACTCCAATCACGCCCGCATGGCGACCCTCACCGGCAAGCGCATCGTTGAAATGGTGTGGGAAGACCTGAAGCCGCGCGACTTCCTCTCGCGCGGCTCGTTCGACAACGCGATCACGACCCTGATGGCGATGGGCGGCTCGACCAACGCGATCGTGCACCTCGTCGCCATGGCGGGACGCGCCGGGCTGCCCTTCCCGCTCGAGCGCTACAACGAGATCAGCGCGCAGACGCCGGTCATCGCCAACGTCCGGCCTTCGGGTAAGCAGTACCTGATGGAAGACTTCTACTACGCCGGCGGCCTGCGCGCGCTGCTCGCGGAACTGAAGGATCTGCTCGACCTGTCGGCGAAGACGGTGAACGGCCGCACGCTCGGGGAAAATCTGGAGGGCGCGAAGGTCTGGAACCGCGACGTCATCCTGCCGCGCGACAAGGCGCTGCTCGCCTCGGGCGGGATCGTCATGCTGCGTGGCACGCTTGCGCCCGACGGCGCGGTGATCAAGGCAAGCGCGGCGACGCCGCGGCTGCTCAAACACACCGGGCGAGCGGTCGTGTTCGAGGACTACAACGACATGGCGGCACGCATCGACCGCGACGACCTCGACGTCGACGCCGACTGCGTCTTGGTGCTCAAGAACGCGGGGCCGCTGGGCGGCCCCGGCTTTCCCGAATGGGGCATGCTGCCGATCCCGAAGAAGCTGGTGAAACAGGGCGTGAAAGACATGGTTCGCCTGTCGGATGGCCGCATGAGCGGCACCAGCTACGGCACCTGCATCTTGCACGTCGCCCCCGAGGCCTACGTCGGCGGGCCGCTCGCCCTGGTGCGCAACGGCGACCCGATCGAGCTCGACGTCGGGAAGAAGGTGCTCAACCTCAAGATTCCCGACGCCCAGCTCGCGCAACGCAGGGCCGCCTGGACGCGGCCCGCGCCCCGCTACGAGCGCAGCTACGGCGCGATCTTCTCGCGCCATGTGAAGCAGGCAAACGAGGGCTGCGACTTCGACTTCCTCGAGGGTACGGCACCGACATGCGAACCCGAGATCCACTGAGCGCCGCCGTTGCCGGATAATCGGCTCTTTTGGCCACGGGGATGAGCATGGACCTGCCGCAAAACGCCTTCAAACGCGCGCTCAAGGCCGGCAAGACGCAGATCGGCCTGTGGTCGAGCCTTTCTTCGAGCTACAGCGTCGAGGTGATCGCCGGCGCCGGCTTCGACTGGATCCTGCTCGACTGCGAGCATTCGCCCAACGACCTCGAAAACCTGCTCACGCAACTGCAGGCGTCCGCGTCCTATCCGACCACACCGATCGTGCGCGTGCCCTGGAACGACATGGTCACCATCAAGCGCGTGCTCGACATCGGCGCGCAGTCGCTGCTCGTTCCCTACGTCTGCAGCGCCGAGGAAGCGAAGGCCGCGGTCGCCGCGGTGCGCTACCCGCCGGCGGGCGTGCGCGGCGTCGCCGGCACGACGCGTGCTTCGCGCTTCGGTCGGGTCAAGGACTACGCCAGGCACGCGCAGGAAGAACTCTGCCTGCTGGTTCAAGTCGAGACCAAACCCGCGCTCGACCAGCTCGAGGCGATTTGCGCGGTCGAGGGCGTCGACGGCGTGTTCATCGGCCCGGCCGACCTGCACGCCTCGATGGGCTACACGGGCGAGACCGCGAACCCGGCGGTCATGCCGCTGATCGAGGAGGCCATGCGCCGCATCCGCAAGGCCGGCAAGGCGCCGGGTTACCTGTCCCCCGTCGAAGCCGACGCGAAGCGCATGATCGGCGCGGGGTGCCTGTTCTGCGCAGTGGGCGCCGACGTCGGCATCCTGGCGCGCGGCGCGGACGCCCTGGCCGCCAAATTCAAGCACTGAGAAAGACGCAAATGAAGCCCGACATCGTCCTCACCACCAGAATCTTCCCCGCGACGCAGGCGATCCTCGAGCAGGAGTTCGCCTGCCATATGCTGTACGAGGCGACCGACCGCGGCGCCTTCCTCAAACAGCTCGCCCCCAGGGTGCGAGCGCTCGCCACTTTCGGCCCCGCGGGCGCCGATGCGAAACTGATGGACGCGCTGCCCAAGCTCGAGCTGATCTCCAATTTCGGGGTCGGCGTCGACGCAATCGATCTCGAGGCGGCGAAGAAACGTGGAATCACGGTCACCAACACGCCCGACGTGCTCAACGACTGCGTGGCCGACACGGCGATGGCGCTGACGCTCAACGTGATGCGCAAGTTCCCCCAGTCGGAAGCCTATCTTCGCTCGGGCTACTGGGGGACGCGCGGCGACTACGAGAAGACGACCTCGCTCGGCGGCAAGATCATGGGCGTGCTGGGCCTTGGCCGCATCGGCGAGGCGATCGCCAGCCGGGCGCTCGCCTTCGGCATGAAGATCCGCTACCACAATCGCAGCAAGAAGGACGTTGCCTACCCCTACGACCGCGACGCGGTAGCGCTGGCGCGCAATTGCGACGTGCTGATGATCGCCACGCCGGGTGGCGCAGGCACCAAGGCGCTGGTCGGCGCCGAGGTACTCGACGCACTCGGGGCGAAGGGGTACGTGGTCAACATCGCGCGCGGCTCCGTGATCGACGAGCCGGTGCTGCTCGCCTACCTGAAAGGCGGCAAGATCGCCGGCGCAGGCCTCGACGTCTTCGCCAACGAGCCGAGAATCTCGCCCGAGTTCTTCGCGCTCGACAATGCGGTGATCCTGCCGCACGTGGGCAGCGCCACCAACGAGACGCGCGGCGCGATGGGCGACCTGCAGGTGGAGAATCTTCGCCTTCATTTCGCGGGCAAGCCGGTGCGCACCCGGGTGGTCTAGCCGGAGAGTTCTGACGCAAGCTTGTCGTACATGTAAGCCGCCGGTAAGATCTGCGCAGGCCGAACCGCGAGAGTCGGCACACCTGTCACATAACCGGAGGATTCGACATGCGTATTTCACGGCTGATCGCCGCGGCTTTCATCGGCGCCGGCTTCGCCCTGCCCGTCCAGGCACAGCAGGTAACATTCATGACCGGCCCGCAGGGCGGATCGTGGATTCCACTCGGCGGCGCGCTGAAGGGCCTGTGGGAGAAGGAGATTTCCGGCCTTCAGATCCAGATGACCCCGGGCGCAGGCATTGCCAACGTGCGCGGCGTGGACGAAGGCAAGGCGCAGATCGGCATCGCCAACTCGGCTACCACAGTCGACGGCATCGAGGGGCGCAAGCCCTATCCGCACAAAGCCAGCCACGTGTGCCAGGTCGCGAACCTCTACCCGCAGTACTTCCAAGTCGTCGCACTGGCCGACTCGAAGATCAATTCGTTCAAAGAGCTCAAGGGCAAGGTGCTAGTGACGCAGCCCAAGGGTAACACCGCCGAAATCCTTACCTCGATCGTGCTGGAGCTCAACGGCATGAGCTACGACTCGCTCTCCAAGGTCAACTTCCAGGCCGGCTACACCGACGCCGTGTCGCTCATGAAGGACGGCCACGCGCAGGTCTTTACGCTCGGCACGACCGCACCGGCGTCGGCGGTCATGGATCTGGCCAGCGCGCGCGACGTGCACCTGGTTCCGGTGGACGACCACACTATGGGCGCGCTGAAGAAGATGAACCCCGGTTACAACCGCCTCATCATCAAGGCCGGCACCTATCCCAAGCAGGACAAGGACGTCGCGGCAATCGGCTACTCGACCCACATCATTGCGCGCTGCGATCTGCCGGAGGACGTCGTTTACAAGATTACCAAGACCATGGCCACGCACGTGAGCGACATGGCGGCAGTGGTAAAGGCGATCAACGGCGTGACGGCAAAGGACATGGCGATCGACATCGGCGTGCCCTTCCACAAGGGCGCGGCCAAGTACTACAGGGAAGTGGGCGCGCTCTAATCCGCGCGCAGCGGAGATCGACCCTCAGCGGGGCGGCCAGGCCGCCCCGTTTTTTCGTTCTCACCGGCACGCAAAGAATACCTGGGAGAAGCGCGTGGACGAAAAACCGGCCGTCACCCCCTCGCAGACGGCGCTGCGTTGGCTTGCGCTGTTGATTGCGGTGGCGATGTCGCTTTACCACATGTACGTCGCCGCCTTCGGCCCGCCCGAAGCGGTGATCTTCCGCGGCACGCACTTGCTGTTCACGCTGACGCTGGTATTCATCCTTTACCCGTTCCGCCCGCAAGGCGGCGCGTGGCGACTCTTAGATCTGATCTTCCTCGCCGGCGCCTGGGGATTGGTGCTGCACATCTTCCTCAACTATAGCTACTTCGAGAACCGGATCATCTACATCGACGACCTCACCGCCTGGGACAAGTTCTACGCGGTGGTGGCGGTGATCGTGGTGCTGGACGCCACGCGCCGGGTGATCGGCTGGGCGCTGCCGCTGACGGCGATCTGTTTCCTCATTTACGCCGGAGGCTTCACGCACGTCACGCCGCAGGTGCTG
Organism: Burkholderiales bacterium; assembly: GCA_049582365.1. Classification (GTDB taxonomy): domain Bacteria; phylum Pseudomonadota; class Gammaproteobacteria; order Burkholderiales; family SG8-39; genus DAHVFK01. The sequence goes on along the minus strand of JBAUTW010000112.1, from coordinate 7,669 downwards.
ATGGAGCAGATCTACCTCTCCACGGAAGGCATCTTCGGCTCAACCCTCGGTGTCTCGGCCTCGTACGTGATGCTGTTCGTTCTGTTCGGCGCCTTCATGGAGCGCAGCGGCACGGGGCAGCTGTTCATGGACTTCGCGCTCTCCATCACGGGCCGCTACGCTGGCGGGCCGGGCAAGGTGGCGGTCGTAAGCTCGAGCCTGTTCGGCACCGTGTCGGGCAGCGCGGTAGCGAACGTAATGGTCGACGGCCCGATCACCATTCCGCTCATGAAGCGGACCGGCTTTCGCCCGCACTTCGCGGCGGCAGTCGAGGCAGTCGCCTCCACCGGCGGCCAGCTGATGCCGCCGATCATGGGCGCTGCCGCATTCGTGATGGCGGAGTTCCTCGCGGTGCCATACGCCCAGGTTGCGCTGTGGGCCGTGGTGCCGTCGTTCCTGTATTACACCGCAGTGTTCTTCGCCGTTCACTTCGAGGCCAAGCGCTACAAGCTCGCGGGCGTGGCGAAATCCGAATTGCCACGCTTCGGCTCGGTGATGATCGATCGGGGTCACCTCTTCTTCCCCATCCTGCTCGTGCTTATCGGCCTGATGGCGGGCTATTCGGCTCCGCTTTGCGCATTGGTCGGCGCGCTCGCCTGCCTGCCGATGGCCTTGTTGCGCAAGGTGACGCGCGAGGGCATTCGCTGGCGCTCGGTGATCGACGCACTCGAGGACGGCGCGAAGAACACTCTCGCGGTGGCGATGGCCTGCGCCTGTGCCGGGATCGTGATCGCCTGCGTCACGATCACCGGTCTGGGCATCGTGTTCACGCAAATGGTGGTTGCGCTGGCGCAGAACTCGCTCATCCTGGCGCTCATCCTGACCGCGCTCGCCGGCATCGTGCTGGGTATGGGGATGCCGACCACGCCGGCCTACATCATGATGGTTGCGCTGCTGGTGCCAGCGGTGATCAAGCTCGGCGCGGCGACTCCGGCCGCACACATGTTCGCCTTCTATTTCGCCATCCTCTCCTCGATCACCCCACCCGTGGCGCTCGCGGTGTTCGCAGCCGCAGGACTGGCGAAATCCAACATGTGGAAGTCCGGATTCGCGGCGATGCGCGTCGCCGCGCCCGCGTACATCGTGCCGTTCATGTTTGTCTACGAGCCCACGCTGTTGCTGATCGTGAAGGACTGGTCGACGCAATGGGAATACGTGGCTCTGTCGGTCGCGACCGCGACCATGGGGGCGATTTGCCTCGCCGCGAGCCTGCACGGCTGGCTGCTCGCCTTCGCCGCGCTGTGGCAGCGAACGGCGCTGTTCATTGCGGCGATGCTGCTGATCAAGCCCGGCCTGTACAGCGACCTGGCCGGCTTTGCCCTGCTCGCGGTGGTCGTGACCGCGCAGATCATGACGCGGCGCCGCGCCGCCGAGCAGCCGCAGCCGGTTCGCCCCGGCGGCTAGTCGTCCTCGATCCGCCGGGTCTCGCGCTCGACCCGGTATTCGCCTTCGATCACGACGTTGCCGCTGTCACGCGCGGCGCGACGGACCTCGCGCGTACGCCACCACAGCCAGCCCCAGACGAGCAGCGCAGCGGTCGCGGCGATCGCGAGCAGCACCGAGGCGAAGATGAACGCGGCGATGAACAGGGCGATGCCAAGCATCGCGCCAAGTATCCGCTGAAGGAGGTTCGGAGGGTTCAAGTGCGAAATTTCCCGTTGTCCGAATTTCGCACGCATGGCCGCCCGCCGCAACCGCGGCGAGGCCGCCCTGTACAATCGGCCAAAGCGCAGAGACGACAACGTGGCCAAGCCATCGCAGATCGACGCCCTTGCCGATGAAGTGCTCTCGCTGAACGATTCGGGCCGCATCGTCGCCCCCTTCAGCGAACGCTATCCCGGGCTGGATGCGCCCACAGGCTACCGCGCCGCGGCGCGGCTGCATTCCGCACGCCTCGCGCGCGGCTGGAAGCTGCTCGGGCGCAAGATCGGGTTCACCAACCGCACCCTCTGGCCGCGCTACGGCGTGTACGAACCGATGTGGGGCGCGCTGTACGACAGGACCGTGATCTTCGCACCTGACGACCGGGCCACGGTATCGCTCGCCGGCCTGGCGCAGCCGCGCATCGAGCCCGAGATCTGCTTCGGCCTGAAGGCCGCGCCACCCGTCATCAATGACCCGAATGCGCTGCTGGGCGCGATCGAATGGGTCGCGCACTCAATCGAGATCGTTCAGTGCCATCATCCAGACTGGAAGCTGAAGATCGCCGACTGCACCGCGGACAACGGGTTGCACGGGCGGCTGGTGGTGGGCACGCCACTTCCCGTGCGCGACCTGCCCGACCTGGCCGCGCGCTTGCCGGCGCTCAAAGTCGAATTGCGAAGAGGCGCCGCGGCGGTGGACCGGGGCACCGGCGCCAATGTGCTCGGCAGCCCGCTCGAGGCGCTCGCCTTCCTGGTGGAAGTCCTGTCAGGACAGGTGGACGCGCCGCCGCTGGCCGCCGGCGAGATCGTCAGCACCGGCACCCTCACCGACGCCCACTCGGTCGCGCCCGGCGAGACCTGGAGCACCGCATTCGAGGGCCTGCCGCTCAACGGTCTGGAAGTGAGCTTCCGCTGATGCGCCCGCTCGAGGGCGTCACAGTGGTCTCACTTGAGCAGGTGATTGCCGGCCCTTTCACCACGCGCCAGCTGGCCGAACTCGGCGCGCGGGTGATCAAGATCGAGCGCCCGGGCGGGGGCGACGCCGCGCGCGGCTACGACCGCAGCGTGAAGGGGCTGTCGTCCCATTTCGTGTGGGTCAACCGCTCCAAGGAAAGCCTGGCGCTCGACGTCAAGCACCCGCGGGCCAAGGAGATTCTCGCTCGCCTGGTCGAGCGCGCCGACGTGTTCCTGCAAAACCTCGCCCCGGGCGCCGCAGAGCGCCTCGGCCTTGGCGCGGAGCAACTGCGCACCCGACACCCGCGCCTGATCTGGTGCGGCATCTCGGGCTACGGCCCGGACGGGCCCTATGCGCACAAGAAGGCCTACGACCTGCTGGTCCAGTGCGAGGCCGGGCTTGTCTCGGTGACCGGCACCGAGCAGGCGCCCGCCAAGGCCGGAATTCCGGTCGCCGACATCGCCGCCGGCATGTACGCCTTCTCCTCGATACTCGCCGCGCTGTTGCGTCGAGAACGCAGCGGCGAGGGTGCAACGCTGGACATCACCATGTTCGAAGCGCTGGGCGAATGGATGGGATTCCCGGCCTACTTCAGTCATTACGGCGGCGCCGCGCCGCCGCGGCGCGGCGCGTTCCACGCAACGATCGTGCCCTATGGGCCGTTCCACGCCGGCGACGGCGGGAGCGTCTTCCTCAGCATCCAGAATGACCGTGAGTTCGAGCGCTTCTGCGACAAGGTGCTCGGCAATCCCGAACTGGCGCGCGACCCACGCTTCGCCACGGGCCCCTCGCGCTACGCCAATCGTGATGCCACCCACGCCGAAATCGAACGAGTATTCGCGCAGCTGACGGCGGCGCAGGTGACCGACAGGCTGGAGGCCGCCGGCATCGCCAACGCGCGCCTGAACACCATGGAGGAGTTCTGGTCGCATCCGCAACTCGAGGCGCGGCGGCGCTGGCGCGAGGTGGGTTCGCCGCAGGGCCCGCTGCAGGCCCTACTTCCGCCGTTCAATATCTCCGGCTTCGAGGCCAGGATGGATCCCCTGCCGGCGCTGGGCGAACACACGCGGCCGATCCTGGCCGAGCTAGGGTTCGCCGAGGCTGAGGTCGAGCAGCTGGCCCGAGAAGGGCTGTTCTAGCGCGCCCGCGCCGAGGCTCGCCGAGGGCTCACTGCTTGGCCCGGGCGAGCTCGATCTTCGCCGCGCGCGCCAGGTCGCGGTGGATGCGTGCCACGCGCTCGATCTCGCCCTTGGCAGGGAAACGCTCGTAGAAGCCCTCGTCGCGGAATTCGCGCACCTGCTCTGCCCACGGCGCCAGGCGCGCCTGCCAGCGCGCCACACGGCCCTCCTCGGGCTCGGCGTCCTCGCGCGCCAGGTCGGCGCAGACGCGCACCATGGCCTTGATCGTCACCGGCTTGGTCACCATGTAGTTGTCCTTGCCCCAGGCGTCGCCCCAGGCCGAGCGGGCAGCCTTGAAGAAATCGCGCAGGACGGCGTAGTAGCGCGGTACCTCGTGCGCGCTGCCGCCCGAGACCTGGATGCTGCGCCAGCGTGCCCGCACCCAGCGGTGCAGCTCGTTGAAAAGCTCCGCCTGCAGCACCCACTTGTCGCGCTGGCTGCGCCCCCCGAGGCGGTTGATGCGGTAGCGCAGAGGGCTGTCGCCCTCGCCATAGAGCTTCTCGACCAGCCTGGCGGCGAACTTGCGGTCGGGCGCCGCGAAGGAAACGCGATCGTAGAGGTCGACCAGGTGACTCTTGTTGATGCGAGTCGGGGTCGAATTGATGATCACGAACATCTCGGTCGCGAAGTCCTCGCTGCGACCGTCGAAGATGATGCACGGCACGTTAATCGTCGCGGCGTCGTCGGGCCGCTCGTGCAGGTAGAACTGCAGCGCGGCGAGGCGGTGCTGGCCGTCAATGATCAGGTATTTCGCCGACGGCTCCGACAGGTGCCCAACGGCACCTTCGCTGGCACGAAATCCGAGTCGCTCGGAAGTGAACAGAAGTACCGTGCCCGGGATCGGCGGCTGCGTGACCGCGGTTTCGTAGAAGTTCTTCAGCGCGCGTACCTTGGCACGCGACAAGGTCCTCTGGAAGGCCTCGTCGGTGCGCTCGATCTTGGCGATGAACTGGGCGATGTCGTCGTCATGGGCGATTCGGCTGGGCGCGATCTGCTCGCCCTCTCCATAGAAGCGGCTGATGAAGCGGACCTTGGCGAGGAGGTCCTTCGCCTTGTAGCTGGCGAAGTAGAAAACCCCGTCCTTTTGCCGGATTTGCGTCGCGAGCACGGCCTTTCCTCCCTTGGTATTTTCCCTGCTGGAGCTCGGTTATGGGGGAAATATACCCGAGAGAGAGGGGCCCGGCGCGGGCGATGACGCCCCCGGGCGGCCGCCCGCCAGGGAGCGGGGAGCGCTCAGCCCGGGCAGCCGGGCAGCATCAAGGCCTGCAGGACCTCCGCCGTGCCGCGGTCCTGCACGAAAGCGGCAACTCCCGTGTTGCTCGCCGCCGCGCCGGGCGGGAGCGCCAGGCTGCGCCTGTCACGCACCCTTCCGTCGCCCGCGAAATCGATCGGTCCGATCCAGTCGCGCACCACGAAGTCGTGCGCCAGCGTGCGCCCCTCGTTCTCGCCCCCCTCGATCCGGGAGCTGAGATCATTCTGATAGAGCGCCAGGTACAGGGCGGCCGTCGCGCGGCGCTTCGGATCGGGCACCCGGGCGGACGCCTGGAGCTGGAGCACGCCTTCGTCCAGCCGCTCGATCGCGAGCGAAATCTCGGCCCGTGCCGGCTGTGCATTGATTCGCGCGAGCGCTTGCCCGAAAGCGCTCGAGCCCCAGCCCCGGAAGTCGCGCCCTTGCAGCAAGACCTGGGGCGTGTAGACGAAGCGCGCATGCTGCAGCGCCGCAATCCTTTGTTGCCGGGCGGTGAAGGCTGGCCTCGCATAGGAGTCCTTCCAGCCGATGTAGTCCCAATAGTCGACGTGCAAGGCAAGCGGCACCAGGCCGCCCGAGGCCCGCGCGGCCCCCTCGAGCGACGACAGCCAGCGGTCCGCGGGGGGGCAGCTGCTGCAGCCCTCGGAGGTATACAGCTCGACCAATGCCGCGGTGCGCGCGGTCGATCTGGCCACGCAGGGTGCGGCCGGAGCCGGCAGCGCCGTGCCCAAAGCCGCCAGCGCGGCGACGAATCGGAGTGCGAGGTGGGTCGTCATCTGCCGTGGATCTCCGTTCAGGGAGCCGCGCGCCGGCCCCGTTGGAGACGATACGGCCGCCGTGCGGCAGCGGATGCGGGCCTCGGCCGTCCGGCTCAGTGCGCCTGCGCCGCGCCCTTGAACATCCCCGGCTCAAGCGCGTGGCGCTCGAGCAGGCGGTAGAACTCAGTCCGGTTGCGTCCCGCCAGGCGCGCGGCCTGGGTGACGTTGCCGCTGGTTATTTTCAGGATTCTGACCAGGTAATCGCGCTCGAACGCCCGGCGCGCTTCGTCCAGCGGGGTCAGAGTGGAGTCGCGTGAGTCGATTGCCTGGCGCACCAGCGAAGCCGGAACGACGTCAGTGGCGGTTAACGCCACCGACTGTTCGACCACGTTCAGCAGCTGCCGTACATTACCGGGCCAAGATGCGGACACCAGCAGTTCCATCGCTTCGGGCGAGAACCCGAGCCGACGCCGCCCGTAGCGCGCCACCAGGCGCTCCAGAAAATGGTTTGCCAGCAGGGGGATGTCCTCGCGCCGCTCGACCAGCGCGGGCAGCGTGAGCTTGACCACGTTCAGCCGATAGTAGAGGTCTTCCCGGAACTCGCCCGCGGCAATGCGCTCCTCGAGCCGGCGGTGGGTGGCGGAAATGATGCGCACGTCGACTGCGATCGCGTCGTTCGAGCCCACCGGTCGCACCACCCTCTCTTCCAGCGCCCGCAGCAGCTTGACCTGCGGCGCGACCGGCATATCGCCGATCTCGTCCAGGAACAGTGTGCCGCCCTCGGCAGCCTGGAACAGCCCCCGGCGATCCTGCGTCGCTCCGGTAAAGGAGCCCTTGCGATGTCCGAACAGCTCCGACTCGATCAGTCCTTCCGGAATTGCGCTGCAATTGACCGCCACGAAAGGGCCGCCGGCGCGCCGGCTGGCGTTGTGTATCGCGTGCGCAAGCAGCTCCTTGCCGGTGCCGCTCGGGCCGTACACGCACACGCTGGCATCCGAGGCGGCAACGCGCTTGGCCTGCGCCAGCAGGTCCTCCATTGCGGGCGAGCGCGTGATGATTTCGCCGCGCCAGCTTTCTCCTCCCCCTCCCGCCGGGACGCTGGACAGGCGCAAAGCGTCGGCCACCGTATCGAGCAGGACCTTGCCGTCGAACGGCTTGGTAAGGAAGCTGAAGACGCCGCGGCGCGTCGCAGCCACCGCCTCAGGGATCGTACCGTGCGCGGTAAGAATGACCACCGGGAGCGACGGGGCATCGCGGTGAATCGCGTCGAACAGCGCCATGCCGTCCATGCCGTGCATTCGCAAGTCGGTGATGACGAGCTCCGGCCGCGAGACGGTGACGCTGGCCAGCGCGCTTTCGCCCGAGTCGGCGGTCGAAACCGAGTATCCGGCCGCGCTGAGGCGCATGGCGATCAGCTGCAGAAGGTCCTTATCGTCATCGACCAGCAGGATTTTGGGGGGTTGGTTGGTCATGATCTCATCTCCTTTTCCTGCGCAATTTCTCTTCTCGTTCGACGATTCCGCGCTCGATCGATTTCAACGCATCGAGCTGCTCGCGCAATGTCTGCTGCTGCTCGCGCAGCGTCTGCTCGCGCAGCTCGGCGGCACGCATGGAGCGCTCGTGCTCCCGTGCTGCCTGCTCGCTCTCGCGCGCGAGCCGCAGGCGCTCGCTCACCTGGCCCGCCAGCAACGCGGCGAAATCCTGCAACGGCGACTCGCCGTGCTCTCCGGCGACCGGGCGCAGCAACGCGTACGCAGCGCCGTCGTCCCGCAGCGGCGCCGGCAGCGCCACCAGCAGCGTTGCCAGCTGCAACCGGTTGACGACGCTGCGGTCGCTCCGGTACGCCT
>JBAUTW010000111.1:0-1788 GCA_049582365.1 Burkholderiales bacterium | reverse complement strand
GGTCGCAGTTGAAGCCGAGTCCCGCGGGGTAGAAGTGCGTCGTCGCGTCGGGGTGCGCCGCCGCAACCTTCTTCGCCTGCTCGAGCGGGATCGACTGGTCCTGCTCGCCGAAGTGGAACATCACCGGGCACTTGGGCTGCTCGGAGATGAAGTTCGGGATCGCGCCGCCGTAATACGGCACCGCGCAGGCGAGACCGTGCAGGCGCCCGGCCGCCACCCAGGTGACTGCGCCGCCCCAGCAGTAGCCGACGATGCCGACCTTGCCGGCGGGTTTCACCGCCTCGATCGCCGCGCTGACGTCGATCAGGGTCTGCTTCCAGTCGAGCTTCTGCATGATGGCGCGCCCGGCCTCGATCTCGGGCGGGGTGTAGCCCGTCTCGTAGCCGCGCTGGACCCGGTCGTACATCGCCGGTGCAAGCGCGAGATAGCCGTCCGCCGCGTAGCCGTCGGTGACCGAGCGGATGTGGCTGTTGACGCCGAAGATCTCCTGGATCACGACCACGGCGCCGCGCGGCTTGGCGGCGGGATCGGCGCGGTAGGCGGCGAGCTTGTGGCCGTCGGCCGCGGTGAGTTCGATCATCTTCCCCATACTCCCCTCCTGTTGCGTGCTGGCCGGCCATTCTAGCGGCAGCCGGTAGAATCCGGGCCATGAAGAAGACCCCTGACGAATTGCTGAAACTCGCGCGCGAGGCGCTCGAGCATACGGGCGCCGATCCGCGCATGGCGCAAGCCGCGGCGCGGCACCTGGTGGCCGCCGAGGAGCAGGGGCTGCCGACCCACGGCATGTCGCGGGTTCCGTTCTATTGCGCCATGCTCGACAATGGCCGCGCCGACGGCGGCGCCAGGCCGCGGCTCGCCGCCGACAAGGCGGCCGTGTGCCTGATCGACAATTGCGACGCGCTGCCCTACGAGGCCTGCGAGTGGGCGATCGCCGAGGTGACCGAGCGCGCCAGGCGCAACGGCATCGGCTACGCGGGCATCACCCGCAGCGGGCATGTGGGGGTGCTCGGCATTCATCTCTTGCCGGTGGCGCGCGCCGGCATGGCCGGCTTCGCGTTCACGAACTCGCCCGCCGCGATTCCGCCCTGGGGCGGCAGCAAGGCGCTGTTCGGCACCGATCCGGTGGCGGCCGTGTTTCCCCGCCCGCATGCGGAGCCGCTGGTGATCGATCTCGCGCTCACCACCGTGATCCGGGGCAAGATCATGCTTGCCGCGCAGAAGGGCGAGCGCATTCCGGAGGGCTGGGCGCTCGACCGCCACGGCAGGCCGACCACGGATCCGAAGGAGGCGATCGAGCACGGCAGCATGTTTCCGATCGGCGGCGTGAAAGGCGCCATGCTGGCGCTGATGTTCGAGCTGATCTGCAGCGCGCTCACGGGTTCGGCGATCGGACCGGAAGCCGATTCGTTCTTCGCCGAGCAAGGCAACCGCCCGCGCGTCGGACAGTCGTTCATTGCCATCGACCCGGGCGCGCTGGCCGGGCGCGAAAAGTACTTCGAGCGCGTCGAGACCGTGGTGCGACTGATGCTTGCCGACGCCGGCGTGCGGCTGCCGGGCTCTCGCCGCTTCGAGTCGCAGACGCGCGCGCGCGCAGAGGGCATCGAGGTGCCCGACGCCTTGCTGGCGAAGATCGCAGCCTTGGCGACGGGCTGAGGCGATGGCCGTCGAGCCGCTCCTGGACGCGTTCTGCGACGCGCTGTGGCTCGAGGACGGTCTTGCGCGCAACAGCATCGAGTCGTACCGGCGCGACCTGTCGCTTCTGGCGCGCTGGCTCGCGCGCCGCGGCGG
>JBAUTW010000110.1:0-2126 GCA_049582365.1 Burkholderiales bacterium | reverse complement strand
CGGCGGCATCGTCGCGGTCGAGCCAGGCCTGCGCCACCATCACCGTCGGCAGGCCGGTCTCGCGCCGCAGCCGCTCGACCCACGCCGTCTCGCCCAGCGGGTCGAGCGGATTCCATTCGGTCTCGACGTAGACGGTCTTCACCACCTCGTGCCGCGCCGCGTCCACGGCATAGTCGGCGGGAAGGTAGGGCCGGCGCAGCGCGGCATAGTCGCCGTAGCGGAATGCAATCGGCTTCGCATCGCACAGCCAGGGATGGTAGTTCACGCGCGGGTCCCAGAAATGCTGGTGCGCGTCGATGATCGGAAAGCGCGGGCTCACGCCGCAATCGTAGCGCAGGCGAGTCGCACGGGTCTTTGCGCCCGCGCCCGCCGCGCAGTACATTGTCGGCGCCCGCGACAGGAGGAGGGCGTTACATGATCAAGTCGACCATGCAGCGGGTGCCGCTGTCGTTGAATCACTTCCTGGAACGCGCCGGGAAGCTCTTTCCCGAGTCCGAAATCGTCAGCCGCCTGCCGGACAAGTCGTTCAAGCGGCAGCGCTTCGCCGATTTCTACCGCCGCTCGCGCAGACTCGCCTCCGCGCTGCTCGCCGCCGGTCTCCAGAAGGGCGACCGGGTGGCGACCCTGTGCTGGAATCACTACGCTCACCTCGAGTGCTATTTCGGCATCCCGGCGGCGGGCGGCGTCATGCACACGCTAAACCTGCGCCTCGCGCCCGAGGACATCGGCTGGATCGCGAATCACGCCAAGGACCGCTTCCTGGTGGTGGACGACATCCTGCTGCCGCTTTACGAGCAGTTCAAGGACAAGGCGCCGTTCGAGAAGGTGATCGTGGTGCCGTTTTCGGGCCAGCCGGTGGACAAGGCGTTCGTCGATTACGAGGCTTTCCTCGAGCGCGCGCCGGAGAAATTCCACTACCCGGCGCACGACGAGGACGACCCGATCGCGATGTGCTACACCTCGGGCACCACCGGGCGGCCCAAGGGCGTGGTGTACTCGCACCGCTCGACGGTGATCCATTCGCTGGTGGCCAACCAGCCCGACTTCTGGTGCCTGTCGGCGAAGGACAGCGTGCTGCCCGTGACGCCGATGTTCCACGCCAACAGCTGGGGCGTGCCGTACAGCTGCGCCATGATGGGCGTGAAGATGATCTTTCCCGGGCCGCACCTGCACCCGCAGGACCTGCTCGATCTGTTCAGGGCCGAGCAGCCGACCTACGCGCTCGGGGTGCCGTCGATCTGGATCGGCATGGCGCAGCTGATCGAGGCCGATCCGGTGCGCAACAAGCTGCCGCAGGGCATCCGCATGCTGGTCGGCGGCGCGGCGATGCCGGAGGCCATGATCCGCGCCTACGCGAAGTACGGCGCGCAGGTCACGCACGGCTGGGGCATGACCGAGATGAGCCCGCTCGGCACCGCGGCCTACCTCAAGCCCGAGCTGCAGGGAATAAGCGGGGACGAGCGCTTCGCGCGCGCGGCGATGGCCGGCGTGCCGGTGCCGATGGTCGACATGCGTATCGTCAACGAGGAAGGCGCCGAGCAACCCTGGGACGGCAAGAGCGTGGGCGAGATCCAGGTGCGCGGACCGTTCATCGCCGGCGGCTACCACGAGGTGGCGACCGAGCCCGAGAAGTTCACCGCCGACGGATGGCTGCGCACCGGCGACGTCGCCTCGCTCGACGCGCATGGCTACGTGCGCATCGCCGACCGAACCAAGGACCTGATCAAGTCGGGCGGCGAGTGGATCAGCTCGGTCGACATGGAGAACCTGCTGATGGCGCACGCCGCAGTGGCCGAGGCGGCCGTGATCGCGGTGGCGGACGCCAAGTGGGGCGAGCGACCGCTCGCCTGCGTGGTGCTCAAACAGGGAAACAAGCCGGATGCCGAGGCGCTGCGCGCCCACCTTGCCGGCCGCTTCGCCAAGTGGCAGCTGCCCGACCGCTTCGAGTTCCTCGAGACCATCCCCAAGACCTCGACCGGCAAGTTCTGGAAGGTCAAGCTGCGGGAGCAATTCCGCTGACTGCCGCCATGAGCCTGCCGCGATGCGTCGGCCTGGCGCTCACGCTCGCCCTGTGCCTCGCCTCCGGCCGCGCCCGCGCGGAGATCGACGCGCGCGACCTCGAGCGC
>JBAUTW010000109.1:0-2660 GCA_049582365.1 Burkholderiales bacterium | reverse complement strand
GCTCGACGCGGTGCCGCGCCATACGGTGGCGAGCTTCGCGCGCATGCAGGCCGACGTCGTCTCGCTGCCCGCGCGCGAGCAGCTGCCGCGGCTGCTCGCGACCAGGCCGCTCAGCGCCGAGGCCAAGCGCGCGCTGGGACTGCTTTCAGCCTGGGACGGCAGCATGACGGCCGAGCGCCCCGAGCCGCTGATCGTGACCGCGTGGTGGCGCGCGCTCGCGCGCGCGATCTATGCCGACGAGCTGGGCGACGCGTTCGACGCCAACTGGCTGCAGCGCCCGGAGTTCATCGGCAACGTGCTCGCGAACAAGGACGGCCAGTCGCACTGGTGCGACGACGTGCGCACGCCCAAGCGGGAAACCTGCGCCGAGATCCTCTCCAGCTCGCTCGAAGCCGCGCTTGCCGATCTGCGCCGGCGCTACGGCAAGGACATGCGGCGCTGGACCTGGGGCGAGGCGCACCCCGCACTGCACGAGCACCGCCCGTTCGGCCGCGTGGCGCTGCTCGCGCGCTTTTTCGACATCAGCGTGCCGAGCCCGGGCGGGGCGTTCACGATCGACGTCGGGCGCAGCGACTTCAACGACGCCGCGCGGCCCTACGCCAGCCGCCACGGCCCGAGCCTGCGCGCGATCTACGACCTGTCCGACATGCAGGCGTCGCTCTACATCCACTCCGGCGGGCAGTCGGGCAACCCGCTGTCGCCGGGCTATCGCGCCTTCACTCGCGCCTGGGTCGCCGGCGAGTACATCCCGATGCTGACCGACCGCGCCCGCATCGCGGCCGGGACCACGCGCCTCCTCACCCTCGAAAAATAGGGACAGACCCTATTTTCTGATGCTCGGCAATTGGCCCCGGAAAATAGGGTCTGTCCCTATTTTTCGCGCAGGGCGCGGCGGAGGATTTTGCCGACGTTGGTCTTGGGCAGCTCGGTGCGGAATTCGACGTGCTTGGGGCGCTTGTAGCCGGTGAGCTGTTCCTTGCAGTAGGCGAGGATGTCCTGCTCGGTCAGGTCGGGGTCCTTCTTGACCACGTACAGCTTGACCGCTTCGCCCGAGTGCCCGTCGGAGACTCCGATCGCGGCGCATTCGAGCACGCCCGGGTGCATCGCCACCACCTGCTCGATCTCGTTCGGATACACGTTGAAGCCCGACACCAGGATCATGTCCTTCTTGCGGTCGACGATGCGGATGAAGCCCTTGTCGTCCATCACGCCGATGTCGCCGGTCTTGAGATAGCCGTCCGGGGTCATGACGTTCGCGGTTTCCTCGGGCTGCTGCCAGTATCCCGCCATCACCTGCGGGCCCTTGATGCAGATCTCGCCGGTGCCGCCGATCGGCACGGTCTTGCCCTCGTCGTCGCGGATCTCGATGTCGGTCGACGGAATCGGCACGCCGATCGAGCCGCTGTAGCCCGTGAGGTCGAACGGGTTCATGGTCGCCACCGGGCTGGTCTCGGTCAGGCCGTAGCCCTCGAGCAGCACGGTCCCGGTGACGTCCTTCCAGCGGTCGGCGACCGCCTTTTGCACCGCCATGCCGCCGCCGCTCGAGAGCCTGAGCGCCGAGAAGTCGAGCTTGGCGAAATCGGGATGGTGCAGCAGCGCGTTGAACAGCGTGTTGACGCCGGTGATCATGTTGTAGCGGTGCTTGCCGAGCTCCTTGACGAAACCCGGGATGTCGCGCGGGTTGGTGATCAGGATGCTCAGGCCGCCGAGCTTGAGGATCACCAGGCAGTTCACCGTCAGCGCGTAGATGTGATACAGCGGCAGCGCGGTGATGATCGACGGGGCCTCGCCCTTGAGGCCGAGCTCGAGCCAGCCCGCCACCTGCTCGATGTTGGCCAGGATGTTGCGGTGGAGCAGCATCGCGCCCTTGGACAGCCCGGTGGTGCCGCCGGTGTACTGCAGGAAGGCGATGTCGTCGTGCCCGGCCTGGTACGGCTCGAACGGCTTGGCCGCGCCCTCCGCCAGCGCGGCGTTGAAGCGCTGCGCCTTCGGCAGCGCGTACGCCGGCACCATCTTCTTCACGTTGCGCACCACGAAGTTCACGACCGCGCCCTTGAGTCCCAGCAGGTCGCCGAGCGAGGCCACCACCACGTGCTTGAGCGGCGTGCGCGCAAGCACGGCTTCGAGCGTATGGGCGAAGTTCTCCAGGATCACGATCGCCTCCGCGCCCGAGTCCTTGAGCTGGTGCTCGAGCTCGCGCGCGGTATAGAGCGGATTGACGTTCACCACGGTGCAGCCCGCGCGCAGCGTGCCGAACAGCGCCACCGGATACTGCAGCACGTTCGGCAGCATGATCGCCACGCGCGCGCCCTTGCCCAGGCCCATCGCCTGCAGCCAGGCGCCGAAGTCGCGCGCGAGCTTGTCGAGCTCGCGGTAGCTGATCGACTTGCCCATGCTCGAGTAGGCCGGCCGGTCGCCGAACTGCGCCGCGCACTTTTCGAACAGGGCGCCGACCGAGCGGTATTGGTCGTAGCGGACCTCGGGCTCGACGCCCGCGGGATAGCTCTTCAGCCAGATGCGCTCCATGCTTGCCTTTCTCCTGTCGTTTTGCTTACGCGCGTCGCTAGTCTAACCCCGGCCGCGGCGCCAGGCGACGAACGAGGAGGCGAGACAGCCGGCGCCGATCGCGGCGTAGGCGGCGAGCCAGGCGGCGTTGCGCG
>JBAUTW010000108.1:0-4862 GCA_049582365.1 Burkholderiales bacterium | reverse complement strand
GGCCGGCCGCCCGCGGCGGCGCTGCGGGCCTACGACCAGACGTTCGCCCGGATCGGCCTGCGCGTTGATCCGTCGGACTGCTTCACGATCGCATGGCGGCCCGACGCCAGCGACGGACTGTCCCGTGCGGCGAACTGGCTCGCGGCCCCGCTGCCGCCGCACGAGCCGTTGTCGGCCGTGAGCTGCGCGCTTCGCCCAGCGCCACGCGACCCGGCCGAGGCGGAAAAGGAACACCGGGTGTCAGCGCTTTTCGACCGGATCGAACGAGCCTGCCCCCGGGTGTTCAGGGGTCAGACCGCGCTAACCGAGCCCGTCCTGAACGGCTGGACGCGCTACTACAACGACCTCGACGCGCGGCTCGAGGCGTTCGGTGACCATGTCGTGCTGAACCTCTTGCGCAAGGGCGGCAAGATAGACTTTGGCAGGCTTTCGGCCTGGGAGGGCCCGGATGGCGCGGTGCCCGCGGCCTGCGGGCGGCCTGCCTCGGGTGAGCCATGAACGAGCGCGACTATCACGACCATCATTACGAGGCCGAGGCGGCGCAAATCCAGAATAGCGCCGTTTTCAGGCGGGTTCACGACCGTGTATCGCGCCAGTTTCTGCGCGCCACGGGTGCCGGTCGGCGACAGCGTATCCTGAGTCTGGGGTGCGGAGACGGCTCGGTTGAGCTTCGCTTCGCGGCGCACGTGGCGCAAGTTGTCGGGCTCGACATTTCGAGCGTTGCAATCGAGCACGCACGTGCCAAGGCTGCCGCGGCGGGACTGGGCAACGTCTCGTTCGCGGTTTCCGAAGGAGACTTCTCCGGCATGCAAGGCCTCGGGCAATTCGACGTCGTCGCGGCGTTCGCCTTCCTGCACCATCTGGACGACGCTGCGATCCGCGCCACCTTGCTCGCTGCACGCAAGCTGCTGCGTCCCGGCGGCGTCTTTTATTCCGCGGATCCGAGCCGACGGCGCCTGGTCGGGCACTTCGCGGGACTGGTGCGCCCGGCGTACGAGCGTTACCACAGTCCCGACGAACGCGAGCTCGACCCGGATGAACTGGCTTCGCTCTGCGCGCAAATGGGATTCGAGCCGATCATCGACTACGTAGACTACTTTCTCGGCCCGCTGGCGTGGCTCGCGCCCGGCACCCCGGCCTGGCTCGCGCCCGCGCTGGAAACGCTCGACAACGCGGCGCTCGGCGTTCCGCTGCTGCGTCGCTACGCGTCGTCCTTCAGTCTGCTGGCACGCGCAGGCGCATGAAGTCCGTCGCCGAAGTGAGACAGGGCGCATGCTCCTGCTAGACATTCTGATCGGCACGCTGGTCGTTTATCCGTGGCTCACCGATTGGGCCTGGATCGAGATACCCGGCTATGACCGGGTCCAGCTTTCCGATTTCGGCCTGCCGCTTCTGGTTGCGGCTCTGGTCGTCCTGGCGCTTCGCCACTGGAGAAGGATATTTCAGATCCGCGAGTGGACGAAGAGCGTGCGCGGCGTGTGCGAATCCCTCTGGCGCACCAGGCGGCGGACCCTGTCGTATGCCGCCGGCATCGCTGGCGCGCTCGTGCTCGCGATCCTGCTCTGGCGCCGGGTGCCCGATACCCTGGGTTTCAATACGGGGTTGGCAATCTGGGAGCTGACGCGAGGCATGGGGGGCGTCGCGCTCGTGGCCTTCGTTGCCATGGCGGTACGGCGCTGCTCGAGGGCGCCATGGGAGAACAGCTTCTTCGTCCGCCTGGGGGCGAGGATAGGGCGGGCGTGGCTCGCCGCGCTTGACCGCTCGCCGGCCCGTGCGCTTTGGCTTGCCGCAGGCGCGGTTGCGGCGGTCTTCCTCTGGACGTCACTCCTGCGCCACCGAGCGTTCCAAACCCACGGCTACGATCTGGGCATATTCACCAACGCGATCTGGAATCTGACGCACGGCAATGGCTACATTTCCTCGGTCAAAGGCGGGATCAACCTGTTTGCCGACCATCAGTCCCCCGTGTTCTGGCTGCTCGCGCCGCTGTTCTGGGCCGTCCCGCGGCCGGAAACGCTGCTATTCATCCAGGCAGTCGGGCTCGCGGCGGGCGGCCCCGCGCTCTTTTACCTGGCGCGCGCGCGATTCGGTCGCGGCCACTGGGCGCCGGCTGCCTTGCCCTGGATCTACTGGACTTACCTGCCGCTCAGAAACGCAAATGCCTTCGATTTCCACCCCGAAGTATTCATGCTGCCGCTGTTCCTGTGGGCATTCGCCGCCTTCGCATCGAAACGGGGCTGGATCAGGGCACTCGGCGTGCTGGCCCTGGTGTGCGCGTTCGGCACCAAGGAATCCGCCGGAGTCGTGGCGGCGGGTATCGGCTTGGCGTGGGCGCTGGCGAGCCGCGCACGACCCTGGCGCGCCCGCTGGCTCGGGATTGCGCTCGCCGTTGTCGGCGCCGCGCTGTTCCTGTACGACATCAAGGTCGTACCGCGCATGTTCGGCGGCGACTACCAGTATATGGGTCTTTACGATCGGTTCGGCGGCGGGATCGTCGATGTAGTGCTTGCTCCGTTCGTGCAGCCCAGATATTTCCTGTCGCAAATCCTCGACGGCGCACGACTCAATTTTCTCTTCTGGACCCTTGCGCCGCTCGGATTTCTGCCGCTTTTCGAATGGCGCGCCGCGCTGGCGGCCTTGCCGCCCTACCTCATGCTGTTCCTCAGCGAAGGCGATCAGCGGGTGCGGATGGTGTTCCACTATGGAATCGAGCCCGGAACCGCGCTCTTCTGGGCACTTCCTTTCGGCATGGCGGCGTTCGCGCGCCGCTTCGGGTGGAGGCGCACCGGTATCTGGATGCTGTTCTGGAGCGTCGCCTGCCTTGGCCCGAGCGAGATGATGCGGGCGCGCGACTATGCCCAGACGCCGCATGCGCACTGGCTGGCGACGGAAGTCATTCCCTGCTTGAACCAAGACGCGGCGACCGCCGCTTCGGACACGCTCGTCCCGCATCTTTCGACGCGGGCCTGGATCAGCTATCCCGACAAGCTCCGCCAACTGCCTTCCGGCGATCCCGTCAGTTGCGTGGTGACCGACCTGCAGATCAGCAACTGGCCGTTGGGGCGGGACGGAGTGGAACGAGTGCTGGCCGGATTGCCGGGCAAGGGCTACCACCGGGCGTGGAGTTGCCGGGAGTTCAGCGTCTACGAGCTGGGGAACTCCCAGTGCCTGCGTTGCACGCCCGACTGTCCTTGAATGTCTAACGATCGGTTCGAGACGAATCGAGACGGACGGGTATTTTGGATCTTGCGCCTGATGGGCGTATCGCTGGCCCTCAGCGTGCCGCTGAACGCCTATAGCGCTTCGATCTCGCGTGCGACGGCCTCCGTCACTCCCGGATCGACGCCCAGCCACAGCGGCAGACGCAGCAGCCTGTCGCTCACGCGGTCGGTGTTCTCCATCGGCCCCGCAGCGCGCCCGAAGCGGCGCCCGGCGGGCGAGCTGTGCAGCGGCACGTAATGAAACACGGCGCCGATGCCGCGCTCGCCCAGGCGCGCGATCAGGCGCGTGCGCTGCTCGAGGCTCGGCAGGAGCACGTAATACATGTGAGCGTTGTGGCGGCAGCCGGGCGGAATGACGGGCCGCCGGATGCGGCCGGATTTCTCGCACGACTCGAGGCGGGCGTGATACCGGTTCCACAGCTCGACCCGCCGCGCCGTGATCGAGTCGGCCTCCTCCAGCTGGGCCCACAGGAATGCCGCGATGATTTCGCCCGGAAGGTACGACGAACCGATGTCGACCCAGGTGTACTTGTCGACCTCGCCGCGGAAAAAGCTCGCGCGGTTGGTCCCCTTTTCGCGCACGATCTGGGCGCGCTCGATGAAACGTTCGTCGTTCACGAGCAGCGCGCCGCCTTCGCCCGAGATCACGTTCTTCGTCTCGTGAAAGCTCACTGTGCCGAGATGGCCAATGGCGCCCAGGCTGCGACCACGCTGCTCGGTCAGCAGGGCCTGCGCGGCGTCCTCGATCACGAGCAGCTTGTGGCGTTGCGCGATGTCCAGAATCGGCTCCATTTCGCAGCCCACGCCGGCATAGTGCACCGCGACGACGGCGCGGGTGCGCGACGTGATCGCGTCCTCGATAAGCGATTCGTCGATGTTGAGCGTGTCCGACCGGATGTCGACGAAAACGGGCACACCGCCGCGCAGGACGAAGGCGTTCGCGGTCGAGACGAAGGTGTAGGACGGCATGATTACTTCGTCGCCGGGCTGGATGTCGGCCAGGATGGCGGCCATCTCGAGCGCGGCGGTGCAGGAATGCGTGAGCAGCGCCTTGCGCGCGCCGGTGCGCGCCTCGAGCCAGGCGCTGCACTTGGCGCTGAACGGGCCGTCGCCCGCGAGTCGGTGGTTGCGGTGCGCCTCGGCGATGTTGGAAAGCTCCTTGCCCGTCATGTAGGGCCGGTTGAAAGGAATTTTCACGTTTCTGCGCTCCGCACCGCCGCGGCGAATTGTTCCGTTCATCTTGCCATGAAATTGGGTACCCTCCGGCAATGGAAAAGAGACTGCTCGTGCTGGGCGCGGGGCGGCACCAGAAGGGGCTCATCCGCCGCGCCGAGGAGCGCGGCCTGCGCGTGGTCGCCTCGGATTACTATCCCGACGCCCCGGGCAAGGCGTTCGCGACCTACCATGCGGACATTGACGCGCGCTCGGTCGACGACAACATCCGCCTGGCGCGCGAGCACCGCGTGTGCGGTGTGATCACGTCGGGTACCGATCAGCCGCTGGTGACGATGGCCGAGGTCGCAGCGGCACTCGGGCTGCCCTGCTATCTGACGCCAGAGGCGGCGCGCACCGCGACCGACAAGTCGCGCATGGCACGGGCCTTCGCCGCGCACGGAGTGCGGCGTGCACCCTGGCGCGAGG
>JBAUTW010000107.1:0-2684 GCA_049582365.1 Burkholderiales bacterium | reverse complement strand
GAACGGCTGCACGATCTGGTGCGTGCGCGCGAGCCCGTGGCGCGCCACGCGGTAGGGGGGCTTGCCGGTGATGTCCATGCCGCGCAGCACGATCCGCCCCGCGTCCGGCGCGAACACGCCGTTGATCAGGTTGAACACGGTGGACTTGCCGGCGCCGTTGGGCCCGATCAGGCCGAGGATCGTGCCCTCGCGCACGGCGAAGCTCAACCCGTCCACGGCCTTCAGGCCGCCGAAGCTCTTGCTCAGACCTTCGACCTGCAGCAGCGCGCTCATTCGAGGAACCGCCGCAGGCCCGGCCAGCGCCGGTACAGCCAGCCCATCAAGCCGCCCGGAGCGAACAGCACGATGGCAAGCAGCAGCGCGCCGGCGATGACCAGCTGGAAACTGGAGAAGGTGGGGGACACGAGCAGCCAGCCGCGCAGCTGCTCGTACAGGAAGGCGCCGATCGCCGGCCCCACGACCGTGCCCTGGCCGCCGAGCATCGCGATCACGATCGTCTCGGTCGACAGCTGCAGGTCGAAGGCGTCCGGCGGCTGGATGAACGCGCTCTTGAAGAAGTACAGGCCGCCCGCGATCGCGGGCAGGAACGCCGACAGGCTGTAGACCGCGGCCTTGTAGCGCGGCGTCGGCACGCCGAGCACCGCGGCCGCGTCCTCGTTCTGCCCGATCGCGAGCAGCCCGAGGCCGAACTTCGAGCGCTTGACGACGTAGCTCAGGTAGAGCGACGCCGCCATGACGCCGACCAGCAGGTAGTAGACCACCCACAGCGCTTTGGCGGAGCCGCCGAGCGGCCCGAACAGCGCCGGCGAGAGGTAGATGCCGCTCGAGCCGCCCCACGGTCCGAAGTTGGCGACGAAGGCCATCACGCCCTCGTTGACGCCGATGGTGGCGAGCGCGAAGTACACCCCGCGCAGGCGCAGGATGCCGAGGCCGAAGACCAGCGCCAGCGCGCTCACCGCCACACCCCCGGCGAGCAGCGCCGCGGCCAGCGGCCAGCCGTGGGCGCTCATCAGCCAGACGCAGAAGTAGCCGCCGAGGCCGAAGAACACGATACTGCCGAAGTTCACGTAGCCGGCGTAGCCGAGGATCATGTTGATGTTGCTGGCGAGCGTGATGTAGACCGCGGCGAGCAGCAGGTTCTCGCGCAGGCCGACGTCGTCGCCCATGGCGGGCAACACGGCGAACAGCGCGACGACGCCGGCGATGAGCCAGAAGAAGGGGCGGCGCAGGATCGTCATGCCGGATGACCGTTCAGCGCGCGCGCCGCTGCCAGAGCTGCATCAGTCCGCCCGGCAGCGCGATCAGCACCGCCACGAACAGCACGAACTCGATCACCAGGGTCCAGCTCACCGGCACGAACGGCGTGGTGAGCCCCTCCAGCAGCCCGAGCGCGACCCCGGCCAGCAGCGCGCCGGTGGGATTGCCCAGTCCGCCCAGCACCGTGACCACGAAGCTCTTGAGCTGGTAGGCGTCGCCGGACAGGACGGTGAATGGGAACATGGTCGCGATCAGCATCCCCGCGACGCAGGCGAGCGCGGCACCCAGGCCGAACGCGAGCGCGAGCACGCGCGCGGTGGGGATGCCGACCAGCTCGGCGCCCTCGCGGTTGCCGGACACCGCGCGCACCGCCTTGCCCAGGCGCGTGCGGTACAGGAACAGGTACAGCGCTGCGGCGATCACGGCGGTCAGCACCGCGGCCATGATGTGCGTCCCGGGGAAGGTGTAGCGGCCCAGGCTGAACCCGGGCAGCGAGGCCGGGACGTTGAACAGGTCCGTGCCCCACGCCGCGGTGCCCAGCCCGACCAGCACCAGGTTGACCGCGAACGTCGACAGCAGGCTCATCAGCGGCGGCTGGCCGATGACGCGGTGCACCGCGATCCAGTACAGCGCGACGCCGCACAGGAAGCCGCCGATCAGGACCAGCGGCAGCGTGGCGTAGACCGGCACGCCGGCCGCGCTCGCCAGCAGGTAGGTGCCGAACATCCCGGCCACGATCATCGCGCCGTGGGTCAGGTTGACCACGTCCATCACGCCCCAGATGAGGGTGATGCCCATCGCCGCGAGTCCGTAGACCGCGCCGATGAGCACACCATCCAGGATCGATGCGAGAAGACCGAGCACGCGAGCGGCTCACACGAAAAGGGGGCCGGATCCGGCCCCCTCGTCGGTGCGCCTCCTGGTTAGTGCAGCGGGTAGACGACCTTGGCGGTGGCCGCCGCATCCGGCCAGATCATTTCCTTCACCAGCTTGCCTTCCTTCATCTGCCACTGCGCGAGCACCATCTGGTGCGCGATCTGCAGCCCGTGGTGGCCTGGGTCGGTGGCGAACTTGTTGCGGCCGAAGAAGGTGGTCGTATCGATCGTGTTGAGCTCGGCCGTCACCTTCTCGGGATCAATAGAGTTCGCCCGCTCAATCGCGTGCTGCAGCAGCAGTCCGACGACGTAGCCGGAGGCCGCGTGGTAGTCCGGATCGTCCTTGAACTTGGCGCGATACTCGGCCGCGAACTGCGCGATCGTCGGGCCGAAGACGGGTTTGTACTTGACCTGCCGTTCCCACTGCGACGGGACGGTGATGCCCAACGCCGCGTCGCCGAGCGTCTTGAACTTCTCGCTGTCGGGTGCGACCAGGATCGAGATCCACTTCATGCCCGCCTTCTGGTCGTGCAGCTGGCGCGCCAGGGTGGC
>JBAUTW010000106.1:0-6950 GCA_049582365.1 Burkholderiales bacterium | reverse complement strand
GGCTGGCGCCGCTCGCGGGGATCGGCGGCGGGCTGCTCAGCACGCTGTTCGGCGGCATGGCCGGGCCCATTTTCGTCATTTACCTGAACGCGCTGAATCTCGACAAGGCGCGCTTTCGCGCCACTATGTCCGCGATCCTGTTCCTGCTTGCGCTGCTGCGCGCCGGCGGCTACGGCAGCCTTGGCTTCTACGACGCCCGGGCGCTCGCGCTGATCGCGCTGCTGCTGCCGGCCATGCTGGTCGGCATGGTGCTGGGTGAGCGCGTGCACCACGGGATGCCGGAATTGATTTTCAAGCGCGTAGTCGCCGTGCTGCTGGTGGCGAGCGGCGTCGCCCTGCTGCTGAAATGAGCACCTCGCGCCTGACCCGGTTGCGCCTGCGGCTGTCGGAGCGCTTTCGCCTCTCCGAAATCCACACCATGCTGATCTGGGCCGCGCTGGTGGGGTTCGTCGGCGCGCTGGCGACGATCGCGTTTCGCGAGGCGATCCGCGCTCTGGAGTGGCTGGTCACGCGCCACACCGGCGGCCTGGTCGAGATCGCCGAGATCCTGCCCTGGTACCTGCGCATCGCGTTCCCGGCCATCGGCGGCGTGGTCGCCGGGCTGCTGCTGCAGCTCAGCCGCAGATGGGCCTACAAGGACGTGTCGTCGGACTACATGGAGGCGATCTCGATCGGCGACGGCCGGATTCCGGTGCGCCAGGCGCTGGCGCGCAGCGGGTCGTCGCTGTTCTCGGTCGCTTCCGGCGGGTCGATCGGGCGCGAGGGCTCGATGGTCCATCTGGCCGCAATGTGCGCCTCGCTGATCGGGCGCATCGCGCGCTTCGGCCCGGCGCGCCTGCGCCTGCTGGTCGCCTGCGGCGCCGCCGCGGGGATCACCTCCGCCTACAGCGCGCCGATCGGCGGCGCGCTGTTCGTGTCCGAGATCGTGATCGGCTCGATCGCGATGGAGAGCTTCGGACCGCTGGTGGTCGCGTCGGTGGTCGCCAACATCAC
This sequence comes from Burkholderiales bacterium, assembly GCA_049582365.1. Classification (GTDB taxonomy): domain Bacteria; phylum Pseudomonadota; class Gammaproteobacteria; order Burkholderiales; family SG8-39; genus DAHVFK01. Next base: position 5,957 of record JBAUTW010000106.1, on the reverse strand, counting down.
CATGCGCGAGCTCACCGGCTACGCGCCGCCCTACCAGATGCCGGCGTTTCCCTCCGTGGTCGGTCCCGAAGTGCTTATCTTCGTGGCGCTCGGCCTGCTCGCCGGCGCCGCGGCGCCGCAGTTCATGCGCGCGCTGGAGCTCGCCAAGGCCGGCTTCGGACGCCTCGGCCTGCCGCTGCCGCTGCGTCTCGGCCTGGGCGGACTTATCGTGGGCCTGATATCGGCGCGCGTGCCGGAGGTCTGGGGCAACGGATACAGCGTGGTGAACTCGCTGCTGCACCACGACTGGCTCTGGTCCATGGTCCTGCTGGTGCTCGTCAGCAAGATCGTGACGACCGCCTCGACCACGGGCTCGGGCGCGATCGGCGGCGTGTTCACCCCCACGTTGTTCGTCGGCGCCTCGCTCGGCCTGCTGTTCGGGCAGGGGGTGCACGCGCTGTGGCCCCAGGCGACCTCGATGCCGTTCGCCTACGCGATCGTCGGCATGGGCGCGTTTCTCGCCGGCGCCACGCACGCTCCGCTGATGGCGATCCTGATGATCTTCGAGATGACCCTGAGCTACCAGGTCGTACTGCCGCTGATGCTGGCCTGCGTGGCGGCCTACTTCGTCGCGCGCGCCGTGCGCGAGGAGTCGATGTACGAGGTGACGATCCATCGCAACAAGGAGGAGCGCGCGCTCGCGCGCTGGCGCGGGCTGCAGATTTCGGAGCTGGTCAAGCCGGCGATACCGACCGTGCCGGCGAGCGCAGGCTTCGACCAGGTCGAGCGCGCCTTCCTCGAGCACCCGGTGCGATTCGTGTACGTGGTCGACGAGGCCGGCCGCTTCGGCGGCGTCATCTCGCTGCACGAGATCAAGCAAAGACTGCTCGCGCCGCAGGGCGCGCCGTCGCCGACCGCGGGCGAGCTGATGCGAAGCGAATTCGCCGTCCTGACCCCCGACACCGCCCTGGGCGACGCGCTGCAGATGTTCCTCACCCAGGGCACCGAGCGCCTGCCGGTGGTCAGCAGCGCGGCCGACCGCCAACTGCTCGGCGTGGTATCGAAGTCCGACCTGCTGCTCGAGATCCAGAGCCTTACAGGCTGAGCGGGGGTGTCGCGTCGCCGTGGCCCAGCGGGCGCTGCATGATCACGCTGTCCACCCAGCGGCCGAACTTGAATCCGATCGAACGCAGCGTGCCGACGCGCAGAAAGCCCTGGCTCGCGTGGAGCGCGATCGAGGCGCTGTTGGCGCTGTCGCCGATCACGGCCACGAGCTGCCGGTAGCCGAGCGCCGCGCAGCGCCCGATCAGCTCGCCCAGGAGCGCGCGCCCGACGCCGCGCCCGACCATGTCGGGCCGGACGTAGACCGAGTCCTCGAGCGCATAGCGGTAGGCGGAGCGGGCCCGGTAGGGCGCGCAATAGCCGTATCCGGCGACCGCGCCGTCGAGCTCGAGCGAGAGAAAAGGCAGACCGCGCCCGAGGATCTCGTCGAAGCGCCTGCGCATCTCCTCCGGGCTCGGCGGCACCTCCTCGAACGAGGCCAGTCCGTTCAGGACATGGTGCGAATAGATCGCGTGGATCGCGCCCAGGTCCGCCAGCGTGGCAGGTCTCGGCGGGGAGGGATCGGGCTCGCGTGCCGTACTCATCGGGCGCTATGGTAAATAAAAAAAGGGGCGGCCGCAGCCGCCCCTTGCTTGCCGTCGCAGCCCGCGCTCAGCCGCCGTTCGAAGCGGTCGTCTCGGTTGCCGGCACTTCCTCGGCCGCCGGGATGTCCGGCAGGATCGGCTCGGCCGCCTGCTGCTTGCGCATGTTGTGATACGCCATGCCGGTACCGGCGGGGATGAGGCGTCCGACGATGACATTCTCCTTCAGGCCGCGCAGCCCGTCGCGCTTGCCCATGATCGCCGCCTCGGTCAGCACGCGCGTGGTCTCCTGGAAGGAGGCCGCGGAGATGAACGAGTCGGTCGACAGCGAGGCCTTGGTGATGCCGAGCAGCATGTACGAGTAGGTCGCCAGCTTCTTGCCGTCCTTTTCGGCCTTCTCGTTTTCCTCCAGCACGTCGGCCCGCTCGGCCTGTTCGCCCTGGATGAACGCCGTTTCGCCCGGATCCTCGATCTGCACGCGCCGCAGCATCTGGCGCACGATGACCTCGATGTGCTTGTCGTTGATCTTCACGCCCTGCAGACGGTAGACGTCCTGCACCTCGTCGATGATGTAGCGCGCGAGCGCCTCCACCCCGAGCAGGCGCAGCAGGTCGTGAGGATCGACCGAGCCGTCGACGATCATCTCGCCCTTGTTCACCACCTGGCCGTCGTGCACCAGCACGTGCTTGTCCTTCGGGATCAGTTCCTCGTGCTGCACGCCCTCGAGGTCGGTAATCACCAGGCGCTGCTTGCCCTTGGTGTCCTTGCCGAACGAGACCGTGCCGGTGTACTCGGCCAGCACCGCCTTGTCTTTCGGCGCGCGCGCCTCGAACAGCTCGGCCACCCGCGGCAGGCCGCCCGTGATGTCGCGCGTCTTCGACACTTCCTGCGGAATGCGCGCCAGCACCTCGCCGATCTGCACCTGCTGGCCTTCGCGCACGGCGATCACCGCTCCGACGGGGAAGCTGATGTTAACCGCGTGGTCGGTCCCGGCGATGCGCACTTCCTCGCCGGACTCGTTCAGCAGCTTGACCGACGGCCGCACGCCCTTCGCCGCGGCGCTGCCGCGGCGCTTGACGTCGATCACGACCAGCGTCGAAAGACCGGTCACGTCGTCGATCTGCTTGGCGACCGTGACGTTCTCTTCGACGTGCTCGAACTTCACCGTGCCGCCATACTCGGTGATGATCGGGCGGTGGTGCGGATCCCAGCTGGCAACGATCTTGCCGGCTTTGATCGAGTCACCGTCGACCACCTGGAGCATCGCGCCGTAAGGCACCTTGTGGCGCTCGCGCTCGCGACCGTTGTCGTCGGCGATGATCACTTCGCCGGAGCGCGAGATCACCACCTTGTCGCCCTTGGCGTTCGAGAGGTAGCGCATGGTCGGCGTGAAGCGCGCCGTGCCGGCCGATTTCGCCTCGACCTGGCTCGCCACCGCGGTTCTCGACGCCGCGCCGCCGATATGGAAAGTCCGCATCGTCAGCTGGGTACCCGGTTCGCCGATCGACTGGGCCGCGATCACGCCGATCGCCTCGCCCACGTTTACCAGCGAGCCGCGGCCGAGGTCGCGCCCGTAGCACTTGGCGCACACGCCGAAGCGGGTGTCGCAGCTGAGCGCCGTGCGCACTTTCACCTCGTCGATGCCCAGGCTGTCGATGGTGTCGACCGCGTCCTCGTCCAGCAGTGTGCCGGCCGGATAAAGCACGTCCTGTCTCTCCGGATGCGTCAGTTCGATCGCCAGTACGCGACCGAGGATCCGCTCCTTGAGCGCCTCGACCACTTCGCCGCCCTCCACCAGCGCCTTCATCGAGACGCCGTTTTGGGTGTTGCAGTCGTCCTCCGTAACAACCAGGTCCTGCGTGACGTCGACCAGACGGCGCGTGAGGTAGCCGGAGTTCGCGGTCTTGAGCGCCGTGTCGGCCAAGCCCTTCCTCGCGCCGTGCGTCGAGATGAAGTACTGCAGCACGTTGAGACCTTCGCGGAAATTGGCGGTGATCGGCGTCTCGATGATCGAGCCGTCGGGCTTCGCCATCAGCCCCCGCATGCCGGCGAGCTGCCGGATCTGCGCCGCGGAGCCGCGCGCGCCGGAGTCGGCCATCATGTAGATCGAGTTGAACGCCTCCTGGCGCACCTTCTTGCCGTGGCGATCGACCACCTCTTCGGTGCCGAGCTGCTCCATCATCACCTTGCCGACCTGCTCGCCGCAACGCGACCAGATGTCGACAACCTTGTTGTAGCGCTCGCCGACCGTGACCAGGCCCGAGGTGTACTGGCTTTCGATCTCCTTCACCTCGGCTTCGGCCGCCTGGATCATGGCGTGCTTCTGCGTCGGAATGCGCATGTCGTGCACGCCGAACGAGATACCGGCGCGGGTCGCCATGGTGAAGCCCGCCTGCATCAGCTTGTCGGCGAAGATCACCGTCTCGCGCAGACCGCAGCGGCGGAACGCGGCGTTGATCAGGCGCGAGATCTCCTTCTTCTTCAGCGGCCGGTTGAGCAGCTCGAACGGCAGCCCCGGCGGCAGGATCTCCGACAGCAGGGCGCGGCCGACGGTCGTTTCGTAGCGGGTAATCTTGTCGCTCTTCTCGCCTTCCTCGCTGACCTCGACTTCCTTGATGCGCACCCAGGCGCGCGAATGCAGGTCGACCTGGCGCGAATCGTAGGCGCGATGCACCTCTGCCAGGTCGCTGAACGACATGCCCTCGCCCTTGGCGTTGAGGAACTCGCGCGTGGCGTAGTAAAGGCCGAGCACGATGTCCTGCGACGGCACGATGATCGGCTCGCCGTTGGCGGGCGACAGGACGTTGTTCGAGGCGAGCATGAGGGTCCTCGCCTCCATCTGCGCTTCGAGCGAAAGCGGAACGTGCACCGCCATCTGGTCGCCGTCGAAGTCGGCGTTGAACGCCGCGCACACCAGCGGGTGGAGCTGGATCGCCTTGCCTTCGATCAGCACCGGCTCGAACGCCTGGATCCCGAGGCGGTGCAGCGTCGGCGCCCGGTTCAGCATCACCGGGTGCTCCCTGATCACCTCTTCCAGGATGTCCCACACTTCGGGCACCTCCTGCTCCACCAGGCGCTTGGCGGCCTTGATCGTCGTCGCCAATCCCAATAATTCCAATTTATTGAAAATAAACGGCTTGAACAGCTCGAGCGCCATCTTCTTCGGCAGGCCGCACTGGTGCAGCTTGAGCTGCGGCCCGACCACGATTACGGAACGGCCGGAATAGTCAACGCGTTTGCCGAGCAGGTTCTGGCGGAAGCGGCCGCCCTTGCCCTTGATCATGTCCGCGAGCGACTTCAGCGGGCGCTTGTTGGCCCCGGTCATCGCCTTGCCGCGGCGGCCGTTGTCGAGCAGCGAATCGACCGCCTCCTGCAGCATGCGCTTCTCGTTGCGCACGATGATTTCAGGCGCTTTCAGCTCCAGCAGCCGCTTCAGGCGGTTGTTGCGGTTGATCACGCGCCGATACAGGTCGTTCAGATCCGAGGTCGCAAACCGCCCCCCGTCCAGCGGCACCAGCGGCCGCAGCTCGGGCGGCAGCACCGGCAGCACTTCCATCACCATCCAGTCGGGCTTGATGTTGGAGTTCTTGAAGCCCTCGAGCACCTTGAGGCGCTTGGCGATCTTCTTGATCTTGGCTTCCGAGCTGGTCGCCTCGAGGTCCTTGCGCAGGTTCTCGATGTCGCGGTTGATGTCGATCGAGCGCAGCAGCGCGCGGATACCCTCGGCGCCCATGGCCGCCGAGAAGTCGTCGCCGAATTCCTCGACCTTGGACAGATAGTCGTCCTCGGTCAGCAGCTGGCAGCGCTTGAGCGGCGTCAGGCCCGGATCGGTCACCACGTAGGCCTCGAAATACAGCACGCGCTCGATGTCGCGCAGCGTCATGTCGAGCACCAGGCCGAGCCGCGAGGGCAGAGACTTGAGGAACCAGATGTGCGCGGTCGGGCTGGCGAGCTCGATGTGGCCCATGCGCTCGCGCCGGACCTTGGCAAGCGTCACCTCGACGCCGCACTTCTCGCAGATCACGCCGCGATGCTTGAGGCGCTTGTACTTGCCGCACAGGCACTCATAGTCCTTGATCGGCCCGAAAATCTTGGCGCAGAACAGGCCGTCGCGTTCGGGCTTGAAGGTCCGGTAGTTGATCGTCTCCGGCTTCTTCACCTCGCCGTAGGACCAGGAACGGATCTTCTCGGGCGAAGCGAGCCCGATCTTGATCGCGTCGAAATCCTCGTCCTGCTGGACCTGCTTGAAGAGCTCCAGTAGCGCTTTCATCAGTACCTCTCCAGGTCGATATCAATGCCGAGCGAGCGGATCTCCTTCACCAGCACGTTGAAGGA
>JBAUTW010000105.1:0-27348 GCA_049582365.1 Burkholderiales bacterium | reverse complement strand
GCTCCCCGGCAGCCTCCACATCCAGCCCGAACATCGCCAGCAGCGCCGGGCTCGCCCACACGATGCGACCCCCGCGCAGCACCGCCACCGCCAGCACGCGCCGCGTGGCAAGTCCCGCAAGTGCCGCGGTGGCAAGGTCCGTTTCCATCCTAAAATGCTAATCGAGTCCGCGTACCGTGTCTTGCCGAAATTCGTTCCGTTACCTCTTCCCGCCCACATGACGCAACCGCCCGCCGCGATCGCCCCGAACCAGCAGCTTGGCAGGTACAGGCTCGCCAAGCTGCTCGGCAAGGGCACCTCGGGTACCGTCTACCGTGCGCTGGACACCGTTTCGGGCAAGGAGGTCGCGCTCAAGATCATCAACCCCGCGGTGTTCAGGGATCCCGAATTCGGCGCCGCGCGCCATACCCAGTTCCTGGCGGAAGCGTCGCTCGCGGGAATGCTGATCCACCCCCACATCGTGTCGATTCTGGACGCCGCTGTGGACAGCGAAACCGGCTACATCGCGATGGAGCTTGTTACGGGCGGCGACCTCTCGCAGCACATCGAGGCGGGCACGCTCCTGCCCGTGCCCGAGGTCATAGAAATCGCTTTCAACTGTTGCAGCGCGCTCGAATACACCTCGCGCGTCGGCGTCATTCACTGCGACATCAAACCGGCCAACATCATGATCGCGGAGGGAACCGACGTACGCATATCGGACTTCGGCGCGGCGTTTCTGCGCAAGAGTCAAGTCGTGCGCACCGCGGCGATGGGCTCGCCACACTACATGTCGCCCGAACAGATTGCCGGCGAGGAATTGACGCTTCGCAGCGACATGTATTCGCTCGGCGTCGTGCTGTACGAATTGCTGACCGGGCGGCAGCCATTCGTGTCGGACAACCTGGAGAACCTCGTGCACCGAATCCTCACCATGAATCCCTCGCCGCCGAGCAAGGTCCGAACCGGACTGTCCCCGCACATCGACCGTGTGGTGCTGCGGGCGCTGCAGAAGAAACCTGCGCAGCGCTACGAAACCTGGGACGACTTCGCCTTCGAGCTCTCCGGAATTTCCCTAGCGGTTGATTCACCCGATGTCGTCTCGGAGAGCGAGAAGCTCCATGCTCTGAAGCGGGTTAAGGTGTTGGCGGCACTCTCGGATGTCGAGCTTCGTGAGATCGCCAAAGCTGCGTATTGGTCGCGCGCCAAAGCGACTGATATCGTAGTGCACGAAAACGATCCGGGGTCGCACTTCTTCCTCCTCGCCGCGGGCTCGGCAAAGGTCATGCGGCGAAAGCGCCTGCTCAACCTGATCAACGAAGGCGAATTCTTCGGCGAAATGGCGTACATTCTCGGGCAACAGCAGCGTCATGCGACTGTCGTGGCCACCAAGGACCTGTTGCTCGCCGAGTTCAAACCGGACGCTCTGGCGCGAATTAGCCTCAGTGCCCAACTTCAGCTGACCCGCGGTCTCGCCCGCAACCTCGTCGAGCGCCTGGCACTCGCCAACACGCGACTCACGGGATGAAACATTGACGACCAATAAGTGATCGAATCGTCGTTACCATGGGCTTAGCCCTGTACCGCCTCCTGCTGCGGCTCGGGCTGCCCGTCGCAGCGCTGCGGCATTGGTTGCGCCACCGTGGCGAAGCGGGCCGAAACGCCGACTGGCGGGAATTCTTCGGCTACTATTCGGACCGGACGATCCGCAGCATCGTCTGGCTGCATGCGGCGTCGGCGAACGCCGCGCTCGCGGCCGCGCCGCTGGTGCGGGCCTTACGGGGTCAATATCCCGACCACGAGATTCTCATCACCTCAGGGACGATCGCCGGGCGCGAGACATTGCGGCACGCTTTCGGCGAGCAGGTGCTGCTGGCCTACCTGCCCTACGATCTGCCGGGCGCAGCCCGTCGCTTTCTCGAGCATTTCCGCCCCAGGCTTGGCGCGGTGATCGGGGTGGAGGTTTGGCCCGTGCTCCTCGCGACTTGCCGACAGCGCGGGGTTCCGCTGATGCTTGCAAACGCACGGCTTTCCAGCGACCTGGCGCGCAGCTACGCGCGCTTCGCCACCCTCTCCCGCCTCGCTTTCGGTTGCTTTGCCGCGTCCTGCGCGCAGGACCGCGCAACGGCGCGCCGACTGCGCCGCCTCGGCGCGGAAGCCGTAGCCGTGACGGGCAACGTAATATTCGACAGCCAGTCGGACCCCACCAAAGTCGAAGAAGGGCGGGCGCTCATGGCCGCGCTGCGCGGACGCAAGGCATTGCTTCTTGCTGGCACCTGCGAGGGCGAAGAGGAGATGTTGCTGGACGCGCTCGGCCAGGACGACGGTACGCTGATCATCATCGTGCCACGACATCCTGAGCGCTATGCAGCCGTAGCCGAGCTTGCAGCCGAGCGCGGGATAAACGTCGCGCGCCGCAGCAAGGGCGAGGCGCCGCATGTCGGCCGTCGAGTCTTTCTCGGGGACACCGTGGGCGAGATGCCTTTCTACTACGCCGTGAGTACGGTCGCCATTATCGGCGGCTCTTTCACGTCTGCGGGCGGCCAGGATCCGATCGAGGCCTGCGCGGCCGGCGTTCCCGCGGTGATCGGTCCCCACATGGTCGAATTCGCCGAAGCGACGCGCGCGGCGCTGGTGGCGAATGCGGCGATACGAGTGGTCGACGCCGGCGAGGCCATTCGCGTCGCGCGCAACTTGCTCGAGATTCGAGAGTGGCGCGAGCGCATGGCGCTCGCAGGACTGAAACTGAGCGCCGCGCATCGCGGCGCAACCGAGCGGCATCTGGCCGTGTGCCGCCGCCTTCTCCCGCCGACGGCGCAACAGTCGGACTGAGTCGAATTTACCGCCCCGCTGCAAGCCCGGCGCGTGGCGCGAAATACTTGGCGGAGAGAGAGGGATTCGAACCCTCGATACGGGTTTTGCCCGTATAACGCCTTAGCAGGGCGCCCCCTTCGGCCTCTCGGGCATCTCTCCTGTAGGCCGGATTATCGCCTATTCCCGCTCGAGTTCAAACGCGTTGTGAAGCACGCGCACCGCCAGTTCGAGATATTTCTCGTCGATCACCACGGAAATCTTGATTTCCGAGGTGGTGATCATCTGAATGTTGATCCCCTCCTCGGCGAGAGTGCGGAACATCTGGGAGGCGATGCCGACGTGCGAGCGCATGCCCAGCCCCACCAGCGAAAGCTTGGCGATCTTCTCGTCGCCGGTTACCTGGCGGCACTTGATGTGCGGCTGCACTTGCTCCTTCAGGATCTTCATCGCGCGCGCGCAGTCGGCCCGATTCACCGTAAAAGACAGGTCGGTCATGCCGTCGTGGCCGACGTTCTGCACGATCACGTCGACGTCGATATTGGCCTCGGCGATCGGCCCCAGAATCGCATAGGCGACCCCGGGCCTGTCGGGCACGTCGTGCACGGTAATCTTGGCCTCGTCGCGATTGAATGCGACGCCTGAGATGACTGCCTTTTCCATCGCCATTGTCGGGTCGTCCTCGAATGTGATCAGGGTGCCTGCTTCGGCCTCCTCGGCCACAGGCAGCAATGGGTCGGTCAGGCTCGACAGCACACGCAGGCGCACCCTGTATTTGCCGGCGAACTCGACCGCGCGGATCTGCAGCACCTTCGAGCCGAGGCTCGCCATTTCGAGCATCTCCTCGAAGGTGACGGTCTTCAAGCGCCGCGCTTGGGGCACGATGCGCGGGTCGGTCGTATAGACCCCGTCGACGTCCGTATAGATCTGACACTCGTCGGCCTTGAGCGCGGCAGCGAGCGCCACGGCCGAGGTGTCCGAGCCGCCACGCCCGAGCGTGGTGATGTTGCCCTGGGCGTCGATGCCCTGAAACCCCGCCACAACCGCGACATAGCCGTTGGCCAGGTCGCGCCGCAAGTGCTCCTCTTCGATCGAGACGATGCGTGCCTTGGCGTAGGCCGAGTCGGTATGCACCTTCACCTGCCAGCCGGTATAGCTGCGCGCCTTCAGCCCGAGTTCCAGCAATGCCATCGACAGCAAGCCGATGGTGACCTGCTCGCCGGTGGAGGCGACCACGTCCAGCTCGCGCGGATCGGGCTGTGCCTGGATCTCGCGTGCCAGCGCGATCAGACGGTTGGTTTCCCCCGCCATCGCCGAGGGCACGACCACGATGCTGTGCCCCGCCGCGCGCCACTTCGCGACGCGGCGCGCGACGTTGCGAATCCGCTCCACCGAGCCGACCGAGGTGCCGCCGAACTTCTGGACGATGAGCGCCATGCCTGGGGGGGGCGAAAAAGCGCGGATTTTACAGGACTATCCTCAATGCCGTCGGCGCGCCGGTGGCGGAGAGTGAGGGATTCGAACCCCCGAGGACCTGAGGCCCTGCCGGTTTTCAAGACCGGTGCATTCGACCGCTCTGCCAACTCTCCCTGGTAATTGCGCGTTTCGGCCCCATTTTAGCCGCTGCGGCTGGAAGCCACGGAAACTAAATGGGGTTTTGGTTGAAACTTCATTGCCGTCTGGTAGTCTTAGCTATTGCAGTTGGAGATATAACCAAGGAGCTTTGATGCAACCTGACCTGCAACCCATTCGCAGCAACGAGCAGACTATCGGCCGTGGCGGGCCCCGCTACGCGCCGGGCATGGAATTGCCGGGCGTCGACAGCCAGCGCGTGCTGCGCAATACATACCTCCTGCTCGCCCTGACCATGGTGCCGACCGTGATCGGCGCCTACATCGGCATGGCGACCGGCGCAGTCATCATGCAGCACCCGATGGCGGCCACCCTGATCATGCTCGCCGCCGTCATCGGCCTGCAGTACGCTGTCATCGCCAACCGCAACAGCCCGCTGGGCGTGGTCCTGCTGCTGCTGATGACCGGCATCCTGGGGTGGTGGTTGGGACCGCTGCTTTCGATGGCGCTTACCCTCGCCAACGGCGGACAGCTGATCGCCTACGCCGCGGCCGGTACCGGCATTGTCTTCTTCGGCATGGGTGCGATCGCCACCACCACCAAGCGCGATTTCAGCTTCATGGGGAAATTCCTGTTCGTGGGCATGATCGCCCTGCTGATCGCGATGCTGGCCAACATGTTCCTGCAGATCCCGGCGTTGGCGCTGACGATTTCGACTCTGGTGATCGTGGTGTTTTCGCTGTTCCTGCTGCACGACCTGTCGCGCATCATTCGCGGCGGCGAAACGAACTACATCGTCGCTACCACGGGCGTGTACATGAGTCTGTTCAACATCTTCGCCAACCTGCTATCGATACTGATGCTGCTCAGCGGCAACCGGCGCTAGCAAGGTTTTCGAGGCAGCAAGAAAGGGCGCTGCGGCGCCCTTTCTTGTCTTTAGGGCCGCTCGAACAGGGCGATACTCTCGACATGCACGGTGTGGGGGAACATGTTCACCACACCTGCCGCCACCAATCGGAAACCCTTGGCGTGCACCAGCGCGCCGGCATCGCGCGCGAGCGTCGCGGGATCGCAGGACACGTACACGATACGGCGCGGCCAGGCTTCCGGCAGCGCCTTTACCGCTTCCACCGCGCCCGAGCGCGGCGGATCGATGAGCAACTTGTCGAAAGGGCCGCGCGCGGCAAATCCGCCCGCGCCTGCGCCGTAGAGATCGGCGGAGTCAAAGCCTGCAAGGTCCCGCAAGCCATTCGCCGCCGCATTCTCGCGCGCGCGCTCAACCAGGGTCGCGCTGCCTTCCAGCCCGAGTACCTGGGCTCCCATGCGCGCGAGCGGTAGGGAGAAGTTCCCCAGGCCGCAGAACAGGTCGCCGATGCGCTCGCCCGGCTGCGGGTCGAGCAGGCGCACCGCGCGCGACACGAGCACCCGGTTCACGCCGTGGTTCACCTGTGTGAAGTCGGTCGGCCGGAAGGCGATCCGCAGGCCGTACTCCGGCAGCACGTAGTCCAGCGACGGCGCGGGCAGCGGATGAAACGCATGCGCCGAATCCGGGCCGGAGGGCTGGAGCCATACCGACACCCCTTCCTGCTGCGCGAACTCCCGCAGCTCTTGCTCGTCGCCCGCCTCGAGCGGATCGAGGTTACGGAACACCAGCGCGTCGGCCGCATCGCCCATGGCGAGCTCGATTTGCGGCAGCCGCTGCCGGATCGAAAGAGACTCGACCAGCGCGCGCAAGCGCGGGATCAGCCGGGAGATGCGCGGTGGCAGCACCTCGCAGCTCAGCATGTCTACCACGTAGCTTGAGTGCCGCTCGTGGAACCCGACCAGCACGCCGCCCTTTTTGGCCACGCGGCGCACCGTGAGCCGCGCCCGCCGGCGATAGCCCCATTCCTCGCCGTACACCATCGGCAGCACCGTCTCGGGCTTCACTTTGCCGATGCGCTGCAGGCAGTCCTCCAGCCAGCGCTGCTTGGCCGCGAGCTGGGTCCGGGCGTCGATGTGCTGCGTAGCGCAGCCGCCGCAGACGCCGAAATAACGGCAGCGTGGTGCGCGGCGTGAGCTCGATTCGCGCACGACCGCGACGGTCCTCGCCAGGTCGAATTTCGGCTTGCGGTGCAGGAGCTGTACCTCGACCCGCTCGCCGGTCAGCGCTCCCTCGACGAATACCACCTTGCCCTCGGCGTTGCGCGCGACGCCGCGGCCTTCCGCGTCGAGCGACTCGATCTCGAGCGTCACCGGGCCAGGGGATCGTTCCAGCGCTCGAGGAACTCGCCCCAGTGCGGCTCCTTCAGCTTTTCCAATGCGGTGCGAAGCAGCGCGCACTCGCGCTTGTAGTGCGCCGCGTCGAACGCGCCGCGCAGCAGCTGGAAGCGCAGGTAAAGCAGATAGGTATTGGCGCTGTCAGCTTCGCAGTAGTTGCGGATGCGCCCGATGCCGCCGTCACGGTACTGCTGCCACACCGCGCTGCCCGCCATACCGATCTTGCCCGGCAGGCCCGCCAGCTGCGCGACATCGTCGAGCGGCGCATTGTTGCGCGGCTGATACATCGCCAGAACGTCCATCAGGTCGAGGTGCCGAGAATGGTAGCGGCTGACGTAGTTGTTCCACTTGAAGTCGCGGTTGTCGTCGCCCTGGTCCCAGAAACGCGGCGCGCTGACACCATTGATCAGGCCACGGTAGTTCAGTACCGGCAGGTCGAATCCGCCGCCGTTCCAGGAAACGAGCTGCGGCACGTAGCGCTCGACCCCATCCCAGAAGCGCTGAATTGCGGCACGCTCGTCTTCCGCCGGCTCGCCGATCGACCACACTCTGACATGGTCTGCGTCCCGCAGAACGCAGGAAATGACCAGCACGCGGTGCAGTTGCGGCGCCAGGAAATCACTCCCGGTCTGCGTGCGCCGCTTCTGAAACGCGATCTCGGCCACTTCCTCGTCGGGCAGGCTCGAAGGCAGCTCGTACAGGCGCCTGATGCCGGCGACGTCCGGCACGGTCTCGATGTCGAACGCGAGGACCGGTGCCACGTCAGTCTGGAAACACGCCGGTGGACAGGTAGCGGTCGCCCCGGTCGCAGACGATACAGACGATCGTCGCATTCTTCAGGTTGCGGGCGATGCGCAGCGCGACGTGCAAGGCACCGCCTGACGAAATGCCCGCGAAGATCCCTTCCTCGCGCGCCATGCGACGCGCCATCTCTTCCGCCTCTGCCTGGCCCACGTATTCGAGCCTGTCGACGCGCAGCTTGTCGTATATCTTCGGCAGGTAGGCTTCCGGCCACTTGCGGATGCCGGGAATCTGCGCTCCCTCCTGCGGCTGGCAGCCGACGATCTCGACCTTTGGATTCTTTTCCTTGAAGAAGCGGGAGCATCCCATGATGGTGCCAGTGGTGCCCATACTCGAGACGAAATGTGTGATCCTGCCCTGCGTGTCGCGCCAGATCTCGGGGCCGGTGGTCTCGTAGTGCGACAGCGGATTGTCGGCATTGGCGAACTGGTCGAGCATGATGCCCTTGCCCTCGCCCACCATCTTCTGCGCCAGGTCGCGCGCTCCTTCCATTCCGCCGCTCTTCGGTGTCAGGATGAGCTCCGCGCCGTAGGCCCGCATCGTGCGCTTGCGCTCCGCGGTCTGGCTCTCGGGCATGATCAGCACCATGCGATAACCGCGGATTGCCGCGGCCATCGCCAATCCGATTCCGGTATTGCCGCTGGTCGGCTCGATCAGCGTATCTCCTGGCTTGATCCGGCCGCGCTCTTCGGCGCGGCGGATCATCGAAATGGCCGGTCGATCCTTTACCGAGCCAGCGGGGTTGTTTCCCTCGAGCTTGGCAAGGATCACGTTGCCGTTGCGTGCCGCGTCCTCGCCCGGAATGCGCTGCAGGCGCACCAGGGGGGTATTGCCGATGTAATCCTCGATCGTGCTCTGCATCGCCGCTCCTCAGCCCCGTTCGCCGAGCAGGTGCGCGACGTAGGAGCCGACGCCCCGCTCGACCGGCATGAAATCCTCGCCGTAGCCCGCGTCGTGCAGCAGCGCCAGATCCGCTTCGGTGAAGCTCTGGTACTTCCCGACTAGCTGCGGCGGAAACGGGATGTATTCGACAAGGCCTTCCGCGACCATGTCCCTGAGCGAAAGCTCGGCTTCGCCGCGCCCGGCGCGCACGCCGTTGACCACCGCGCGCGCAACGTCGTTGAAGCTCTGCGCACGGCCGGTGCCGCAGTTGAAGATCCCCGATACCTCGCGATGCTCGAGAAAATACAGATTCACGTTCACCACGTCCTCGACATGGATGAAGTCGCGCCGCTGCTCGCCGTCGGCATAGCCGTCCGATCCGACGAACAGCCTGACCTTGCCCTCGCTCACGAACTGCTTGAAGGCATGAAACGCGACCGATGCCATACGGCCCTTGTGCGCCTCGTTCGGGCCGTAAACGTTGAAATAGCGGAAGCCCGCGATCTGCGCGCTGCGCGCCGGCAGGCGGCGCCGCACATTCTGATCGAACAGGAATTTGGAATAGGCGTAGGCATTGAGCGGCCGCTCGCAGGCGCGCTCCTCGCGGAATTCTCTCCCCGCGCCGTACACGGAGGCCGACGAGGCATAAAGCAACGGCACTGCTTCGTCCTGGCACCAGTCGAGCAGCGCCCGGGAGTAGCGGTAGTTGTTCTCCATCACGTACCGGCCATTGGTCTCCATGGTGTCCGAGCAGGCACCTTGGTGCAGCACCGCCTCGATCTCCTCGTCGAACTGGTTCGCGACCAGACGCTCAAGGAAATCCCGCTTGTCCATGTAGTCCTCGATCTCGCACCCGGCGAGATTCCCGATCTTGGCCGCGTTCTCGAGGTTGTCGACCGCGACAATCTCCGTGATACCGGCGCGGTTGAGCGCCTCGATCAGCTTGGAGCCTATGAATCCTGCGGCCCCCGTGACGACGTAGAGCATTTCTGTCCTATCCGAAGAGTTCTTCGCGCGTGGCGACCGCAGTGCCGAACTTGCCCACCACGATTCCCGCCGCACGGTTGGCCGCACGCACCGAGTCTGTAAGCGATGCTCCGGCAGCCAGCATCACGCCGAGCACGGCGATGACGGTATCGCCGGCGCCGCTTACATCGTACACCTCGCGCGCGTGCGTCTTGAAATTCATCCGCTTGCCGTGCTGGAACAGGGTCATTCCGCGCTCGCCGCGCGTGAGCAGCACGGCCACAAGCTTGAGCCGCGCGCGCAGCGCCTGCGCCCGCCGCTCGAGGTCGCGTTCGTCCTTCCATGTGCCGACGACCTGGCTCAGCTCATTTTGGTTCGGCGTGACGATCGTGGCACCGCCGTAGCGGGAATAGTCGTCGCCCTTCGGGTCGACCAGCACCGGCTTGCGTGCCCGACGCGCCATCGCGATCATCTTCGCCACGTGCGTCAGCCCGCCCTTGCCGTAGTCCGACAGGATTACGATGTCGCACTGCTCCAGCGCCGCCTTGAACTCCGCCAGCTTGGACGCAAGGACTTCACGCGAAGGCGGGACCTCGAAATCGACTCGCAGCAACTGCTGCCTCTGCTGCCGGGCGATTATGCGCAGCTTCTGGGTTGTCCTGATCGACCGGTCGCGGTGCAGGCGGGGCTCGATTCCCTCCTTCTTAAGGAGGGTCTCCAGCACCCTGCCCTCCGGGTCCACTCCCACCACGGACAGCAGCCGCGTCCGTGCTCCGAGCGCCGCACAGTTCCAGGCGACATTGGCGGCACCGCCGAGCCTGCGCTCCTCGCCGCTGACGAGAACCACCGGAACCGGGGCTTCCGGCGAGATCCGCGACACGTCGCCGATCCAGTAGCGGTCCAGCATCACGTCGCCGACGACCAGCACGCGCGAAGTAGTCGTTTCAGGGCCTTTCATGCGCGCCGCCCCACTGCGAAATACTCAAATCCCATGGCCCGCATTGCCGCCGGTTCGTAGAGGTTTCGCCCATCGAAGATGGCCGGCGTCCTGAGTGCGCGCTTGATGGCGTCGAAATCGGGGCTGCGGAACTCCTGCCACTCGGTGACGACGGCGAGCGCCTCCGCGCCCTCGAGCGCAGCGTTCGCCGATTCCGTAATCACGACCCGCCCGTTGCCCGCAAACAAGCGGGCGGCTGCCGTCCCGGCCACGGGGTCGTAGGCGCGCACCGACGCGCCGGCCGCCAGAAGGTCGGCGATCAGCGCCAAGCTCGGGGCCTCGCGCATGTCGTCGGTGTTCGGCTTGAAGGCCAGCCCCCAGAGCCCGAAGCAGCGACCCGACAGGGAAGCGCCAAAGCGGGCCGTGATCTTGCGCCCCAGCACATGCTTCTGCGCCTCGTTCACCCGCTCCACTGCGGCCAGCAGCTGCAGCGGACTGCCCGCTTCCTGCGCGGTGCGCTGCAGCGCCTTGACGTCTTTCGGAAAACACGAGCCGCCGTAGCCTGCACCCGGATAGAGAAATCCAAATCCGATCCGCGGGTCGGAGCCGATTCCGCGGCGCACCTCCTCGATGTCCGCGCCCAGCTTTTCGGCCAGGTTCGCCAGATCGTTCATGAACGAGATGCGGGTTGCGAGCATCGCATTCGCCGCGTACTTGGTCAGCTCGGCCGAGCGCACGCTCATGGCAAGAAAGCGTTCGTGATTGCGCTGAAACGGACCATAGAGTCGACGCAGGATGGCGGTGGCGCGTTCGTCGTCGGACCCGACGATAATCCGATCCGGGCGCATGAAATCTTCGACCGCGGCGCCCTCCTTCAGGAATTCCGGATTTGAGACCACGGCGAACTCTACCGTCTCGCCGCGCTTCGCGAGCTCATCCGCCACCGCTTCCCGGACCGAATCCGCCGTCCCGACCGGGACGGTCGACTTGTCCACGATAACTCGAAAGCCGTCCATGTGCCGTCCGATCGCGCGTGCCGCCGTGACCACGTGCTGCAAATCCGCCGCGCCATCCTCGTTCGGCGGCGTGCCGACGGCGATCAACTGCAGCTCGCCGTGCGCTACGCTCGCTGCGACGTCGGTAGTGAAGCTGAGCCGTCCGGCTTCGCGGTTGCGCGCGACAATCGCCTCGAGTCCCGGCTCGAAGATCGGGATGCCGCCCGAATTCAGCGTCTGGATCTTGCCTGCGTCGATGTCGAGGCAGCACACGTGGTTCCCCATGTCTGCCAGGCACGCGCCGCTTACGAGCCCGACATAGCCGGTGCCGATGACGGTGATCTTCATGGTGCGAGGTCGAACTCCTCTGAGCGCCGCGGGGGATAGGTTTCCCAGCCGCCACAGGCCGGACAATGCCAATGGAACTGCCGTGCCTTGAAGCCGCAGTTCTCGCAGCGATAGCGCGCCAAGCGCCGAGTGTGACTATGAACCAGGTTTCGCACCAGCTCGAGGTCCCGCCGCCGCTCGGGAGATCCGGCGGCGACGATCTGCGCCTCCAGCAACCGGTCCAGACCCAGCAGCGTGGGATTGCGTCGCAGCTCGTCGCGCACCAGCTTGTACGCCGCCTCAGCGCCTTTTTCCTCCAGTGTCAGCTGAAACACTGTGTCGAGCAGGTCGAGCGACGGGTACTGCTCGAGATATCCCGCCAGCAGCTTGAGCCCCTCCTCGGCGCGCCCCGCATCGCGGTGCGTGTCCAGCAGCCGTTGCGCCGCGACCGCGAGGTAGGCCGGATTCTGCAGCTCGATGCGCTTCCAATGCTCGATCGCCGCGTCGAGGTCCCCCGCCGCGCGCGCAAGGTCTCCAAGCTGCAGGCTTGCGCGCACCGACTTGCGGTTCGCTTCCAGTGCGGCTTCGAGATGCCGGCGCGCCGCGTCTGGACGTGAATGCGTAGTCTCCGTTGCAGCAAGCTCGCAGAGGTATTGCGATATCTCCTTGCTGTGGGATTCTCCCGACTCCGTAGCCAGACGGCGAGCCATGTCGATTGCCCGCGGCCAGTCCTTCTCCTGTTCGAAGATCTCGAGCAGGTGGCGGCGCGCCTCAACCGCGTGCGGACCGTCCGCCAGACGCGCGAACGCCTCCTCCGCACGATCGAGGATGCCGGCCTTGAGATAGTCCTGACCGAGTTCGAACAGGGCATTGACCCGCTGCTCGGCGGCGAGGTCGGCGCGTTCAAGCAGATTCTGGTGCATGCGGATGGCGCGGTCGTACTCCCCTCGGCGGCGGAAGAGGCTGCCGAGCGCGAAATGCAGCTCGATCGTCTCGCGGTCGACGCGCACGACCTCGATGAACGCCTCAATCGCCTTGTCCGGTTGCTCGTTAAGAAGGAAATTCAGGCCCTTGAAATAGGAGCGTGGCAACGCCCTGGATTCCGACACCAGGTGCTTGATGTCGATACGGGCCGCCAGCCATCCCAGACCGAAAAACAGCGGAAACCCGAGCAGCCACCAGTACTCGAACTCCATGCCCGCCGCGCCTCAGGCGTCGACCACGGGCGACCGCCCGGATGCTGCCGCGCGCGCGGCTTCGGTCGCTTTAGAGTGCCCGCGCACCTCGCGCCTGAGACGCTGAATTTCCCGCCGCTGGCCGAGCAGCGCCGACACCATCGCCATCACGCCGAACAGCGCCCCCGCGGCGAAGAATCCGAACAGCACCACCACCAGGGGAGCCTGCCAGCTGCGGTCGAAGTAGAAATTGAGCGTGACCGGGGCGATATTCTTGGCCGCGAACGCGAGCAGAAACAGAAAAATAATCAGCCGGAGCGTCCAGGTGACGATGCGCATACTCGATTCCTATTGCCGGGCTCCGGTGCCGCGGACAGCGTAGTCGCGCCCGCGACAACGCGTTACTAACTCGTGTGCGTGGTCTGCTCCTGGGGCGAGGGCGCATGCTCGGCCTGCGCCGAATCCACCCGTTCGCGCAGTTCCTTGCCGGCCTTGAAGTGCGGTACGTACTTCTCGGGTACGTGAACCTTTTCGCCGGACTTCGGATTGCGTCCCACGCGCGGTGGTCGGTAGTTCAAGCCGAAGCTGCCAAAACCGCGAATCTCGATGCGATCCCCCGCGAGGAGTGCCTGGGTCATCGCATCGAGGATCATCTTCACCGCGTATTCGGCGTCCTTCGCCACCAATTGAGGATAGCGCTGCGCAAGGCGAGCAATCAATTCCGATTTCGTCATGGACGGCCCGTCTCCCTGAGCGTTCTTTTCCTGCAACCAGAGCTATCGCCGTTGCCGTCTATTGCTGATTGCGGTTGTCGAGCTTGGCGCGCAGCAGCGCGCCGAGGTTTGTCGCCCCCGCGCTCGCAGCGGCGTTCTCCGTGCGCAGCTGCTTCATTGCCTCGCTTTCGTCCGCCAGATCCCTGGCCTTGATCGAAAGATTGATCGAGCGATTCTTGCGATCAAGGTTGATGATCATCGCGTTTACCGTATCACCTTCCTTCAGGTGGCTGCGCAGATCCTCGACCCGATCGCGCGAGAACTCTGACGCGCGCAGGTAGCCTTCGACCTCGGGCGAAATCGCCACCACCGCGCCCTTGGCGTCGACCGACTTGACAGTGCCGGTGACGAGGCTGTTCTTGTCGTGGCCAGCGAGGAAATTGGTGAACGGGTCGCCCTCGAGTTGCTTGATGCCGAGCGAAATGCGCTCGCGCTCGACGTCGATCGAAAGCACAACCGCCTCGACCTCCTCGCCCTTCTTGAACCGCTTGACCGCCTCCTCGCCGCTGTCGCTCCAGGACAAATCGGAGAGATGTACCAAGCCGTCTATTCCGCCGGCAAGACCCACGAATACGCCGAAATCGGTAATCGACTTGACTTGGCCCTTTACCCGGTCGCCCTTCTTGAACTCGCGTGCGAAATCCTCCCACGGGTTCGGCATGCACTGCTTCATGCCGAGCGAGATGCGTCGCCTGTCCTCATCGATCTCGAGAATCATGACCTCGACTTCATCGCCAACCTGAACGACTTTCGACGGGTGCACGTTCTTGTTGGTCCAGTCCATCTCGGAAACGTGAACCAGCCCCTCGATGCCTGATTCGACCTCGACGAAGGCGCCGTAATCGGTGAGGTTCGTAACCTTTCCGAACAGGCGCGTTCCCTGCGGATAACGGCGCGAAATGCCGACCCAGGGATCCTCGCCGAGTTGCTTGAGGCCGAGCGACACGCGATTTTTTTCGGCATCGAACTTGAGCACTTTGGCGGTCACTTCATCGCCCACGTTGAGCACCTCTGACGGATGCTTGACGCGCCGCCACGCCAGGTCGGTAATATGCAGCAGGCCGTCGATCCCGCCGAGATCCACGAACGCGCCGTAGTCGGTGATGTTCTTGACGATGCCCTTGACCTCCGCGCCTTCCTGCAGAGTCGAAAGCAATTGCTCGCGTTCCGCGCCGACGGTTTCCTCGAGCACGGCACGCCGGGAAACAACCACGTTGTTGCGCTTGCGGTCGAGCTTGATGACCTTGAATTCCATCTGCTTGCCCTCGTAGGGCGTCGTATCCTTGACCGGGCGCAGATCCACCAACGAACCGGGAAGGAAGGCACGGATGCCCTTCGCCATCACCGTCAGTCCGCCTTTCACCTTGCCGGTAATGACGCCCTCGATCTTCTCGCCCTTTTCGAGCGCTTGCTCCAGTTCCAGCCAGGCCGCAAGGCGTTTGGCCTTTTCGCGCGACAGGCGAGTCTCGCCGTGCCCGTCCTCGAGCGCCTCAATCGAAACACTGACGAAATCCCCCGCCTTGACGTCGGTTTCGCCGCCGTCGTCCTTGAACTCTTCGAGCGGGATGACGCTCTCCGACTTGAGGCCGGCGTTGACGACAACGTAATGCTGGTCGACGCGCACCACTTCGGCGGTAATTACCTCGCCGATGCGCATCTCCTTGAGAGAGAGGCTCTCCTCGAACAGCGCGGCAAAGGACTCGTGGTTGGAAGGTTTGGAAGTTGCGGGGGAAACGCTGGGCATGTAAGGAAAAGACCTCTTAGGCCGCCGCTCCTTGCAGATGCGGGCGGGTCAAGTTGCACACACGGGCCCGGCAACCGCCGGAACCCACCAATATCGAGCTCAGGCGCGCACGCCTTCAGCTCGCTCCTGCCACCAACCGAGGATCCGGCTCACGACCTCATCGATCGTCAGATCGGATGAATCGAGTTGCACGGCGTCCGGCGCGGGAACGAGCGGTGATGCCGCCCGGGCCGCGTCGCGCGCATCACGCGCTTCCAGCTCGCGGAAAAGGGTTGTGAGAGTAGCATCGATTCCTTTTTGTTTCAACTGGTTATACCGGCGCTCGGCACGCACGGCAGCGCTCGCGGTCAAGAACACCTTCAGTGCCGCGTCAGGAAACACTACGGAGCCCATATCGCGCCCGTCGGCGACCAGGCCTGGCTCGCGCCGGAATGCGCGCTGGCGCGCGAGCAGCGCCTCGCGGACCTTCGGCAACTTGGCGACTTCGGATGCGCGGCTGCCACACTCCTCCGTGGCCAGATCCGTTGTAACATCATGATCCTCAAGGAATATGCTTTCATCCGCGAAACGTGCCGATAGGTCGCGCGCAAGCACTTCGAGCCCCTTCTCGTCGTCTGCGGGCACCCGCGCCCGTAACGATGCGAGCGCGACCAGGCGGTAGAGGGCGCCGCTATCCAGGCAATGAAAGCCGAGCGCCTGCGCCACGCCCCGGGCGATTGTCCCCTTGCCTGACGCGGACGGTCCGTCGACCGTGATCACCGGAACGCTCACGCGTACTCCGAAATCCGCGCCAGTGACACGAAGAAGTCCGGAAAAGTCTTGGCGACGCAGGACGGATCGTTTATGCGAACCGGCACGCCACCGAGCGCGGCGAGCGCGAACGACATCGCGATGCGGTGGTCGTCGTAGGTATCTATTGCAACGTCGGAGGCGAGGCGCGCCGGCGGTGCGATGCGCAGATAGTCGCGGCCCTCCTCGACTTCGGCTCCGAGCTTACGCAGTTCGGTCGCCATCGCGGCCAAACGATCAGTCTCCTTGACCCTCCAACTCGCAATGTTGCGCAGCGTGCTCGGCCCATCGGCGAACAGGGCAGTCACCGCGACCGTCATGGCCGCGTCCGGGATGTGGTTCAGATCCATGTCGATCGGCTTGAGCCTGCGGTCGCACGAAGCCTCGATCCAGTCCGGCCCCATGTCGACGCGCGCTCCCATGCGTTCGAGCACCTCGGCGAAGCGCACGTCACCCTGAATGCTGTCGCGTCCGACGCCCTTGACCCGCACTGGGCCGCCTCCGATCGCGGCCGCCGCAAGGAAATACGATGCAGACGACGCATCGCCCTCGACCAGCATCTGCCCGGGACTCGCGTATTGCGAGCGCTCGAGGTGGAATCGGCGCCAGTCTTCTCGCGCCACATCGACGCCGAAGCGGCGCATCAGATTGATGGTGATTTCGACGTAGGGCTTGGATATGAGCTCGCCTTCGACCTCGACGGTCACCGCGGCGCCCGAAAGCGGCAAAGCCATCAGCAAAGCGCTGACGAACTGCGACGAGACGTCGCCCCGCACGCGCACCGGCGCTTCGAAGCGCGGCCGCCCCGGATGCACCGCCAGTGGAGGGTAACCCTCCGCCCCCAGGTAGTCGATCTGCGCGCCGATTCCGCGCAGGGCATCGACCAGGTCGCGTATCGGCCGCTCGTGCATGCGGGGCACACCGGAAAGCCGGTATTCGCCGCTCGAGAGCGCGAGCGCCGCGGTCAGCGGCCTGAATGCGGTCCCCGCGTTTCCGAGCCACAGCTCGGCGCGGCGAACGGGGAAGGCGCCGCCGACGCCGGCGACACGCAGCGTGCCATCCTCCCGTTTCCAGGTGACACCGAGGCGCTGCAGGGCCTCGAGCATCACCTTCGTGTCGTCCGCATCAAGCAGACCGCCGACGCGCGTGTCGCCGCTTGCAAGCGCCGAAAGCAGCAGGACGCGGTTCGAAATGCTCTTCGAACCGGGCAGTCGCACGCTTCCGGCGACGCGCCGGATCGGCTCGAGCCTCAGCGTGTCCACTGTAGGCGCCTCAGAAATCGAACTCGCCGTCGAGCCAGCGATTGCGTGCGACGCGGGCCTGCGCGAAGACCTCCTCCAGGCCCGCCGCGTCACCGGCCGCAAGCAGCGTGCGGATCGACTCGAGCTGCTCGCCGTATCGCTTCAGCTCGCCGAGCAGCGCGTCGCGATTGGCAACGCAGATGTCGCGCCACATCTCGGGGTGGCTGGAAGCAATGCGCGTGAAATCGCGGAAACCTCCCGCCGCGTAGCCGAACAGCTGCGCCGAGTTCTGGCGCTGAGCGAGTTCATGCACCAGCGCGAACGCGAGCAAATGGGGCAGGTGGCTTACCGCGGCGAATACCGCGTCGTGTTCTTCAGGCGCCATCCGTGCTACTCGTGCGCCGCATGCCTGCCAAGCTTTCGTGGCCCGCGCGACCGACTCGGCGGCATTCTCCGGTAGCGGCGTGAGGACCACGCGCTTGCCGCGGAACAGGTCCGCCTTCGCCGCCGCCACGCCGCTATGCTCTGCGCCGGCGATCGGGTGCGCCGGCACGAACTGCGCGACCCGAACGCCCAAGTGCGCGCGCGCCGCGGCGACCACGTCCCGCTTGGTGCTGCCGGCATCGATGACCAGCGCGCCCGGAGACAGTACCGGCGCCAGCGCCGAAAATACGCTCCCGAACTGCGCCACCGGCGTCGCAACCAGAATCAAGTCGGCGCCGCGCGCCGCCTGCACGACATCGCTTTCGGCGACGTCGATCGCGCCCAGCGCCACTGCCGCGTCGAGATTCGCTCTGCTGCGGCCCACCCCGACGACCTGCCCGCAGGCCCTCGCCGCCTTGAGCGCGAGCGCGAAGGAACCGCCGATCAGCCCGACACCGATGACTGCGACTCGTCCGAAGCGCGCGCCCGGCGCCTCTGCGTCCTGGCTCATTCCTTCAGGCTGGCGTTGAGCGCCATCAGAAACTTCTCGTTCTCGGCCGGAGTGCCCACCGTCACACGCAAATACTCGGGCAACTCGTAGCCGCCGACCGGGCGCACGATCACGCCGCGCCGCAGCAAGCGCTTGTAGACCTCTCCCGCCCTGCCGACACGAACGGTGATGAAATTGCCGAACGACGGGATGTAGTCGAGACCCAGTGCCTTCGCGCCCTCCTCGAGCTGGTGTAGCCCCTGCAGGTTCTCGGCATAGCTCATGGCCACGAACTCCATGTCGCCGAGCGCCGCGGTAGCGGCCGCGAGCGCGATGCTGTTGACGTTGAACGGCTGGCGCACGCGGTTCATCACGTCGGCGACCGAAGGATGCGAAAGGGCGTAGCCGACCCGTAGGCCGGCGAGACCGTACGCCTTGGAGAATGTTCGCGTGATGATCAGGTTCGGGTAGCGCCTGAGCCATTTCACCGTGTCGGTCTTGGCGTCCGCCGGGAGGTATTCATTGTAGGCCTCGTCGAGCACGACGACGACGCGTTCCGGTACGCGCCGGACGAACGCCTCGAGCTGCTCCGGAAACGCGTACGTCCCCGTGGGGTTGTTCGGATTCGCGACCCAGACCACGTAGGTGTCGTCGCCGATCGCGGCCGCCATCGCGTCGAGGTCGTGCCCAAAGTCCTTGGCCGCAACCGTGATCGAGCGCGCGCCGCGCGCCTGCGTCGCGAGCGGATAGACCGCGAAGCAGTGCTGTGAGAACACCGCCGAGCGCCCGGCAGCGAGGAACGCCAGCGCGACCAGCTCGAGCACATCGTTCGACCCGTTGCCGAGCACGATCGAGGACATCTCGATTCCGTAGCGCTTCGACAAGGCGACCTTCAGCTCGTAGCCGTTGCCGTCGGGGTAGCGTGCGACGTCGCCCAGGGACGCGTCGATCGCGGCGCGCGTTCTCGGTCCGATGCCACGCGGATTCTCGTTCGACGCGAGCTTCACGATGTTCTTCTCTTCCAGCCCCATCTCGCGCGCCAACTCGGAAATCGGCTTTCCCGGCTGGTAGGGTGCGATCGAGCGTACGTACGAAGGCGAAAGTTCGCAGAGATCCATTTTCGTCGGTAAAGCACCCATGGCTGATGCCCCGCTAGGCGACCGCAGCGGGATAGGAACCCAGCACCTTCAGAAACGGCGCTTGCCGCCGCAGCTCGGCAAGCGCCGCTGCGACACGCGCGTCCTTCTGGTGGCCCTGAACGTCGATGAAGAATACGTACTCCCAAAGCGCGTCGCGCATTGCTCGAGATGGACGTGATTCGATTCGCGTCATGCTGACGCCGTTCACGGCGAGCGGCGATAACAATGCGTGAACGGCGCCGGGCTTGTTCTCGGCCGACATCACCATAGCGGTCCGGTCGTTGCCGCTCGGCGCGCAATCGAGCGTGCCGAGCACCAGGAAGCGCGTGGTATTGCTTGGATCATCCTCGATCGAGCGCGCGAGCAGGTTCAAGCGGTATCGTTCCGACGCTGCGGTTCCGGCAATCGCCGCGGCGTCCTCTTCTTCCGCGGCGCGTCGTGCAGCCTCGCCGTTCGACGCCACGGGAACGCGCTCCGCGTTCGGCAGGTTCTGGTTGAGCCACGCATTGCACTGGGCGAGCGACTGCGCGTGCGAGTACAGGCGCCGGATCGATTTCAGGTCGGCTGCGCGCGACATCAGGTTCTGGTGCACCCGCAACTCGACCTCGCCGCAGATCCTGAGCGGCGTGAGCAACAGCAGATCGAGCGTACGCCCAACGGCGCCCTCGGTCGAATTTTCGACCGGAACGACGGCGAACTGCGCGGCGCCGGATTCGCACTGGCGGAACACTTCGTCCACCGACACGCCGGGCAGCCCCTCTGCGGCCTGGCCGAACTGCCTCCTCATCGCCTGCTCGCTGAAGGTCCCTTCCGGCCCCAAGTACGCGACGCGGATCGCGGTTTCCATTCCCCTACAGCCCGAAATCACTTCGCGGAACACGGCGCTCACGCGCTCCCCCGAAAGCGGCCCGGGATTGGCCAGCACGATGCGTCGCAGGATCTCCGCCTCCCGTTCGGGGCGGTAGGCACCGCCGCCCGCCTTCAGCTCGCCGATGCGGCGCGCCAGGTCCGCCCGCCGATTGACGAGCGCGAGCAGCTCGTCGTCAATCGCGTCGATCTCGCCGCGGAGTTTCTCGATTTCTCCCACCGCTCTCCCGTCCCATTCCGAATTCGTTGCCGCAGGTCCGGCCAATTCAGTCTTCCTTTTTGGGAAGATAGCGCACCCCGAGCACGCCGTCGATCTGGCGCAGTTCGTCGAGCGTCCGCTGCATGACCTCGCTATCGACGTCGACCAGCGTATACGCCATGTTCGCGCGCGACTTGTTCAGCATGTTGTGGATGTTGATCCCGCTCCTGCCCAGAACATGGGAGATCCGCGCCAGCATGTCCGGGACATTCGCGTTCGCGATCGCCAGCCGGAACGGCGATTCGCGCGCCATCGTGGCCTCGGGGAAATTGACCGCGTTGCGCACGATCCCGTCCTCGAGGTAATCGCGCAGTTGGTGCGCGACCATCACCGCGCTGTTCTCCTCCGCTTCGCGGGTCGAGGCACCGAGATGCGGCAGCGCCACGACGCCAGGCGCTCCAAGCAATTCCGTCGCGGGAAAATCGCTCACGTAGTACTTCAGCCGGTGCGCAGCTAGCGCTTTGAGCACTGCGGCATCCTCGACTACACCCTCGCGCGAAAAGTTGAGCAGGACCGCGCCCGCCCGCAGCAGTTCGATGTTGTGCGCACCGATCATATTGCGGGTGGACTCCAGCAACGGCACGTGCAGCGTGACGAAGTGACTCGCGCGCAGGACCTCATCGATCGAGCTCGCTCGTCGCACCGCGGACGGAAGTCCCCACGCCGCATCCACCGTGATTTCCGGGTCGTAGCCGAGCACGTGCATGCCGAGGCGGATCGCCGCATCCGCCACCATGCTGCCGATCTTGCCAAGGCCGATAACACCCAGGGTATGTCCGGGCAGTTCCACGCCGGCGAATTGCTTCTTGCCCTCCTCGACCACGCGCTCCAGGTCTGCCGCGCGCGAATCGAGCGCCCGCACAAACTCCAATGCGGGGGCAAGGTTGCGTGCGGCCAACAAGATTCCGGCAAGCACAAGCTCTTTTACCGCGTTCGCGTTCGCCCCCGGCGCGTTGAATACAGGCACACCGCGCGCCGAGAGCTCGCTCACCGGAATATTATTGACGCCGGCGCCGGCGCGCCCGACCGCCTTCAGATTCGGCCCGAATGCATAACCGTGCAGATCGTGGGAGCGAAGGAGAATCGCGTCCGGCGACTTCGACTCCCTCATCGTGGCGTAGCTCTCCGCAGGGAATTGTTTCAGCCCCGCCGGCGAGATCTGGTTCAGTACCAGGATCTCGGTCTTGCGCGCAGCATGCTTAGCCATGCCGCGCTTCGAATTCCTTCATGTACGCGACCAGGCGCTGCACCCCCTCGAGGGGCATCGCGTTGTAGATCGACGCACGCATGCCGCCGACCGAGCGATGGCCCTTGAGCTGGACCATTCCGCGCTCTTCGGCGCCCTTGAGGAACTCGGAGTCCAGCTTCGGATCCGCGAGGGTGAACGGCACATTCATGCGCGAGCGGTCACTCTGCGCCACGGGATTGCGGAAAAATGCGCTACGGTCGAGAAGATCGTAAAGCAGGTTCGCCTTGGCAAGGTTGCGCTGTTCGATCCCGGCGAGCCCGCCTGCACGCTTGATCCATTTGAATACCAGGCCGGCAACGTAAATGGCGTAGGTCGCCGGCGTGTTAAGCATCGACCCCGCGTCCGCCTGCTGCTTGTAGTCCATCACCGTCGGCGTGCCTTTCTGCGCGTGTCCTATCAGATCCTCGCGCACGATCACGATCGTGAGTCCCGCGGGACCCACGTTCTTCTGTGCGCCGGCGTAGATCAGCCCGAACTTCGACACGTCCATCGGACGCGAGAGGATATGCGAGGACGCATCGGCGACCAGCGGAACACTGCCGCAATCCGGAATCCAGTTGAACTCGACCCCACCTATCGTCTCGTTCGAGCAGTAATGCACATACGCCGCGTCGGCGCTCACATCCCATGCCTGCTGCGGCGGCGCGTAAGTGAAGTTGCGGTCTTCCGAGCTTGCCGCGACGTGCACATCGCAGTATGCCCGCGCTTCCTTGGCCGCCTTTTTCGACCATTCCCCGGTGAGGACGTAGTCCGCCTTGCCCCTGCCATCGAGCAAGTTCATCGGCACCTGTGCGAATTGCAGCGTCCCGCCGCCCTGTAGAAATAGGACCTTGTAATCGACCGGGATAGACATCAGGTCGCGCAGGTCCTGTTCGGCTTCCTCCGCAATCTTGATGAATTCCTTGCCTCGATGGCTCATCTCCATCACGCACATGCCGGAGCCGTGCCAGTCGAGCATTTCGTCGCCGGCGCGGGCGAGCACCTCCTCCGGCAACATCGCGGGCCCGGCGCTAAAGTTGAACAGGCGGCTCATCAGTGCAGGGTCTCGCCGGGCGGCACGGCATCCGGCTCTTCGCCGGCATCGTCTCCGCCGGAGCCGTTGCCGTTCACCTGATCGTCGCGCTCATCGATGCGCTCGAGGCCAGCGAGCTTCTCGCCCTCGTCCAGTGCAATCAGCGTAACTCCCTGGGTGCTTCGGCCCTGCTCGCGGATCTGAGCCACCGCGGTTCGAATCAGCACGCCGCCGGTCGAGATGAGCATCACCTCGTCTCGGTCGTCCACCATTACCGCGCCGACCAGCTGACCGTTTCGGTCCGAGGCCTGGATTGCGATCATTCCCTGCCCTCCGCGGCCGTGACGCGTGTATTCCTTCACCGCGGTCCGCTTGCCGAAACCGTTCTCGGTCGCGGTGAGTACGGTCTGTTCCTCGTTCCTCGCCACCAGCATGCATACCACTCGCGCACCGGCGCCCAGGCGCATGCCGCGCACACCGGTTGCCTGGCGCCCCATTGAGCGGACGTCATCTTCGGAAAAGCGTATCGCTTTGCCCTCCGACGAGAAGAGCATCGCGTCGCAGCTGCCGTCGGTCAGCGCCGCGCCGACAAGGTAGTCGCCCTCGTCGAGATTGACGGCGATGATTCCGGAGGGTCGGGGGCGCGAAAAGTCGACCAGCGCGGTCTTCTTCACCGTGCCTTTCGCTGTCGCCATGAACACGTAGTGCTGCTCGTCGAATTCGCGCACCGGCACGACCGCAGTGATCTTCTCCCCTTCCTCGAGCGGGAACATGTTCACCACCGGCTTGCCGCGGCTGGCGCGGCTTCCCTGCGGCACCTCATATACTTTCAGCCAGTACAGACGGCCGCGGCTGGAAAAGCACAGCAGGTAGTCATGCGAGTGCGCGACGAAAAGTCGCTCGATGAAGTCGTCTTCCTTGGTCGCCGCCGCCATCCTGCCGCGTCCTCCGCGGCGCTGCGCGCGGTAATCGGTGAGCGGCTGGGACTTGGCGTATCCGCCATGCGAGAAAGTCACCACCATGTCCTGCGGCGCGATCAGGTCCTCGAGCGAAATATCCTCTGCAACGGTCACGATCTCGCTCTTGCGCGCATCGCCGAACTCCTGCCGCACCTTCGCCAACTCGTCAGCGATGATCGCCACCACGCGCGCCGGCTTGTCGAGAATGTCGAGCAGATCGGCAATCGCTTCCATCACTTCCCGGTACTCGTCGCGGATCTTGTCCTGCTCGAGACCGGTGAGGCGCTGCAGGCGCAGTTCCAGTATCGCCTGCGCCTGCTCGTCCGACAGGCGGTAGCCTTCGTCGGCGAGCCCGAACTCCGCGCCAAGGCCCTCCGGCCGGTACTGTTCGGCCGCGGCCCTGGTCAACATTTCGCGCACCAGCTGCGATTGCCAGACCCTCCCCATCAGTCCGCGCTTGGCGTCCGCCGGCGTCGGCGCCTTCTTGATCAGCTCGATAACCTCGTCCACGTTCGATAGCGCAACAGCCAGCCCCTCGAGCACGTGGCCGCGCTCGCGCGCCTTGCGCAGTTCGAACACTGTGCGCCGCGTCACGACTTCGCGTCGGTGCGCGATGAACGCCTCGAGTATCGACTTCAGGTCGAGCACCCTCGGCTGTCCGTCGACCAGCGCGACCATATTCATGCCGAAGGTGTCCTGCAGCTGGGTCAGCTTGTAGAGGTTGTTTAACACGACCTCGGGAATCTCGTTGCGCTTGAGCTCGATCACCACGCGCATGCCGTCCTTGTCGGATTCGTCCCGAATGTCGGAAATGCCCTCAATTCTCTTGTCCACCACCAGTTCCGCAATTTTTTCGAGCAAGGTCTTCTTGTTTACCTGGTATGGAAGCTCGTCGACGATGATCGCCTGTCGGTCACCCTTGCCGATGTCTTCGAAGTGCGTGCGTGCGCGAATGACGACCCGGCCTCGACCCGTACGGTAGCCCTCGAGCACGCCGGAAACGCCGTAGATGATGCCGGCTGTCGGAAAGTCCGGCGCCGGCATCAGCTTGATCAGCTCCTCGATCGCGCATTGAGGATGGTGCAGCACGTGCAAGCACGCGTCGACCACCTCAGACAGGTTGTGCGGCGGAATATTGGTCGCCATGCCGACGGCGATGCCGGAAGACCCGTTGACCAGCAGGTTCGGCACGCGTGCCGGCAGGACTGCCGGTTCTTGCTCCTGTCCATCGTAGTTGGGCACAAAATCCACCGTCTCGCGGTCGATGTCGGCCAGCATTTCATGTGCGAACTTGGTCAGTCGCACCTCGGTGTAGCGCGGCGCTGCCGCGTTGTCGCCGTCGATTGAACCGAAGTTCCCCTGCCCGTCAATCAGCAAGTAGCGCAGGCTGAAGGGTTGCGCCATGCGCACCATCGTGTCGTATATCGCCGCGTCGCCGTGCGGGTGGTACTTGCCCATGACGTCCCCCGAGACGCGCGCGGACTTTTTGTATGGGCGATTCCAGTAGTTGCCGAGCTCGTTCATGCCGTACAAGATTCGCCGATGCACCGGCTTTAGCCCGTCCCGCACGTCCGGCAGCGCGCGCCCGACGATAACGCTCATGGCGTAGTCGAGATACGATCGGCGCATCTCCTCTTCGAGGCTGACCGGGAGCGTTTCCTTTGCGAATTGATCCATGCTCGGCTCGCGAATTACGGGTCTCGGCGACTGCCCACTGCGCGCCGACGGAGCGCGGCAGGCGAGGACGACGAGAAAAACGGGAAATTTTAGCACGCGGAACGATGCTCTTCCCCGGTTCCCGAGCGGTTATCCGGCGCTGCGGCGGGCAATCCGATCGAGATCGCTCTAGCGCGAACGGGCGCCTAGGCGACGCCTTGTCGCGGCGTGCGCGCTATGCCTAAAATGCGTCGAATCGCCGGCGATGGCCGCGTGCTTGCGTCGCGGCGGGTCAGCCAGAACCATCGGGGGAGGCCCCGCCAGCCCGGGACCTTTCTGTGCCAGACACTACGACTACGCTGATTCTTCCGCGCTGGGTGGTACCCGTCGAACCGGCGGGTACGGTGCTGGAGCGGCATGCGGTGGCGGTGCGCGACGGGCGAATTGAGGCCGTCATCCCCGTCGAGCTCGCCCGGAAGCGCTTTGCCCAGTACCCGGCGATCGACCTTCCCGAGCATGCTCTGATTCCGGGTTTGGTCAACGCGCATACTCATGCGGCGATGTCGCTGATGCGCGGAATCGCGGACGACATGGCCCTGATGCGCTGGCTGCAGGAGCACGTCTGGCCCGCCGAAGCCAAGCACGTTTCGCCGCAGTTCGTGAAGGACGGGACTTTGCTCGCCTGCGCGGAGATGCTGCGCGGAGGCACCACCTGCTTCAACGACATGTACTATTTTCCGGAGGCCGCACTGGAAGCGGCGCTCGCGGCGAATATGCGTGCCTGCCTGGGCGCGATCGTAATCGACTTCCCGTCCCCTTACGCCGCGGATCCCGATGACTACTTGCGCAAGGGTCTGGCGCTGCGCGATCGTTATGTGGACCAGCCGTTGCTCAGCTTTTGCCTGGCGCCGCATGCGCCCTATACGGTGTCGGACGAGAGCTTTGCCAAGGTCGCCAAGCTCGCAGCGGAGCTCGACCTGCCGGTGCATCTGCATTTACACGAGACCGCGGATGAGGTTGCGCGCTCGGAGCTTGAGCACGGCGCTCGGCCGCTCGAACGACTGCACCGCCTGGGCCTGCTCGGTCCCGGGCTCATCGCCGTGCACGCAGTACACGTCTCGGGCGCCGAAATTGCCCTGCTTGCCCGCTATGGCTGCTCCGTCGTGCATTGCCCTTCATCGAACCTGAAACTGGCGAGCGGCTTCGCGCCTGTCGCCGCGCTGCTCGAGGCCGGAGTGAACGTAGCGCTCGGCACCGACGGCGCGGCAAGCAATAACCGCCTCGACATGTTCCAGGAAATGCGTACCGCGGCGTTGCTTGCAAAGGCGGTCGCGCACGATGCCGAAGCGATGCCCGCCCACGCCGCGCTGCGCGCTGCGACGCTCGGCGGCGCGGCAGCGCTCGGGCTGCAATCCAGGATTGGATCGATCGTGCAAGGCAAGGAGGCGGACTTCGCCGCAGTACGTCTAAGCGGGCCGGAACTACGGCCTCGCTACGACGTCGTATCGCATCTCGTTTACGCCGCCGGGCGCGAGCACGTCAGCCACGTCTGGGTCGCTGGACGTCTGGTCATGAGCGAAAGGGCGCTACAGGTAAGCGCCTTCGCAGGCTTAGACACAAGGTGCGAAATGTGGCAAAGTGCACTGTCCCCGAGTTCGGACCATCACCCTTGAGCCCCCATGCGCGGGCTCCCACAAGACCTTGTAAATTAAGGTTGTTTTAAGCAGACCCCTCCACACTAGTCATATGCTGCTCTGCAGCAACGGCCTCCACACACCGGAGAACTCCCAATGACCAAGAAGACATGGATGTTCATTTCCGTCGCCGCCGGGCTGGCCCTGTCCGCGACATCATTCAATGCCGCGGCGCAAACTGACGACGGCTACTGGACCTCGGCCGCCGCCGGCGGCATTGTCTGGAAGGACAGCGCCGGATTGTGCTGGCGTTCCAGTGACTGGACGCCCGCGATGGCAAACGCCGAATGCGATCCCGAGCTGGTGAAGAAGCCCGAGGCGAAGCCCATGGCGGCGCCGACCCCCGCAC
>JBAUTW010000104.1:0-5850 GCA_049582365.1 Burkholderiales bacterium | reverse complement strand
CCCGCGACCGCGAGCGTGCTCGCCAACGCCCAGGCGCCGCTGCTCGGGCTCGGCCTTGCGTTCGCGGTGGTGCACTTTGCCGTGCCGCTCGGCGTGTGGTAGGCTCTGCTGCTGGGCCTCGCGACCTCGTTCGGCTGGAGCGCGCTGCTGCTGGCCGCGCGCCGCGCGCTCGGAACGCGCTAGGCCGGCGGCGCGGCGCAGACCTGCTCGTAGCGGTAGCGCTGCTTCAGCAGGCCGTTGTATTCGAATATGTCGAGCGTCTTCTCGTAGGCCGCGCGCGTGATCTCGACGTGCGGGGTCCAGCAGCCGAGCTGCTGGTAGGTGCCGATGCACTCGGCCAGCACCTTCTCGTCGATCTTGGCAAAGTACGGTTTCTCCGCTTTCGCGATCTCGGCCGCCGACGTCTCGTTCATGTAGCGCCGAGTCTTGCGGTAGGCGCGCATGAAGGCCTTCGCCATGTCGCTCGCGAGCCATGCGCGCGTCGCCGCGAGGCTGGAAAAGCCGCACGGCCCGATCTGCCTGCCGACCTGGGCCACGATGTGCCCGACGCCGTCGGCGGCGAGCTGCTGCGGGAACGGGCCCTGCTGCTGCACGTAGCGCCCCTGCCCGGCGCGGAACGCCGCGTCGATGTCGGCCGCGCCGCCGGGGCAGATCGGCTTGATCCTGTCGAAGTCGATCCCCGCCTTGTGGCAGGCGTACCTGAACATCGCGCGCGGCTGGCCGGCCTTGAACATCACCACCTCGGCGCCCTCGAGCTTGTGCCAGCTGAAGTCCGGGTCCGCCTCGCGCCCGGTAAGAAAGAAACCGTCCATCTCGTTGACCTGGGCGAAGTGCAGCGCGGGCGGCGTCTCGCCCTTGTCGAGCGAGGCGAAGCCCTGGCTGAGCGCCGATTGCACCACGTGCGCCGAGCCGTCCTTCAGCGCCTCGATCGCCGACACTCCCGGCTTCGCCACCGACCACTGCGGATCGAGCCCCTCGGCCCTGAGGAAGCCGCCCGACATGGTCGAGATGAGCGGCGAGTAGAAGGCGGAAAACAGGGTGAACTGAATGTTGATCTTGTCCAAGTCGCTGTCCCCTTTACGCCGAAATTCGCTGGCCCGATTTAGTCCATCCTAAGCGATTCGTCGGCCGGATAACAACGGAGGCGGGATATGAGCAAATATCAGGACCTCTTCGCGCTGTGGTCGCCCGGTCGCATTCGTCCTGTGCGGCGACATGGCGGTCGCGTACTTCATGGCGCACTGGCCCAACAGCTGGCTGCCGATCCTCAACGGCGGCGACCTCGCGGTCCTGTTCTGCTCGAAGCCGAGCTCAAGCCGCTCGACGCCGCCTGGCGCTCAGGCGGTCTTCTCGCTTTGCAGCAGGGCCGTCATCTGCTCGAACGCAACCGGGCGGCTGATCAGGTAGCCCTGCATCTCGTCGCAGCGGAGCAGGTGCAGGAATTTCGCCTGGTCCTCCGATTCGACTCCCTCGGCGACGATTTTCAGCCTCAGCGAATGCGCGAGCGAGATGATCGTCTGTACCAGCGTCATCGAGTCGGGATCGTCGAGCATGGTAATAATGAACGAGCGGTCGATCTTGAGGGTCTGGACCGGCAGCTTCGCCAGATAGGCCAGCGACGAATAGCCGGTGCCGAAATCGTCGATCGCAATGCCGATTCCGAGCGCGCGGACTTCCTTCAGTTTCTGGATGTTGCCCTCGATGTTCTCCATCAGGAGGGTTTCCGTGATCTCCAGGTCGATCGCCGGCGCCGCCGCGCCGCGCTTGACGGCCTGCGCCAGTGTGACGACGAAATCCCGCTTGCGCAGTTGGATCGGCGACACGTTGACCGCGACGCGCGGCGCCGGCAATCCCAGCTGCATCCATCGGTCGTGATCGCCCACGGCCTTCACCAGCGCCCAGGCGCCCGCCTCCAGGATCAGGCCGGTCTCTTCCATCAGCGGGATGAACTTCATCGGCGGCACGAGCCCCAAATCGGGGCTCTGCCACCGGATCAGAGCTTCCACGCCTACGATGCGCCGCGTCTCGACGTCCACCTTCGGCTGGTAGTGCAGCACCAGCTCGTCGTTCTCGAGCGCCTGCCGCAGCCTGGTCTCCAGGGTGAGCTTCTGGGCGCTGCGTTCGGCCATCTCGGGCGCGTGGAAGACATGCCGCTCGCCGACTTCCTTGGCCCGCCTGAGCGCGGCCTCGGCGTTGCGCAGCAAGACTTCCGCGTCGGCGCCGTCGTTCGGGAACAATGCGACGCCCGCCCTCGCGGAGACCCGGACTTCGGTATTGCCCGCCCGCAGGGCCTTGCCGAAGGCCTCGTGCCAGACGCCCTCCAGCCGGCGCTCCACCCCGGACCGGCCCATCGCCCCCTGGAGCACGAGCGCAAAGACGTCGCCGCTGATGCGCGCCGGATTGCCGCCGTCCGCGCTACGCGACAGGCGCTCCCCGACCTGCTTGAGCAGCTCGTCGCCCGCCTGGCGGCCGAGCGAGTCGTTCACCGTTCTCAGGCGCTCGACGTCGGCGAGCACGACGGCGAATTCGTCCCCGGCGATGCGCGCCGCGTGCACGATCTGGTTCAGGCGCTCGAGAAACAGCGTTCGATTGGCCAGGCCCGTCAACTGGTCGTAGTAGGCGAGATAGTCCACCTGGTTCGCCTTCTCGATGTGGTCGAGCGCGAACGCGATGTCCGCCGCCAGCTCGTGCAGCAGCTTCATCTCCTCTTCGTCGAAGAAGCCGGCTTCGCCGGCATAAAGCGTCAGCACTCCGACGGCCTCGCCGGCGACCAGCAACGGCAGTACGACGGCGGAACGGAAGCCGCGCGCGAGCGACTCCTTAGGCAACAGGACCCGCGGGTCCCGCTCCAGGTCGTTGCCGATCATCGACCTGCGCTCGCTGATCGCGAGTCCCGCCAGGCTGGTCGCGGCGGACCCGGGCTCGCCCAGCCCCAGCGGCAGGCGCTCGACGTAATCGCGATCGGCTCCGTGCCACGCTTCTACCTTCACCCGCTTTGCCGCGCGATCGACCATGCCCAGCCAGGCGAGCTTGAATTGCCCCTGTTCGACGGTGATGCGGCAGGCGTCGCCGAACAGCTCCTCCCGGCTGCGCACCCGCACGATCAGCCCGTTGATGCTGCTGAGCACGGCGTAGACGCGGTTCAGGTGGCGGATCTTGACGTCGGCGCGCTTGTGCTCGGTGATGTCGCGCGCGATCTTCGACGCCCCGACAACGCGCCCCTCGGCGTCGCGGATCGGCGAAATCGTGAGCGACACGTCGATCAGGCTTCCGTCCTTGCGCCTGCGCACGGTCTCGAAATGGGTGACGCGCTCGCCGCGCCGCAGCCGCTCGAGAATCTCCTGCTCCTCGGCCAGACGATCGTCCGGCACGATGAGGGCTACCGGCCTGCCGACCGCCTCTACGGCAAGGTAACCGAGCAATTTCTCGGCGCCGCTGTTCCAGCTCGTAATCAAGCCCTCGAGGTTCTTGCCGACGATCGCATCGTCGGAGGATTCCACGATCGCCGCCAACCTTGCGTGCAGCTCCTCGCTCTGTTTGCGTTCGGTGACGTCCTCGCCGATGCTCGCTGTGCCGATCACCTCCCCGGCGAGGGAGCGCAGCACGATATTGTTCCAGCGGATCAGCCTGCGGCCGCCCGCGCGCGTGAGGATCTCGTTCTCGTAGTGCGCGGCATCAGGCAGGTCGGAGAGCAGCGACTTGAACACGCCGTTCAGTTCGCGCGCGGTTTGCGGCGGAACGAACCGCTCGAACCAGTTGCGGCCGATGACCTCGTGGCGCGTCCATCCCGTCAGCCGCAGCAGGTAGTCGTTGCAGTAGGTGATCCGGGCGTCGCGATCGAGCATCATCGACACCAGTTGCACCTTGCCCAGAATCTCGCCGAAACGGCGCTCGCTCTCTCCCAGCTCGTCGGCCGCGCGCTTGCGCTCGGTGATGTCCTCGGCCACGCCGGCCACCCGGATGACATCCTGCTCCGCGTTGCGCACCGGGAATGCGCGGTCCCTGATCCAGCGCACGCCGCCGTCCGGGCGCACGATGCGGTACTCCTCGTCGTAGGTCCCGCTCGCCTGCTTCGTCTGCGCCGCCTCGAACACGCGCCGCCGGTCCTGCGGATGGATCGCCTCCATCCACTGGCGCGGCGATGCGTAGAGCGCCTGCGTGCTGCGACCCCAGATCGCCTCGTATGCGGGGCTGACGTAGAGGATATCGCTCTTCAGGGGATCGGTGAGCCAGAACACCTCGCGGATGTTCTCGGTGACCTGGCGGAACCGCAGCTCGGACTCGCGCTGCTCCTGCTCCGCCCTCTTCTGCGGGGTGATGTCGTGGAGCACCGAGATGAAATGCAGCGGCCGGCCATCCGCGTCCCGGACCAGCGACGTCGTGATGTGCGTCCAGATTTCGGATCCGCCCTTGCCGACGAGGCGCACTTGCCGCTCGTAGTTCGATTCTGACCCGCCGAGCATGCGGGCCCTCGCCGCGACGCTGCGTGCGATGTCGTCGGGGTGCGTCAGGTGGCCGATGTCGAGCGCCAGCGCCTCCGCCCGCGTATAGCCCGACAGCTCGCAGAACTTCTGATTGACGTTCAGCAAATTCCCGTCCAAATCGCTGCGCACCACGCCGACCGCGAGCTGCTCGAACACCGCGCGGTAGCGCTCCTCGCTCCGGCTGACGTCGCGCACCGTTCCGAGAACGTAAGTCCCGCGGTCCGATTCGATCGGACTGAGGCTGATCTCGACCGGGAATTCCCGCCCCTCAGCGTGCAGGGCCCACAGGCTCAATCCCACGCCCATGGCGCGATTGCGCGGCCGCGCAAAGTAGTCCGCGCTGTGGCCGGCGTGCGCGCTACGGAAGCGCTCGGGCATGAGCGCGGCGATATCCTTGCCGCGCATCTGCCCGTTCGCGTATCCGAACAGTTTCTCGGCGCAAGCGTTGGCCAGCACGACGCGGGCGCCCGGATCGACCATGAAGCACGCCTCCGGCATGGCGCCGAGCAGGTCGCCGATGTAACTTTCCAGAATTCCGGCGTCGCGAATCATCTCGGGTTGAAGCACCAGTCCTCGAACGACACTGACGAAGAACGCGCCAACCGCAATGCACAGCATAGCGCCGAATTCCCGCCGTGCTATGAAGAATCTTGGAGCGCGGCGCATATGCCCGCCACGCCGCAAGACCCTTCTATTAGTGCACTTATTGCTCTATGCGCGCGTCGGCGCGGGCTTTCAGGACGCCTGATCCCAGGGCGGGCCCACTACAGCTCGCCGCGGCCGTCGATCAACGCGGAGATGCTGCCGTTGCCGATCAGCGCGAGCTCGGGCGACTGCGGCATCACGCTCGCTGCCGCGCCTGGCGCGCGGCCCACTCGCCCAGCCAGGCGCGCACCTCTTGCGCGTCGGCGATGCGCCAGTGCGCCTGCGAGGGCCCTTCGCCCACCTTGATCGATATGCCGCCCATGCCGTTGACGACGCCGAAGCCGAACTCGTCGGTCAGGTCGTCGCCGATGAACACCGGCGTGCGGCCGCGAAACGGCGCCTCGGCCATGAATTCGGCGATCGCGCTGCCCTTGTCACGCCCGCCCGGCCTGATCTCGAGCACCATCTTGCCGCGTTGCAGCTCGAAGCCTTCGCCGAGCTCCGCCAACACCCGGTCCAGCAGCGCGCGCGCCTCGCCCTCGAGCCGCGGCGCGAGGCGGTAGTGCAGCGCCAGGCTATGTCCCTTGTCCTCCAGCAGCAGGCCCGGGTGCGCGGCGGCGAAGGCGGCCAGGCGCTTTGCGGCTTGCCGCACCGGCGCCTCGGGAAATTCATGCCGATGCATGCGCCCCGTGGCGTCGCGCCGCTCGACGCCGTGCTGCCC
>JBAUTW010000103.1:0-8251 GCA_049582365.1 Burkholderiales bacterium | reverse complement strand
GCTCGCGCGCGTCGAAGCCAGGGTGGAGAAGCTATCGGCCGAGCACGCCGCGGTGGTCGCGCGGCTCGCCGAGCCCGCGCTGTACGCCGACGCGCAAAAGCAGGCGCTCGCCGGGGCGCTGGAGGATGACGCGCGGCTCAAGTGGGAGCTCGCACGCGCGGAGACGGAATGGCTCGAGATTTCCGAGCAGCTCGAGACGATGCGCGCTAGTTGAGCGTACGCGGCGTGCGCTCGGCGGGCTGCCGCGCTTCCGAGTCGGGCAGCCGCAGGTCCATGTCCCAGTCGCTCTTCTTCACCGCGGCCTGCAGCAGCCGGCACACGGAGTGCAGCAGCACGGAATCGAAAGTCAGGGTCACGCCGCTGCCCTCGGCCGGGTGCAGCGCGACGACCGGCTGGCCTTCGCGGTTGCGTCCGGTCTGGATTCGAGCCAGCAGCAAAGGCGCCTCGCCCAACGGCGTCGCGCGAGGCTTGTCTTCGTAGGCGCGCGAAAAATCGGCGCGCGCGACCGCCTGTTCGTGCTCGATCCCGAACAAGGCCTTGCGCGCCTCGGGATTGGCCTGGGTGCGGATCCGGGGGCTCGCCTCCTCGGCCAGCTTCACCAGCAGCGGCCAGAGCAGTTTGACGAAGCGCCGCGTCAGCGTCAGGCGCACTTCGACCCCGTCGCTCGCAGAAACGAGCATCAGAAGCCTGTCCTGCTCCGCGTCGTAATCGATCTTGAGCTGGTGCAGACGCATGCGAAAGTGTACCGCGATCGCCCGGCCGCTCAAGCCCGCGGCGCGCGGCGGATTCGCTCGAGCAGGCGCGTGGTGGAGCGCTCGTGCTCGAACGGGATCGAATGCACCTGCCCGCCGCGCGCCAGGACCTCGCGCGCGCCGACGATGCGCTCGACGGGCCAGTCGCCGCCCTTGACCAGCACGTCCGGGCGGCATGCCTCGATCAGCGTCGCGGGGGTGTCCTCGTCGAACCAGGTCACCGCGCCCACCGCCTCCAGCGCGGCGACAACGGCCATGCGGTCCTCGAGCGGATTGAGCGGCCGGTCCTCGCCCTTGCCGAGGCGCCGCGCGGAAGCGTCCCCGTTCAGCGCCACCAGCAGCGAGGCGCCGCAGGCGCGCGCGCGGGCCAGGTAGGTGACGTGGCCCCGGTGCAGCAGGTCGAATACGCCGTTGGTGAATACCAGCGGCCGCGCAAGCAATCCAAGCCAGCGCCCGAGGTCCCTGGGCGGGCGGACCTTGCGTTCGAAATCTGGCGGTGTCTGCGCCACGCGGAACGCGGTCTGCCGCAGGGGGTTACTTCTTCGGCGCGACCGCAGCCTTCTCGCGCGGCCGGCAGATGTCGTCGGTAGGTTTGCAGTATTCGAAGATCTTGACCACCTTGCGCACGCCGCCGGTAGTGCGCGCAACCTCTACCGCGTCGGCGGCCTCCTGTTCGGTCACGATGCCCATCAGGTACACCACACCCGCCTCGGAGATCACCTTGACGTGGAGCGGATTGAACTTGTCGGCGTCCAGGAAGCGCCCCTTCACCTTGGCGGTGAGGTAGCCGTCGTTGGCGCGCGCCGGCGCCGAGGGAATCCCGGCGATTTCGATCTCGTTGGTCACGCCGCGCACGTTCTGCACCCCCAGCGCGATCTTCTCGATGTCGGCCTTGGTCTTCGCGTCGGGAACCTCGCCCGTCAGCAGGACCGAGCGGTCGAAGGAGGCGACGTCAACATGCACCTTGTCGTCGTAGCGCTCGCCGATTCGGCCCTTGGTCTTGAGCTCGATGCCTTCGTCCTCGACCTGGGCGCCGGTCGTGCGCCGGTCGGAGGCCGATAACACCGCCCCGGCGCCCACCCCGACGACGGCGGGGAAGCAGCCCTGGAGCAGCACGACGGAGCCGGAAAGGACGAATGCAAGCAGCAGGTTGTCTTTCTTCATTGCCTCGCTCCAAATAGCTGAAAGTCGATCGCGTCGCACATGCAGTGCAGCGCGAGCAGGTGCACTTCCTGTATCCGCACCGTTCGCGTGTGAGGAACGCAGATGTGAACATCGCCCGCGCCAAGCAGCGGCGCAAGCTTGCCGCCGCCGTTGCCGGTCAGCGCCACCACGCGCAGCTCGAGCTCGCGCGCCGCCCGCACGGCCTCGAGCACGCTGGCGGAGTTGCCGCTGGTGGAAATGGCCAGCAGCACGTCGCCCTTGCGCCCGAGCGCGCGCA
Source organism: Burkholderiales bacterium (assembly GCA_049582365.1). Taxonomy (GTDB): domain Bacteria; phylum Pseudomonadota; class Gammaproteobacteria; order Burkholderiales; family SG8-39; genus DAHVFK01. The sequence continues at coordinate 6,058 of JBAUTW010000103.1, read as the reverse complement.
GCTGCTTCGCGAATACCTGTTCGTAGCTGTAATCATTGGCGATCGCGGTGAGCGCCGAGGAGTCCGTGGTCAGCGCCACCGCCGCAAGCGGCGGGCGCTCGGTCTCGAAGCGGTTCACCAGCTCCGCCGCGAAGTGCTGTGCGTCGGCCGCCGAGCCGCCGTTGCCGCAGGCAAGTACCTTGCCGCCGGCGCGCAACGCGTCCGCCATCAATCCGGCCGCATGCGCGATCGGCCCGGCGAGCGCCGGCGCCGCGGTCTGCTTCAGCTGCGCGCTGTCGGCAAATTGCGCCGCGACGCGCAATGCGATTTCGGCATTCTGCTCCGCGTGGCCCATGCGGCATTTTACACCGCGTTTTATTGGCTATTCCGTGAACGCGTCGCGAATCCATTGGATTGCCGGCTCTTGCGCACCGTCGAGCAGCAAGACGTCGAAGCGGCAGTTGACTTCCTTGCGACCGGCAAGATACAGGCGCGCGGCGGCGAGCAGGCGCTCGCGCTTGGCGCGGGTCACGCTCTCCGCCGCACCGCCGTAGCGGGCGTTGCGCCGCAGGCGCACTTCCGCGAACACCAGGGTACCCCCTTCCTCGGCAACGAGGTCGATTTCCCCGTGGCGGCAATGCCAGTTGCGCGCCAGAATGCGCAGGCCCGCGCGGCGCAGCATTTCGGCGCACAGATCCTCGGCTCGCGCCCCGGCCCGGTTCATGGCAGGCTTAACGCGCGCCCGCGTGGCGCGTTGACCCGCCATGAGCGCCGGAACCCTCCATATCGTCGCCACTCCGATCGGCAATCTCGCCGACGCCAGCCCGCGCGCGCTCGAAGCGCTGGCGCACGCCGAGCTGATCGCATGCGAGGATACGCGCACCTCGCGCACCCTGCTCGCCCACTACGGCATCGCGGCGCGCGTCGTGCCTTTGCATGCGCACAACGAACGCGCCGCGACCGAGCGGCTGCTGGGCGCGCTGCGCGCCGGCAAGAATGTGTCGCTGATCAGCGACGCGGGGACGCCGGCCATCTCCGATCCGGGAGCACTGCTGGTCGCGGCGGCGCACCGCGAGGGGATCCGTGTCGTGCCGGTGCCGGGACCGAACGCCGCGCTCGCGGCCTACAGCGCGTCGGGTTTCGTCGCCGGCAGCTTCCTGTTCGTCGGGTTCCTGCCGGCGGCGCGCGGCGCAAGGCGCAAGGCGCTGGCGGTGCTCGAAGCCGCGTGCCCGGTGATCTTCTACGAGGCGCCGCATCGCGTACTGGAGACGGTTCAGGATCTCTGCGTGCGCTTCGGCGGCGCGCGCGAACTGCTGATCGCGCGCGAGCTGACCAAGAAGTTCGAGGAGCTCGCGCGCCTGCCACTGGCCGAAGCCGGTGCCTGGCTGCTCGCGCAGCCGCACCGGCAGCAGGGCGAGTTCGTCCTCGTCCTTGGCCCGGACAGCGCGCCGCGCGCGCCGGACCGGATCGAAGGCGAGCGCGTGCTGGGCGTCCTGTTGCAGGAGCTTCCGGCCAGCGACGCGGCAAGGCTCACGGCGCGCATCACCGGGCTGCCCCGTGCCGAGCTGTACGCCCTGGCGCTCGGAAAAAAAGGCAAGGACGCGGGATAATAGCGACCCATGGACCGCATCGAGCTGCTGCGCCCCGACGACTGGCATCTGCATCTTCGCGACGGCGCGGCGATGGCCTCGGTGCTGCCCGACAGCGCGAGGCGCTTCGCGCGCGCGATCGTGATGCCCAACCTGAAGCCCGCGGTGCGTACGACGCAGCAGGCGCTCGACTACCGCGAGCGCATTCTCGCGGCGCTGCCGCAGGGCGCGCGCTTCGAGCCGCTGATGACGCTCTACCTCACCGACGACACGCCGCCCGAGGAAATCATGCGCGCCAGGGCTTCGGGCCGGGTGCATGGCGTCAAGCTCTATCCGGCCGGAGCGACGACGCATTCGGACGAAGGCGTGACCCGCCTGTCGCGCTGCTTCCACGCGCTCGAGAAGATGCAGGAGAGCGGCATGCCGCTGCTGGTGCACGGCGAGGTGACCGATCCTGGGGTCGACGTGTTCGATCGCGAGAAGGCCTTCATCGACCAGGTGCTTGGCCCGCTGGTCGATCGCTTTCCGGACCTGAAGATCGTGCTCGAGCACGTCACCACGCGCGACGCAGTACAGTACGTGGAGGTCACCGGCCCCAACATCGCCGCGACCATCACCGCGCACCATCTGCTGATGAACCGCAACGCGCTGTTCATGGGAGGCATCCGGCCGCACCATTACTGCCTGCCGGTGCTCAAGCGCGAGGAGCACCGCGAAGCCCTGGTCGAGGCGGCGACCTCGGGCAACCCCAAGTTCTTCCTCGGCACCGACAGCGCGCCTCATGCGCGCTCCGTCAAGGAAGCTTCGTGCGGCTGCGCGGGAATCTACACCGCGCACGCCGGCGTCGAGCTGTACGCGATTGCCTTCGAGGAAGCCGGCGCGCTGGACAGGCTCGAGGCCTTTGCCAGCCGGTTCGGGCCGCAGTTCTACGGCCTGCCGCCGAATACCGAAAAGATCGCGCTGGTGCGCGAGGGCTGGGCAGTGCCGCAGTCGATCGCCTTCGGGGACGAAACGCTGGTGCCGATGCGCGCCGGCGAGACCATTCCATGGAAGCTGGCCTGAGCCCCGAGGGGCCGTACGGGGCGGACTTCTCGCATCCGATCTACGAGCCGGTCCGGCCCGCGCTGGCGCGCCTGGCACGGGAGACGGATTGGCCCGATGCCGAGCGCCTCAACGCGCTCGCGCGCGAGCTAGGCGCCGCGCCCCGCACGGCGAGCGGCAAAGCGGTGCGGTTCGTCGCGCCGCGGGCCGAAAACGCGCACTACGAGCTGCGCGTGCATGCGCGCGGTGAAGTCGCGACGCGCCCGCGCAACTGGCACGACCTTTTCAACGCGCTCGCTTGGATCGCCTTTCCGCGCACCAAGGCGATGCTCAACGCGCGCCATGCCGCACAGATTCCGCGCGAAGGCGGCCGGCGCGGCCCACTGCGCGATCTGCTGACGATTTTCGACGAAGGCGGCGCGATCGTCGCCTGCGCCGACCCTGGGCTGGTCGAACTCGTGCGCGCTTTTCGCTGGCAGGAACTGTTCTGGGAGCGGCGCGCCGACGTGCTGGAAACGATGCGCTTCGTGGTCGTCGGCCACGCCGTGCTCGAGCAGGCGCGCCGGCCCTGGCCCGGCATCACGTGCAAGGCGCTTTTCGTTCCGACCGACCAGGCGCTGCTGCGCCTCGCGCCCGCGCAGTTGCTGACCGACCTCGACCGACGGTCGGCGGCGTGGTTGGGGGCTGCGGCGGGCGAGCTCACGCCGCGCGTGCTGGCACCGTTGCCGGTTTTCGGCTATCCCGGTTGGTTGCCCGAAAACGACCATGCCGCTTTCTACCAGGACACGCGCTATTTTCGTCCGCTCCGGCGTACCGTGGGCGGGGTAGAATCGGTGCGGGAGTCGGCCAGGCAGCCGCTGCGCGCAAGCGCAGAGGAAAGTCCGGGCTCCATAGAGCGGGATGCGGGGTAACACCCCGGCGCGTATAAACGCCGCGCAAGCGGCGCGAAGGCGACGAACAGGGCCACAGAGACGAGTCCCCGGGTCAAACCGGGGGGTGAAACGCGGCAACCTCCATCCGGAGCAACACCAAATAGGCAAGCGTCTGAGGTCGGCTCGGCCGAGCTTGCGGGTAGGTGGCTTGAGCCCGCGGGTAACCGCGGGCCTAGAGGAATGGCTGCCGTGGCGCGCGCCCTAACCGGACGCGTCAACAGAACCCGGCTTATCGGCCGTCTCCCGTTTCTTTGCTTGCGCGTGTGAACGCCGCCGCGCCATAATTGAGCGATAACAATAGCCGCCGCGGAGTCGCGTCGAAGCGTCATGCAGGACCGCCTCAGCCAATACGACGTGGCAAACCGGGTCGACGTCGAAGACGCCGACCGCGTGCGCGACTTCGTCACCTCCATGTTCGCGGCGCGCTACCCGGATGCGGACCTGTCGCCGCTGGCGCGCGCCTTTGCCGACATCAAGGCGCTGTTCGAGGGGACCTTTCCGGGCTACCTGGCCTGTGACACCCTTTACCACGACCTGCGCCACACGCTCGATATTTCACTCGCCACCGCCCGCCTGATCGAAGGCCACGACCGCGTACAGCAAGCCTCGCGCCAGCTCGGGCCGCGGCGCGCGATTCTGGGCGTGATCATCGCGCTGCTGCACGATTCAGGGTACATCCGGCGCGAATCCGAAGCGCACGTGGAGAACGGCGCCATCTTCACCAAGGTGCATGTCAGCCGCAGCGCCGAGTTTCTCGCCAACTACCTGCCGCGCCTCGGATTCGAAGCCGAGGCGCCCGTCGCCGCCGCCCTGGTGCATTTCACCGGCTACGAGAAGGAAATCGACGACATCCAGGTCGACGACCCGGCGGACCGGCTGCTCGGCCATATGGTCGGCACCGCCGACCTGATCGGCCAGATGTCCGACCGCATGTACCTCGAAAAGTGCCGTGAATTCCTCTACCGCGAGTTCGTCTGGGGGCGCATCGCGCGCGACACCACTCCGGACGGACGCGAAATAGTGCGCTACGCATCGCCCGAGGACCTGATGTACAAGACCCCGGGATTCTACGAGTACGTCGTTCGCCACCGCATCAGCACCAAGCTCGGCGGCGTCGAACGCTTCGCTGCTGCGCACTTCGACGGGCCCAACCTCTACCAGGCCGAAATCGAGCGCAATATGACTTTCCTCCACCAGGCGATCGAGACCGAAGACCTGGGACGCCTGCGTCGCTTCTGCTATTCCCTTTCGTCGCGCCCGCGACAGTCGCACTAGCGCACCAATTCGATGCACGCGCGCGCGCGCGTGCACTGACGCGTCCCCCTCGACCCCGCAAACGGCGCCCGGCACCCGATGCGCGCCATGGCACGGCCATTGCTCTGAGAAAAGCGATGCTCGTCCCTCAAGCGATCAAGAGGCTTGTCTGCCGGCACGCAGGTGAGCACAACCTGACCGAGTCCGAAGCGCTCGAGCTGTGTTCGGCCGTACTGGACGGAGGCATCAGCGAATTCGAGCTGGGCGCGCTGCTCGGCGTGCTGGCGAGCAGGCCGCTGGCGCCGCCGGAGCTGGCGGGATTCAGGCGCGCTGCGCAGGCGCGCCTGAATCGCCTCACCGTCCCGGCGGGACCGCGCCCGGTCGCGATTCCCAGCTATTGCGGCGCGCGAACACAGGCGAACCTCATGCCGCTGGTGGCTGTGGCGTTGGCGCGGTTCGGCGTCCCGGTTGTCGTGCACGGGCCGCTCGAGGGCCAGGGAGGCATCGCGAGCGCGAGCGTTTTCCGCGAGCTGGGCGTCCTGCCCAACGCCACCCTGAACGATGCGCGCGAGGCGCTCGACGCTTCGCGCATCGCGTTCGTGCCGACGGCGCTGCTTTGTCCGGCGCTGGCCCAGCTTGTCTCGCTCCAGGCGCGTCTGGGCGTACCCACCTGCGGGCGTGACGTGGCGCCGTTGATCGACCCCTTCGGCGGCGAGGCGCTGAAGCTGGTTCCGGCCGGAGACGAGAACCAATCCGAATCGCTGGCGGCGGTGCTGGCAGCGCTGGGCGAACATGCGCTGCTGTTCCACGGCTGCGAAGGAGAGGCCTACCCCGATCCGCTGCAGCGCCCGGCGATGATCCTGTTCGACGCCGGCGAGCGCGTCACCTTGTTCGACGGGCACGCGCTGCCCGCGCCTGCGGCTGCGGCGCGTGCCGGCGCGCTGCCGGAGCACCCGGACGCGAAGAGCACGGCCGGATGGATCGACCAGGTCCTCGCCGGCAGGCAGCCGATGCCGCTGCCGATCGCTAACTTGCTGGCGTGCTGCCTGTTCGGCGCCGGATATGCGGAAGACTTCAACCAGGCAAAGGCCATCGTCGCGGTTCGCGCCCATGCCCTGACCGCCGCCTGAGCGGCCGGGCGCGTGGTGTAATTCACATTCGGCCGCAAAAACGGTCCCGCAGTGGGTCGTGGTTGCTTGCCGCGCCGCATGATCCATGGCAAAAGTGAGCCATGACACTCGCTGACAAAGTGCGCCGTATGCC
>JBAUTW010000102.1:0-1781 GCA_049582365.1 Burkholderiales bacterium | reverse complement strand
GGGCGCGGCGGTGCGGGCGCCCCCGGTATCGCGCTCGATCACCACGACGCGCTGCGCCGAGCCGCGCAGCGCGAGCGCGAAGCTGCAGCCTACCGGGCCGGCGCCGACGACCAGGACGTCAATGCTTTCCGCGGGCATCGCGCATCAGGGCTTCGATCTCCGCCACCTGTTTCGGCGTCTCGTGGGTGAGCACCTCGCAGCCGGCAGCGGTCACGACCACGTCGTCCTCGATCCGCACCCCGATGTCGCGCAGCCGCTCGGGGACGTCGTCGGCCGCGCGGATATAAAGCCCCGGCTCGACCGTGAGCGTCATGCCGGGAACCAGCGCACGCCACTGCCCTTCGCGCTTGTACTCGCCGGCGTCGTGCACGTCGAGTCCGAGCCAGTGCCCGGTCCGGTGCATGTAGAAGCGCTTGTAGCTCTCCTTTTCGAGCGCCTCCTCCAGGCTGCCTGCGAGGATCTTCAGATCGAGCATGCCCTGCGCCAGCACCCGCACGGCGGCATCGTGCGGCGCATTCCAGGCGTTGCCTGGCCTGATTTCCTCCATCGCCGCCTGCTGCGCGGCCAGCACCAGCTCGTAGACCTCGCGCTGCGCGCCGCCGAAGCTGCCGTTGACGGGGAAGGTGCGCGTGATGTCGGAGGCGTATCCCTCGAGCTCGCAGCCGGCGTCTATCAGCAGCAGGTCGCCGTCGCGCAGCGGCGCGTCGTTCGAGACGTAGTGCAGCACGCAGGCGTTGGCGCCGCCCGCCACGATCGGCCAGTAGGCGGGGAACTGCGCACCGTTGCGCCGGAACTCATACAGCAGCTCGGCCTCGATCTCGTACTCGTGGCGTCCCGGGCGGGTGGTCTGCATCGCGCGACGGTGCGCAACCGCGGAGATCGAGGCCGCGCGCCGCATCAGGGCCAGCTCGTGCGCGTCCTTGATCAGCCGCATCTCGTCGAGCAGCGCGCGCACGTCCTGGACGCGCTCCGGCGCCTGCACGCCGGTGCGCGCCTTGGCCCGGACCGCGTTCAGCCAGCGCATCGCCCGCGCGTCCCACTCGGATTCAGCGCCGAGCGGGTAGAACAGCGCTGGCTGGTTCTCGAGCAGCTGCGCCAGCGTCTCGTCGAGCGCGCCGATCGGGTGCGCCTCGTCGAAGCCGAAACGCTCGCGCGCCGCCTGCGGGCCCCAGCGGAAGCCGTCCCAGGTTTCGCGCTCTTCGTTGCGCTCGCGGCAGAACAGCAGCGACCTGGGTGCGTCTCCCGCCACGATGACCAGCGCTGCCTCGGGCTCGCCGAATCCGGTCAGGTGGTAGAAGTGGCTGTCGAAGCGGTAGGGGTAGTGCGCGTCGCGGTTGCGGATGCGCTCGGGGGCGGTGGGGATCACCGCGACGCCCGCGCCCATGCCGCGCGCGAGCCGGTCGCGCCGCGCCTGGTAGATAGCGCTGTCTGTGGCGTTCATGTCCATGCCTGCATCACTCCTCGTTGTCGTGCCCGAGCTGCGAGTCGAGCAGCGCGGCCCAGCGTGTCGCCTGTTCATCCAGCGGCGCGCGCGCGCGCCGCGAGAGATCCATCAGCGCCGCGGCAAGCGCGTCCTGCGCAGTGCCCGGCTCCAGCTCGGCGAGCGCCTGTGCGCATTGCTCGAGCAACTCGCGCGCCGCGATCGCCGTCGCGAGCGCGCTCTTCAGCCGCTCGCGCGGCTGCGGGATCCAGCCGCGCGGAGCGCCGAGCGCCGCGAGCCGTTCGCCAAGCTCCATGATGCGCTTTCGCAGCCGCGGCAGCGCGCCGAGCCTGGCTGATTG
>JBAUTW010000101.1:0-2506 GCA_049582365.1 Burkholderiales bacterium | reverse complement strand
GCGAAGCTCACCGCCGTCCTGCGCGCGCAGGTGATGGCGGGCGAGCCCCTGCCGTCGGCGCTTGCGCGGTTTCCGCGGAGCTTCCCGCCGCTCTATCGCGGGCTGGTCGGCGCGGGCACCGAGACCGGACGCCTTGCCGAGGTGCTCGTGCGCCTCGCCGACTACCTGGACGCGCGGCTCGTCCTGCGCCAGAAATTCACCGTGGCGCTGATCTATCCGGCGCTGGTCACCGTCATCGCGCTCGGTGTCATCGTGGTGCTGCTCACCTACGTCGTGCCCCAGGTCGTGTCGGTCTACCAGCAGAGCCGGCAGACGCTGCCGGTGCTGACGCGGGCGCTGATCGCGACCAGCGCGTTCTTTCGCGCGACCGGATGGTTCTGGGTCGTGGCCGCGGTGGTCGCTGCGGGCGCCGCGATGATCGGCTGGCGAATCGAGGCCGTCCGTGCGCGCGTCCATGCGTGGCTGCTGCGCGTGCCCGGCGCAGGCCGTCTCGCATCGAGCCTCGACGCGGCGCGCTATGCCAGCACGCTCGCGATCCTGGTCGGCAGCGGGGCGCCGCTGTTGCGCTCGCTGTCCGCCGCGACCGAAGTCATCCGACTGATCCCCCTTGCGCGGGCGGCGCGCAGCGCCAACGCGCTGGTTCGCGAGGGCGTTTCGCTGTCACGCGCGCTCAAGGACCAGCGTGCGTTCCCCCCGGTGCTGGTCCACCTGATCGCGAACGGCGAGCAGAGCGGGGCGCTGGCGCCGATGCTCGAGCGCGCTGCCCAGGAACTCGAGCGCGAAGCCGAGCGGCGGCTCGCATGGCTCGCCGCGCTGATCCAGCCAACGCTGATCGTCGCGATGGGCGCGATCGTGCTGGTGCTGGTGCTCGCGGTGATGCTGCCGATCGTGACGATGAACCAGCTCGTCCGCTGAGGTGAGCCCCCGCGTCTCCACCGTCACTGCGGGAGCCGGCGTCCGCGCTCCTGCTGTTCCCTGTCTCCTGATTCCTGTCGCCTGATGGCCCAGGCCACGTGCTCGCGCACCAGCGACGACGGGTCGTCGGCGCGCGCGCGCAGCGCGGTGACGATGGCGGGGTCGCATGGCGCATTGCCGAGCGCGACCGCGACGTTGCGCGACCAGCGCGAAAAGCCGATGCGCCTGATCGCACTGCCTTCGGTGCGCCGCAGGAATTCGGCCTCGGTCCACGCGAAGACCTCGGTCAGGCGCGCGCCGTCGAGGCCGTTGCGCACGTTCGCGAAATCGTCGACGCCGGTGGCGGTCGCGTAACGATTCCACGGGCACGCGAGCTGGCAATCGTCGCAGCCGTAGATCCGGTTGCCGAGCAGCGGGCGCAGATCCTCGGGGATGCTCCCCTCGAGCTCGATGGTCAGGTAGGAAATGCAGCGCCTCGCGTCGAGCTCGTAGGGCGCGACGATCGCGCCGGTCGGGCAGGCCGCGATGCAGGCACTGCAGGTCCCGCAATGCGCGGACACCGGCGCGGTCAGGGGCAGCGGCAGGTCGGTGTAGATCTCGCCCAGGAAGAAGTACGATCCCGCGTCGCGCGTCAGCAGCAGCGTGTGCTTGCCGCGCCATCCGAGGCCCGCCTTGGCGGCCAGCGCGACCTCGAGGACGGGTGCGCTGTCCGTGAACACCCGGTGGCCGTACGGCCCGATTTCGTCGCCGATGCGCGACGCGAGCTGCGCGAGGCGGCGGCGCAGCACCTTATGATAGTCGCGGCCCAGCGCGTAGCGCGAAACGTAGGCCAGCTGCGGATCGTCGAGGACCTCGCGCGCCGGTCGCGCGTCCGCGGGCCAGTAGTGGAGTCGCGCCGTGATGACGCGCAGCGTGCCCGCCACGAGTTCGGCGGGCCGTGCCCGGAGCACCCCGTGCCGCGCCATATAATCCATTTCGCCGTGCCGGCCCGCGTCGAGCCAGTTCACGAGTTTCGCTTCCTCGGTGGCGAGTTCGGTGTTGGCGATGCCGATGGATTCGAATCCGAGTTCGCGTCCCCAGGCCGCGATCTTCTGCGCGAGCGCTGCCCAGTCGCGGCGCGGGTGGAGTGCAGGGTTCGGGTCGGCCGGCGGTGTCGGAGCCATCGGCCAAGGCTACCCGATCGCGCCGGGCCCTGTCCGGACCTCGCGCCCACGTCGCGCTTTCCTCCAGACCTCGAGGAACCTACCGCAGGCACGAACCGCCGATGTCGCCCGATCCGGAACTGAAGCTGAATCTTGCCGATGCCGCGGCGACGCAGCGCTGCGGTGCGCTGATCGCGCCGACGCTGGTCGGCGGCATGGTCGTCACGCTGCACGGTGATCTCGGGGCGGGCAAGACGACCCTGGTGCGCGGACTGTTGCGTGCGCGCGGCGTCACCGGGCCGGTGAAAAGCCCGAGCTACGGTCTGGTTGAACATTACCCGCTGTCGAGCTTATACTTTTATCACATTGATTTTTATCGGTTCGCCGATCCGGCCGAATGGGAAACTGCAGGACTGGCCGAATGCTTTCGCAGGGATTCGGTGTGCCTC
>JBAUTW010000100.1:0-14342 GCA_049582365.1 Burkholderiales bacterium | reverse complement strand
CAGTAAGGATCAGCACCGGCAGTGCGTAGCCGCCGGCGCGCAGGCGGCGCAGGACTTCGAAGCCGTCTATGCCGGGCAGGCCTATGTCGAGCACGAGCATGTCATAAGGCTCGCTCCGGACGCGCTCGAGCGCTTCCTCTCCGTTGACCGCGGCGCTGACGTCGTAGCCTTCGTTCGACAGGGCGCGCATCAGTCCCGTGGCGAGGGAAGTGTCGTCCTCTACGATCAGCAGGCGCACGGCAGGCATGCTACCCGGACGAAACGCCCCTGGGGCCTGGTTCATGGTCTGGGCTTGGGCAAATGTCATGGTCGATCCGCTGGAAGGGGGAAGCGCCTAAGGTATTCCGCGCGCCTTGCCGGCTCCTTAAGCACCGCTGTCGTCCCGCTGACGGGGGACGCAAAGCCCCGTTCCGCAGCGCAACATTGCCGCCGCCGGGGCGCTTCGCTACGATGTGCGCGTCGGTCAGTCACGCCACGGTCACACCCCAGCCGCAGATTCCACCTCAGAGGATTGCCGGCGGGGCGATTCCCGGGCACAGAAGAACCATTCCCGAAGGAGGCAACATGGCAGTGAAAGTATCCATGAAGGTCAATGGCAAGCCCGTTTCGGCCGAGGTCGAGGCGCGCACCCTGCTGGTGACGTTCATTCGCGAACAGCTGCGTCTCACCGGCACCCACGTGGGCTGCGACACCGCCCAGTGCGGGGCCTGCACGGTGCAGATGAACGGCAAGGCGGTGAAGTCGTGCTCGATCCTGGCAATGCAGGCCGAGGGCGCCGACATTCTGACCATCGAGGGAGTCGCCAAGGCCGACGGCACGCTGCACCCGATGCAGGCGGCGTTCAAGGAGCATCACGGCCTGCAGTGCGGTTTCTGCACCCCCGGGATGGTGATGAGCGCGATCGACTTTGCCAAGACTCATCCCGGCGCCAGCGAGAAGGAAGTGCGCGAGGCGCTCGAGGGCAACCTGTGCCGCTGCACGGGTTACCACAACATCGTCAAGGCGATCATGGCCGGTTCCAAGGCCATGGCCGCCGCCAAGTAGAACCAGGAGACCCAGCCATGGCCGCATCCCTGATCGGCGCTCGGGTCGAGCGCAAAGAGGACTACCGCTTCCTCACCGGCGCCGGGCAATACACCGACGACGTCACCCTGCCCCGGCAAACCCACGCCGCATTCGTGCGCTCGCCGCACGCGCACGCCAGGATCAAGTCGATCAAGAAGGACAAGGCTCTCAAGGCGCCGGGCGTGCTGGCGGTCTACACCGGCGAGGACCTCGCCGCCGGCAAGGTCGGCGGGCTGCCCTGCGGCTGGCTGATCACGGGCACCGATGGACAGCCGATGAAGGAGCCACCGCACCCTCCGCTCGCGCAGGGCAAGGTGCGCTACGTCGGCGACCACGTCGCGGTGGTGATCGCCGAGACGCAAGACGCGGCACGCGACGCCGCCGAGCTGGTAGAAGTCGACTACGACGTGCTGCCCGCGGTGGTCGATGCGTCCAAGGCGATGCACAAGGGCGCGCCGGCGCTGCACGACATCGCGCCGGACAACAAGTGCTACACCTGGGCGCTCGGCGACAAGGCTGCGGTCGACGCTGGGTTCGCCAAGGCGGCGCACGTGACCAAGCTCGAATTCATCAACAACCGCCTGATCCCGAACGCGATCGAGCCGCGCGCGGCGAACGCGACCTACTCCCGTGCCGACGACAGCTACACCCTGTATGTCGCGAGCCAGAACCCGCACGTCGAGCGCCTGCTGATGACGGCGTTCGTGCTCGGCCTGCCCGAGCACAAGGTGCGCGTGGTGGCGCCCGACGTCGGCGGCGGCTTCGGCTCCAAGATCTACCTCTACGCCGAGGACGTGGTGGTCACCTGGGCCTCGCGTCAACTCGGCCGGCCGGTGAAGTGGACCGCCGAGCGCAGCGAATCCTTCGTCTCCGACGCCCACGGGCGCGACCACCACACGGTGGCGGAGCTGGCGATGGACAAGGACGGCAAGTTCCTCGCCATGCGGGTGCATACCACCGCGAACATGGGCGCCTACCTGTCGACCTTCGCCTCGTGCATTCCGACCATCCTGTACGCGACCCTGCTCGCCGGGCAGTACGCCACGCCGGCGATCTACTGCGAGGTGACCGCGGTGTTCACCAACACCGCGCCGGTCGACGCCTATCGCGGCGCGGGACGGCCCGAAGCGACCTACGTGGTCGAGCGCCTGGTCGAGACCGCCGCGCGCGAGATGAAGCTCGACCCGGCCGAGATCCGCCGGCGCAATTTCATCAAGACCTTCCCCTACCAGACCCCGGTGGCGCTGATGTACGACACCGGCGACTACGAGGCCACCCTCGGCGCGGTGATGAAGATGGCCGACGTCGCCGGATTCGCGAAAAGGAAGGAAGAGTCCGCCAAGCGCGGCAAGCTGCGCGGACTGGGCTACGCCTGCTATATCGAGGCCTGCGGCATCGCGCCTTCCAACATCGCCGGCGCGCTCGGCGCGCGCGCGGGGCTGTACGAGGCGGGCGAGATCCGCGTCCACCCGACCGGCAGCGTGACGGTGTTCACCGGCTCGCACTCGCACGGCCAGGGCCACGAGACGACGTTCGCCCAGGTGGTCGCCGACAAGCTCGGCATGCCGATCGAGAACGTCGACATCGTGCACGGCGACACGTCGAAAATCCTGTTCGGCATGGGCACCTACGGCTCGCGCTCGATCGCCGTCGGCGGCACCGCGATCGTCAAGGCGCTCGACAAGGTCATCGCCAAGGGCAAGAAGATCGCCGCCCACCTGATGGAGGCCGCCGAGAGCGACATCGAGTACGACAAGGGCGTGTTCAAGGTCGCCGGCACCGACAAGCAGAAGTTGTTCGGCGAGGTGGCGTTCGCGGCCTACGTGCCGCACAACTACCCGCTGGACAAGCTCGAGCCGGGGCTGAACGAAAACGCGTTCTACGACCCGACCAACTTCACCTTTCCGGCGGGCAGCTACGTGTGCGAGGTGGAGATCGACCCGGATACCGGCGTCACCAGGGTGGAACGGTTCTCGGCAGTGGACGACTTCGGCAAGATCATCAACCCGATGATCGTCGACGGCCAGGTGCACGGCGGCTTGACGCAGGGCATCGGCCAGGCGCTGACCGAGGCCTGCCACTACGACCCGGAAAGCGGACAGCTGGTCACCGGCTCGTTCGGCGACTACTGCATCCCGCGCGCGGACGACGTGCCCTCCTACCAGCTCGACACGCGCGAGACGCCCTGCACCCACAACCCGCTCGGGGTCAAGGGCTGCGGCGAGGCCGGCGCGATCGGGGCACCGCCGGCAGTGATGAACGCGATCACCGACGCGCTTGGGATCAAGGACCTGCCGATGCCCGCCACCGCCGAAACGGTGTGGAAGGCGATCCGCGCCACCAGAAAAGCAGCCTAAGAAGGAATAAAGGAGAACACCATGCACGCATTCAACTACCACCGCCCCTCCTCGCTCGCCGACGCATCCGGGCTGGCAGGCAAGGGCGCCGACGCCAAGCTGCTCGCCGGCGGCCAGAGCCTGGTGCAGGCGATGAAGCTGCGCCTGTCGGCGCCGAGCGACCTCGTGGACCTGAACGCGATCGCCGAGCTGCGCGGCATCAAGTCCGACGGCAGGAGCGTCACGGTCGGCGCGATGGCGCGCCACGCCGAGGTCGCGGCCTCGGCCGAGGTGAAGAAGGCGATCCCCGCGCTCGCCGCGCTGGCCGAGTTGATCGGCGACCGGCAGGTGCGCAACCAGGGCACGATCGGAGGGTCGCTCGCGAACAACGATCCGGCCGCCGATTACCCGGCCGCGGTGCTGGGGCTGGGCGCGACCGTCGTCACCAACAAGCGCAAGATCGCGGCCGACGAGTTCTTCAAGGGCATGTTCGAGACCGCGCTGCAGCCGGGCGAGATCATCACCCAGGTGTCGTTTCCGGTGCCCAAGCGCGCCAGCTACGTGAAGTTCAAGAACCCGGCCTCGCGCTTCGCTATCGTCGGCGTATTCGTCGCCGACACCGGCAGCGGCGTGCGCGTCGCGGTGACCGGCGCCGGCCCGAGCGTGTTCCGCCAGAGCGAGATGGAGAAGGCGCTCGGCGCGAAGTTCGCGCCCGAATCGGTCGCCAGCGTCAAGGTCAAGGCCGACGGCCTCAACAGCGATTTGCACGCGAGCGCCGAATACCGCGCCCATCTGATCGGCGTGATGGCCAAGCGAGCGGTCGAGGCGGCGCTGAAGTAGCCCAAGCCGCTGTTTGCAGGCGAACGGCCCGCCCCGGCGGGCCGTTTCTTTTCTACAATGTCGCTTTTGCAGGACATCCCGCCATGCCTCGCCCGTTGCCGAAATCCATCGATGAAACCCAGGAGCTGCTGGCCTCGTCCGACTACGTCGCCGAGCGCAGCCTGGCCACTGCGCTCTACCTGGCGCTCGCGATGCAGCGGCCGCTGTTCCTCGAGGGCGAGGCGGGCGTCGGCAAGACCGAGATCGCCAAGGTGATCGCTCAGGCGCTGGGACGCGAGCTGATCCGATTGCAGTGCTACGAAGGGCTGGATATCGCCCAGGCGGCCTACGAGTGGAACTACTCGCGACAGATGATCGAGATCCGGCTCGCCGAGGCCTCGGGCGAAAAGTCCAAGGAGAAGCTCGCGCAGGACATCTTCTCCGAGCGCTTCCTGGTAAAGCGTCCGCTCGCGCGCGCGCTCGAAGGCAAGCCCGGCAAGGCGCCGGTGCTGCTGATCGACGAGCTCGACCGCACCGACGAGCCGTTCGAGGCCTACCTGCTCGAAGTGCTGTCGGATTGGCAGATCTCGATCCCGGAGACCGGCACGCTGCGCGCCACCGAGCCGCCGATCGTGGTGATCACCTCGAACCGTACGCGCGAGATCCACGACGCGGTCAAGCGGCGCTGCTTCTACCACTGGGTCGACTATCCCGATGCCGCACGCGAGCTCGAGATCCTCAGGCGCAAGGCGCCGAAAGCCTCGGCCGGCCTGTCCAGCGAGGTGGTGGCGTTCGTGCAGCGGCTGCGCGGCGTCGAGCTGTTCAAGCTGCCGGGGGTCGCCGAGACCATCGACTGGGCAAACTGCCTGGTCGCGCTGGACCGCATTGCCCTCGACCCGGAAACGGTCAACAACACGCTCGGCGTGTTGCTCAAGTACCAGGACGACATCGAGAAGATCGCCGGCGAGGAGGCCACGCGTCTGGTGGCCGAATCCAAGGCCGCGGCCACGGCCTGATTCCGAGGTCATGCGGGTACCGACTTTCCTTGGCCGGCTGTGGGGCGCCGCGGAGCGCGCGGCGGGAGGCACAGGCGCACGCAAGGCGATCGCGCACTGCCGCGCGCTGCTGTCCGAGCGCGGCGAGGCTGCGGGCACGGCGCTCGCGCGCCAGGCTCTCGAGGCCTGCCTCGCGCTCGATCGCGACGAGCGCGATGCGATGTTCGACGCGCTGACGCGCGATTTTTCCCCCGAGCCGGAGCGGGTCGGCAAGGCCGCCGACGCCTATCGCCGCGAGCCTGGCCCTGCAACGCTCATCCGCCTGCAGGAAACGGTCGAGCCGCCGCGCCAGGAGCTGTTCCGGCGTCTGAACATGGCCCCAGGCGGCACCGGCGCGCTGGTCGAGCTGCGGCGCCGTCTGCTGCGGGAGCTGCGCGCGCACCCGGAGTGGGCGGCGCTCGACTTCGACCTGCTGCACCTGCTGCGCTCGTGGTTCAACCGCGGGTTTCTGGTCCTGGAGCGCATCGATTGGCGCACCTCCGCCATGGTGCTGGAGAAGCTGATCGCGTACGAGGCTGTGCATGAAATCAAGGGTTGGCCCGATCTGCACCGGCGGCTCGAAGCGGACCGGCGCTGCTTTGCCTTCTTTCACCCGGCGCTGCCCGACGAGCCGCTGATCTTCATCGAGGTCGCGCTCGCGCACAGCATGTCCACCCGGGTGCAGCCGCTGCTGGACGTCGACACGCCCGTCGGCGACACGGACGAGGCCCGCTGCGCGGTGTTCTACTCGATCACCAACTGCCAGGACGGCCTGCGCGGAATCTCGTTCGGCAATTTTCTGATCAAGCAAGTCGCGATGGAGCTGCAGCGCGAACTGCCGCAGCTGCGCAGCTTCGCCACGCTGTCGCCGCTGCCCGGCTTCAGGCAGTGGCTCGAGCGCCAGCGTGTCGCAGGCATCGAGGCGCTGGCGCAGCGTGGCTGGCAGCAGGCGAAGGAGTCCGATGCGCTGCCCATGCTGCTGCAGCAACTGTGCGCCTACTACCTGCTGCACGCCAAGCAGGGCAGCCAGCCTCTGGATCCGGTAGCGCGCTTTCACCTCGGAAACGGCGCGCGCCTGGAGCGCATCAACTGGCTCGGCGACACCTCCGACAACGGCATCGCGCGCTCCGCGGGCCTGATGGTCAACTACGTCTACCGGCTGGACGAGGTCGAGCGCAATCACGAGCTGTTCGTGAACGACAACCGAGTTATCGCATCGCGCGAGGTCGAGCACCTGGCGCGTGAATGCCCCCTCTCGGCCGCCGCAGCGGCGAAAACCAAGGTCTGACATGCTGCCCGGCCTCGAGATCGACGCGACGGGCCCCGGCGCGGGCCGCCTGGCGGAGAACGTGATGCACTTTGCGCGCCTGCTGCGGGCCGCCGGGCTGCGCATCGGCCCGGACCGGGTGATCGATTGCGTGCGCGCGCTCGAGATCGCGGGCGCCGCGCGCCGCGACGACTGGTACTGGACCATGTCGAGCGTGCTGCTCTCGCGCGAGGAGCAGCGGCCGATCTTCGACCAGGCGTTCCGCATCTTCTGGCGCGACCCGAAGCTGATGGAAAAGATGATGCAGCTTCTGCTGCCCAAGACCTACGGCCGCGCCGGCAAGGACGAGGAGCAGCAGGCGCAACGCCTGACCGACGCACTGTTCGCCAACCAGAAGCAGGAGCCGCGCCAGCCCGGGGAGCAGGAGATCGAGCTGGACGCCAAGCTGACCTTTTCCACCAGCGAAGTCCTGCAGCGCATGGATTTCGACACCATGTCCGCGGCCGAGCTGGCCGAGGCGAAGAAGATGATCGCGCAGCTGCGCCTTCCGCTGCCGCAGATCCGCACCCGGCGCTATTCCCCGAGCGAGCGCGGGCGGCGCGTCGACCTGCGCGCCAGCCTGCGCGAGAGCCTGCGCGAGGGCGGCGACGTGATTCCGCTGGTGCGAAGCGCGCCCGGCCGGGAGCACCCGCCCCTGGTGGTGCTGTGCGACATCTCGGGCTCGATGAATCCCTACGCCCGCATGTTCCTGCACTTCCTGCACGCCATCACCAACGACCGCGACCGGGTTTCGGTGTTCGTATTCGGCACCCGGCTCACCAACGTCACGCGCCAGCTGCGCCATCGCGACGTCGACGTTGCCATGGCGAAGGTCGCCGATGCGATCAAGGACTGGTCCGGCGGTACGCGCATCGGAATGTGCCTGCGCGAATTCAACTGGCGTTGGGGACGCCGCGTGCTGGGGCAGAACGCCTGCGTGCTGCTGGTCTCGGACGGTCTCGACCGCGAGGCGGGCGAGGGCTTGTCGGACGAAATGGACCGCCTGGCGAAGTCGAGCCGCTACCTGGTGTGGCTCAACCCGCTGCTGCGCTACGAGCAGTTCGAAGCGCGCCCTGCCGGCGTGCGCGCCATGCTGCCGCACGTCGATCTGTTCCTGCCGGTGCATAATCTGAAGAGTCTGGTCGATCTGGCGCATACGCTGAACCGGCCGCTTACCCGAACTCATCAGGAGCAACGCGCATGGAGATGACCGGCGAGCAGCTGATCCCTGCGTCACAGCAGCAAACCTGGGACGCGCTGAACGACCCCGAGATCCTCAAGGCCTGCGTACCAGGCTGCGACTCGATAGAGAAGACCGGCGAGAACGAGTACCTGGTGCTGATGGTGGCGCGCGTCGGGCCGGTAAGCGCGAAATTCAAGGGCAAGCTGGCCCTGTCCGACCTCGACCCGCCGAATTCCTACTCAATCGCGTTCGAAGGCCAAGGCGGCGCCGCAGGCTTCGGCAAGGGCGGCGCGCAGGTACGCCTCGCGTCCGAGGGCGATGGCACACGACTGGCATACAGCGTCAAGGCGAGCGTAGGGGGCAAGCTGGCGCAGATCGGCTCGCGCCTGGTCGACGCGGCGGCGAAGAAGATCGCGAACGACTTCTTCCAGGCGTTCAACGACAAGGTCGCAGGTGCGCACGCCGGACCCGCGCATGAGGAACATGAGGAGCACCATCCCGAGCCGGTGCCGACCGATCCCGACATGCCAACGCTGTCGAGTTCCTCGATGGCTTTCTTCGCCGCCGGAGCCCTGGTGGTGGTCGCGGTGAGCCTGTTCGTGCTCTACGGATGACGGAACTGCTGTTCCGCGACGACGCCTACCTCAAGTCCTGCAGCGCGACGGTGGTTGCGCTGCACGGGGACGCGGTCGAGCTCGACCGCACCGTGTTCTATCCCGCGGGCGGCGGACAGCCCGGCGACAGCGGCAGGATCGGAGACCTGCGCATCGCCGACGCACGCAAGGGAGGGGATGGCGAGCGCGTGCTGCACATCGTCGAGCCCGGCGCACCGCTGCCTCCTCCCGGTGCGCCGCTCGAGGTCGAAATCGACTGGGAGCGGCGCTACCGTCACATGCGCTTTCACACCGCGCTGCACCTGCTGTGCGCCGTGGTGCGCGCGCCGGTCACCGGCGGGCGCATCGCCGCCGACAAGGCGCATCTGGACTTCGACGTGGAGATGGAACGGCTGGCGAAGGAGGAGATCGAGGCGGGCCTGAACGCGCTCGTCGCCGCGGGCCACGAAGTGCGCGCGCGCTGGATAAGCGAGGCGGAGCTCGACGCCCGGCCCGAGCTGGTGCGCACCATGTCGGTGGCGCCGCCTCGCGGCGAAGGGCGGGTGCGCCTGCTGGAGATCCCGGGTGTGGACCTGCAGGCCTGCGGCGGCACGCACGTCGCCAACACAAGCGAAATCGGCCGCTTGACGGTGGCGAAAATCCGCTCGGAAGGAAAACGGAATAAAAGGGTTACGCTCGCATTTGCGCAATAGGTCACGCGGTCCCCGCCCGTCGGGTCCGCGGCGCCTTTCGTCAACGGACGGGACGGAGCAGGAAATCTTTCCTCCAATGCGGATTTTGCGCGGACCTATGATGGTTACGCCGCACCGCAACAGAGGAAAACGATGGGAGGCATCGAAATGTCCGCGCTAACCGAACGCAGGGGCGTTGTTACGGAACGCAGCCCCGCGATCGTGCTATTCGCCGAACTGCGCAACTTCACTCGCATGTCGGAAATGCTCGAGCCGCAGAAGGTGCTCGACCTTGCGAGCGGATTCTTCGCCCTCGTGGCCGACGCCGTCGAAGGGAGCGGCGGAGAGGTGTTCGGCGTGCGCAACGACACTCTGATCGCCGCGTTTCGCGGCGGCGCTCACCCCGGGCAGGCAAGCCAGGCGGTGGCGGCGGCGCAGCGGATTCAGCGCGAATTTGGCGCCATCGCCGAGTCCTGGCAGCGCGAGTACGGGCTGATGACTGCAGTGGCAATGGGGCTGCACCTGGGCGACACGGTATTCGGCATGGCGGGGCCCGACGGCGCCACGCAGTTCGTCGCATTCGGCGATTGTGTGAGTATTGCCGAGCGCCTGCTGCACCGCGCCCGCGCGGGGGAGTTCGTGCTGTCGGCCGCGGTGATGGACGCGCTCGGTGGCGCGAATTCCGAGCTGGGGGCCGACGAGCTGCCGCCACTGCAGCTCGCGCGGCGCGAGTCGATCGAAATTTACGGCGTACTGCTCGACACTCGCCTGGATTTCACCTAGGCGGGAAGGGCCGCCTCGCGTATCGCCGCCGCCAGGGCTTCGGGCGGATGGGCGCCCGATACGGCGAGCCTGCGCCCGAGGATAAAAGTCGGCACGCCCGAAATTCCCAGCGCCTTCATCTGCTCTTCCAGCTGCGCCACCCGCCGTCTGTCGGCCTCGTCCGCCCAGCGCGCCTCGAGCTCGTCCACCGCCACGCCGCACTCGGCGGCGATTGATCTCAGCACCGCGCGATCCCCGGTGTCTTGCGCCTGCTCGAAGTAGGCGCGAAACAGCGCCTCGACCACCGCCTCACCCGCGCCGCGCTCCTGCGCCAGCTCGATCAGCTGGTGCGCGGCGAAGGTGTTCGGGGTACGCGCCTGGCGCTCGAGGGCGAACGCGAGGCCCTCGCCAGCCGCTTCCGCGGCGACGTGCGCATCAAGCTCGCGCGAGCGCTGCTCGCCGAATTTGGCGCGGCGGTAATCGGCGCGTGCGATGCCTTCGGCGGGCATTCCAGGATTGAGCTGGAACGGCAGCCAGGCAATCTCGACTTCGACCTCGCCGCCGAGCAGGGCGAGCGCCTTCTCGAGGCGCCGCTTGCCGATGAAGCACCACGGGCAGATGACGTCCGAAACGATTTCGATGGCGACCGCGGCGGGCATAAGGCCTAAAGTGTACGTCAGGGCGAGAATCCCGTCGCCCAGCGGCTCGACGCCGCGGCCTCGCTGGCGTCGCTCTCCTTGCCCGGTTCGAGCGTCGACCAGGCCCACAGGATGAGCAGCATGGCGCCGACCATCGCCGCCACGCTCAACCACCCGAGGACCCGATCGCGCCGGCGTTTGACGGGTTTCATGACCGCTTGGACAGTCTCCGCGGGCGAGTGTTCACCCGTGTTCAGTCGCCCGCGATGGTCATGCTGTCCACCAGGATCGACCCCGTGCGCCGCGCGCCGCGCACCACGACGTCACTGCCCACGGCGACCACGCCCCGCAGCATGTCGCGCAAGTTGCCGGCGATCGTGATCTCCTCCACCGGAAAACGGATCTCGCCTCCATCGACCCAGTAGCCCGCTGCGCCACGCGAGTAGTCGCCGGTGATCAGATTGACGCCATGGCCCATCAGCTCGGTCACCAGCAGTCCGCGGCCCATCGCGCGCAGCATGCCGGCGAAGTCCGGGCCCGGGGCCTTGCTCTGGCGTATCACCAGATTATGGTTCCCGCCCGCGCTGCCGGTGGTGTGCATACCCAGCTTGCGCGCCGAGTAGCAACCGAGGAAGTAGCCCTCGAGCGTGCCGTCCCGCACCACGCTGCGTGCCCGGGTCGCCACTCCCTCTTCGTCGAACGGCGAGCTGGCAAGTGCCTGCGGCTCGTGCGGCCGCTCATCGATGCTGACGACGGGCGAGAAGACCTGCTTGCCGAGCGCATCGACCAGGAATGAAGCCTTGCGGTAGAGGCTGCCGCCGCTCGCTGCGGCAACGAAGGAGCCGATCAGCTGGGTGGCGATCGGCGCCTCGAACAGCACCGGCGCCTTGCAGGTGGATATCTTGCGCGCGCCGAGGCGCGCGAGCGCACGCTGGCCGGCGTAGCGTCCGAGCGCCTCGGGGTCTGCCAGCTGCGACGCGACGCGGTGCGCACTGTACCAATCGTCGCGCTGCATCAGCCCCCTGTCCTCGGCGATCACTGAGCACCACAGAGAATGGCGCGAGGTGGGAAAGCCGCCCATGAAGCCGAGGCTGTTGGCAAAGACGAACTGCGACTGCTGCGTCGAAAGCGACGCGCCCTCGGAATTGTTGAGCTTCTTCGACAGCGAGAAAGCCGCCGCCTCGCAGCGCCGCGCGATGCCGATCGCCTGCTCCGTATCGAGGTCCCAGGGATGGAACAGGTCGAGGTCGGGAGTCTCGCGCGCGAGCAACGCGGACTCCGGCGGGCCGGCGCAGTCGTCCTCCGCGGTGTGGCGCGCGATCGCGAGCGCGGCACTCACCGTCTGCTCGAGCGCGGCGGGCGAGAAGTCCGAGGTGCTGGCGTGGCCACGTCTCGCGTGCGGTCGCTCGCCGACGTAGACCGTGACGGCGATGCCCTTGTCGCGGTTGTGCTCGATCGTCTCGACTGCGCCCTTGCGCACGGTTACCGACAGGCCGTGGCCTTCGGAAACGTCGCACTCGCAGGCGCTCGCGCCCAGCCGCTTTGCATGTCCGACCGTCGCGGCGGCGAACTCCTGCAGCTGCGCGGCGCTGTAGGTGAAGCGATGGCTGTCTGTCATGGCGCGCTATCATAGCAGCGCGATGCAGGACGAGATCCCGAGCAAGACGCGCAAGAAGCAGGCAATGCATGAGCTGCAGGCGCTCGGCGCGGCGCTGGTTGGCCTGCCCGACGGTTCGCTTGCGGCGATCTCACTGCCCGATTCGCTCGCGCAGGCGATCACCGAGATGCGGCGCATCACCAGCCGCGAAGGAAAGCGCCGCCAGCTTCAGTACATCGGGCGCCTGATGCGCGACCTCGATCCCGAGCCGATCCGGGCCGAGATCGATCGCATCGAGGGCCGCTCAGCCGCCGAGGCCGCGCGCCACCGGCGCCTGGAGCAGTTGCGCAACCGGTTGCTGGAGGACGACGAGGCCCTGACCGAATTCGCGCGCGAGCACCCGGCGGCCGACCTGCAGGCGCTGCGGGCGCTGATCCGCAATGCACGCCGCGAGCAGCTCGAGGGCCGCCCGCCGCGCGCATTCCGCGAGCTTTTCCGCCTGCTGCGCGAGGCGGCCCCGCCTTAAGCCGACGTTAAGTCGCCTCCCGCATGCTCGAGGCGTGCATTCCGCGAACGCCTTCGGTCAGCCCGGCATCAACCCCACCTGGAGCAGCAGCGCGAAGGACATCGTCGGCTGCTCGCTCGGCGGCGCGCGCCTATGGTTCACCTCGAGCTTCGGCATCCTGACCGAGGTCTATACGCCGCGCGTGGACATCCCGCAGATCCGCGACCTGGGCTTCATCGTCGCAGACGGTCTGGGCTTCTGGGTGGAGGTGAAACGCCTGAACTCGTACCAGATCCGACAGCCGCAGCCCGGCATCCCCGCGCTCGAAATCGTCCACCGGCATGCGCGCTTCGAATTGCGCCTGCGAGTCGCGCCCGATCCGCAGCGCGAGGTGGTTCTGATCGAGGTCACGCTGCAGGGAGACCGGGGTCTGCGTCCATACGCGCTGCTGGCCCCGCACCTCGGCGGCACCGGCTGCGACAACACTGCGCAAGTCGCGCGTCACCGCGGCCGCAAAGTGCTTTGGGCGGAACAAGGTCCGTTCGGACTTGCGCTCACGGCGGCCGACCCCGCTCAAGGCGACGCATGGGGCGCCGCGAGCGCCGGGTACGTCGGCGCGAGCGACGGCTGGCAGGACTTCTCGCGCAACGGCAGGCTCGCCTGGCAGTTCGAGGCGGCCGGCCCGGGCAACGTCGCGCTGATCGGGGAGCTGCCGGCGACCGCGACGCTCGCCCTGGGCTTCGGCACCAGCCGCGAGTCAGCCGCCACCCTGGCATCCGCCGCGCTCAGCCAGTCGTTCGACGAGGTGTGGGGGCGCTACATCGGCGAGTGGCGCGCGTGGCACGACAAGCTTGAGTTGCCCATCGGGCTGCCCGATGCGGTGCGCGCCCAGCTGGCGACCTCGGCGATGGTGCTGCGCGTGCACCAGGACAAAACCTACCCGGGGGCGATGGTCGCCAGCCTGAGCGTGCCCTGGGGCAACACGCGCGACGACCTGGGCGGCTACCACCTGGTCTGGCCGCGCGATCTGGTCGAGAGCGCCGGCGGTCTGCTGGCGCTGGGGGCGATCGACGAGGCGCGCGACGTCCTGCGCTATCTGATCGCGACCCAGCATGCCGCCGGCAACTGGTCGCAGAACCAGTGGCTCGGCGGCAAAGCATACTGGCAGGGCGAGCAGCTCGACGAAACCGCCTTTCCGGTGCTGCTCGCCAGCGCGCTCGCCGAGCGCGACGCGCTCGACGGCATCCAGGTGCGCGCGATGATTCGCCGCGCGCTCGGGTTCATCGCGCTCAACGGCCCGGCTACCCAGCAGGACCGCTGGGAGGAGGATGGAGGACTCAACGCCTTCACGCTTGGCGCATGCGTCGCCGCGCTGGTGTGCGGCGCGCGCTTCCTCGAGCAGCCCGCGCGCGACTTCGCGTTGGCGCTGGCGGACTTCTGGAACGCCAGCATCGAGAACTGGACCAGCGTGCGCGATACGCCGCTCGCGCGGGCACAGGGCGTCGCCGGCTATTACGTGCGCATCGCGCCGCCGCCGTCGCCCGGCGGCGGCAGTTCCCTCGATCAGGTGCTGCCGATCAAGAATCGCGCCTGCGATCCGTGCATCCGCGGCGACGAGCAGGTGGCCACGGATTTCCTCCAGCTGGTGCGGCTCGGCCTGCGCGACCCGCACCAGCGGCTGATGGTGGACAGCGTCAAGGTGATCGACAGCCAGCTCCGAGTGGAAACGCCGGCCGGCCCCGCCTGGCACCGCTACACCGGTGACGGCTACGGCGAAGCGCCGGACGGCTCGCCGTTCGACGGCACCGGCCG
>JBAUTW010000099.1:0-7719 GCA_049582365.1 Burkholderiales bacterium | reverse complement strand
CACCTGGGTCGAGCCGCACGGCACGCAGATGATGATGCGCGGGCTGGGCCGCAGCATGCGGGTATCGTGCACCTTCTTGATGAAATACTTGAGCATCTGCTCGGTGACAGTGAAGTCGGCAATCACGCCATCCTTCATCGGCCGGATGGCCTGCAGGTTGCCCGGCGTGCGTCCCAGCATCAGCTTGGATTCCGCGCCCACCGCCTGTACCGTGCGCTTGCCGCCCGCCGCCGCATCGGTACGGATCGACACCACCGAGGGCTCGTCCAGCACGATGCCGCGGTCGCGCACGTAAATCAGCGTGTTGGCAGTACCGAGGTCGATCGCGAGGTCGGTCGAGAAATAGCTGGTCAGGAACTTGAACATGGTGGCGGCAGCACCCGCGCCAGGCGGGCGAAAGGGCAGAAAAACAAGGGTCCTATGATACCCTAACGGGCTTCGTTCCCGTAAGTATTCAGGTGCTTCCACCATGTCCCTCACCCAGGACGACGTCAAGCGCATCGCCCGCCTTGCGCGCATAGAAACCAGCGATGCCGAGGCGCAGGCCACGCAGGCCCAACTCAACAACATTTTCGGCCTCATCGCCACCATGCAGGCGGTGGACACCAGCGGCGTCAGTCCGATGGCCCACGCGCAGGAGGTGTATCAGCGCCTACGCGACGACGCCGTGACCGAAACCGACCGCCACGCCGCCTTCCAGGCCATCGCCCCGGCGGTCGAGAACGGCTTGTATCTCGTGCCCAAAGTCATCGAATAAGTCATGTCCGACACCTCACTATCCTCACTTGCCGCGCAACTCGCGGCCAGGCAGGTTTCCAGCCGCGAACTGGCGCAGACCTACCTCGACCGCATCGCCGCGCTGAACCCGGCGCTCAACGCCTTCATCACGGTCGACGCCGAAAAGACCCTACTTGAAGCGGCCGCCGCCGATGCGCTGATCGCCGCCGGCAATGCCGGCCCGCTCGCCGGCGTGCCGATCGCCCACAAGGACATCTTCTGCACCGACGGCTGGCTCACCACCTGCGGTTCGAAAATGCTGCACAACTTCGTCGCCCCCTACGACGCCCACGTGATCCAGCGCTTCAAGTCCGCCGGCATGCCGTCGCTCGGCAAGACCAACATGGACGAGTTCGCCATGGGCTCGTCGAACGAAACCTCCTACTTCGGTCCGGTCAGGAATCCGTGGGATAGGGCGCTGGTGCCGGGCGGATCTTCGGGGGGCACTGCGGTCGCGGTGGCCGCGCGCATGGCACCGGCCGGTACCGGCACCGACACCGGCGGCTCGATCCGCCAGCCCGCTGCGCTAACCGGCGTCTGCGGCCTGAAGCCGACCTACGGCGTGGTGTCGCGTTACGGCATGATCGCCTTTGCCTCGTCGCTCGATCAGGGCGGACCGATGGCGAAGTGCGCCCAGGACCTCGCGCTGCTGATGAACGCCATGGCGGGGTTCGACGCGCGCGACTCGACCAGTCTCGAGCGGCCGCAGGAGGACTATGGGCGCGCGCTCGGAATGTCGCTGGCAGGCCTGCGGATCGGCCTGCCGAAGGAATATTCGGGCGAAGGCATCGAGCCGGGCGTGCGGCGGGCAGTCGACGAGGCCGTGCGCTGGTTCGAGGCCCAGGGGGCCAAGACAGTACCGGTCCAGCTGCCCAACACCGCGCTCGCGGTGCCGGTCTACTACGTGCTCGCCCCGGCCGAGGCCTCCTCCAACCTTTCTCGCTTCGACGGCGTGCGCTACGGACACCGCGCCAAGGACTACGCGGACCTGGCCGAAATGTACAGTCGCACGCGCGCGGAAGGCTTCGGGGCCGAGGTCAAGCGCAGGATCCTGGTGGGCACCTACGTGCTCTCGCACGGCTACTACGACGCCTACTACCTCCAGGCGCAGAAGTTGCGCCGCCTGATTGCGCAAGACTTCGCCGCCGCCTTCCGCAGCTGCGATGTGATCCTTGGCCCGACCACCCCCGGCACCGCGTTTCCGCTCGGGGCCAAGGTTGACGATCCGGTGCAGATGTACCTGAACGACATCTTTACCATCCCGGCGCCCCTGGCCGGACTGCCGGGGCTTTCGATTCCCTGCGGCTTCGACGACAAGGGCCTGCCGGTGGGACTGCAGCTGACAGGCGGCTATTTTTCCGAGGCGCACCTGCTTGGCATCGCGCACCGGTATCAGCAGGCGACCGACTGGCACCTGCGCGTGCCGAAGGAGGCGCCGCTGTGAGCTGGGAAATTGTGGTCGGGATCGAGACGCACGCGCAGCTGCGCACGCAGAGCAAGATCTTCTCGGGTGCTGCAACTGCGTTCGGCGCCGCGCCGAACAGCCAGGCCTGCGCGGTCGACATCGCGCTGCCGGGAGTGCTGCCGGTGCTCAACCGCGCAGCGGTCGAGCACGCCGTCCGCTTTGGCCTCGCGGTCGGCGCCACGCTCAGCCGCCGCTCGGTGTTCGCGCGCAAGAACTACTTCTACCCCGATCTTCCCAAGGGGTACCAGATCAGCCAGTACGAATTGCCGATCGTTCAGGGCGGGTCGCTGACGATCCACGCGGAGAGCGGGGCGAAGACGATCCGCATCACCCGCGCCCACCTCGAGGAGGACGCGGGAAAGTCGCTGCACGAAGACTTCCACGGCATGTCCGGCATCGACCTGAACCGCGCCGGGACGCCTTTGCTCGAGATCGTCACCGAGCCGGACCTGCGCGGGGCGAAGGAGGCGGTGGCCTACGCGCGCGCGCTGCACGCGCTGGTGACGTGGATCGAGATCTGCGACGGCAACATGCAGGAAGGCTCGTTCCGCTGCGACGCCAATGTCTCGGTGCGCAGGGACGCGGATCAGCCGCTCGGAACGCGGTGCGAAATCAAAAACCTGAATTCGTTCCGCTTCATGGAGCGCGCAATCGAGTACGAGGCGCGGCGCCAGATCGAGCTGCTCGAAGGCGGCGGCGCGGTGATCCAGGAGACCCGCCTGTACGATCCCGAGCGCGACGAGACCCGTCCGATGCGTACCAAGGAAGACGCGCAGGACTACCGCTACTTCCCAGACCCCGATTTGCTGCCGCTGGTGTTGTCGGAGGGTGAGATCGAGTCGATCCGCGCCACGCTGCCCGAGCTGCCCAAGGCGCGGCGCGAGCGCTTCACGGCCGAGTATCACCTCTCGGAGTACGACGCGGCGGCCTTGACCGCCGGTAAGGCGACCGCGGACTACTTCGAGCGGGCCGTGGCCGGCATCGAACGCGAGCAAGGGGCCGCTCCCCAGGAGCGCGCCAAGCTGGTGGCGAACTGGGTGACGGTGGACCTCGCCGCGAAGCTGAACGCGGACGATCTCGCAATCGAGTTGAGCCCGGTCGCGCCGGAGCGCCTGGCGAAGCTATTGAGCCGGATCCAGGACCAGACCCTGTCGAACAAAATGGCCAAGGAGGTGTTCGATGCGATGTGGGCCGGGGAGGGCGAGCCCGACGCGATCATCGCCCGCAAGGACCTGCGGCAGATCAGCGATGCGGCGGCGATCGAGAAGCTGGTGGACGAGGTGCTGGCGGCCAATGCGAGGCAGGTCGAGGATTATCGGGCCGGCAAGCAGAAGGCCTTCAACGCCCTGGTCGGCCAGGTGATGAAGGCCACCGGCGGCCGGGCAAACCCGGCGCAGGTAAACGAACTCCTGCGCCGCAAGCTCGGCTAGGCGCTGCGCCTGCCTAGTTACCTGCCGCGCGTCAGCTGCTGATAACGCTTCCTGTCTTCGTCGTATCTGGCCTTGATCGACTCGACAATCTGCTTCTTCACCGCGAGCAGTTCCTGCTGCGCGGCAAGGCCGGATCGAGCCGTCTCGATCTCCGACTCCAGCGCGGCCGACTCGTTCGGTGCCGCCTTGCCCTTGGTGAGTTCCGCGAGTCGCTTTTCGCGCTGCACGATATTCGACTCGATATCCGCGATTTGCCTCTCCGGTTCGGCCAGCGCACGCGCGCGCGCCGCCTCGATATCCTTCTCGCTGGTATAGGTAGCAAGCAGGGCGCGGCTGCGGCGCGCCTCTTCCCTCGCGGCGGCGTCCTTCTCGCGCTGTTTCTCTTCCTCTGCCGCCCTGGTTGCCGGATCTTCGTTGTCGACGGTCGGATCGAAGCGTTTGATCACCATGCCTTGCATGTTCAATTGCTCGTAGGGCTGGCCGATGCAGGCGCGCGGGATCACCTGCCCGTAGTACTTCTTGCCGTCCTTGCCCACGCAGCGGAACGACTGCGCCCGCGCCGCGGGCGGAATCGCGGCAAACGCGACGGCCGCGAGCGCAGCAGTGAGCGGTATCCAACGACGCATTGCATTACCCTTTGCGAAGCGGTGATGCCGATATTCTAGCGCGGGGGCAGGCATGCGATCACCTGCTAAAATCCGCGCCACCCCCCTGCGCGCGACCCCCATGCACTCCGCCGACCAGAATTTCATCGCCGAAACCACCGCCAAGATGCTGCTCGAGGTGAAGGCGGTTCTGTTTTCGGACCAAAAGCCGTTCATCTTCACTTCCGGCTGGGCGAGCCCGGTATACATCGATTGCCGCAAGCTGATCTTCTATCCGCGCATCCGGACGCAGCTGGTCGACTTCGCCGCTGCGACGCTGCAGCGCGACGCGGGGTTCGAGCAGTTCGACGTGGTCGCCGGGGGCGAGACCGCCGGGATACCGTACGCCGCATGGATCGCCGACCGGCTCGGTCTGCCGATGCAGTACGTCAGGAAGAAGCCAAAGGGCTTCGGGCGCAATGCGCAGATCGAGGGTGACGTGCGCGAGGGCGCGCGCACCTTGCTGGTCGAGGACCTGACCACGGACGGGCGCTCGAAGATCAATTTTTGCCAGGCCTTGCGCGGCGCCGGCGCGGTCGTGGACCACGTGTTCGTCAATTTCTATTACGACATCTTCCCCGAGTCGAAGAAGATCCTGGCCGATCTGAACGTGCGGCTGCATCACCTTGCGACCTGGTGGGACGTGCTGGCGGTCGTGAAGCGCGGGGCCTATCTGCCGGCGGCCCAGATCGAAGAGGTCGAGAAGTTCCTCAACTCGCCGGCCGAGTGGTCCGCGGCCCACGGCGGCGCGGCGAGCTCGCCGTCCTCCTGAATGCGGATCATCACGCTAAACGTAAACGGAATTCGTTCGGCGGCTAAGAAGGGCCTGCTGCGCTGGCTCGCGGCGCAACGTGCGGACGTGATCTGCCTGCAGGAGATCAAGGCGCAGGAGAGCGACCTGGACGCCGCGCTGCACGCACCCAAGGGGTTCGCCGCCAGCTACGCCCTGGCCGAGAAGAAGGGGTACAGCGGGGTGGCGCTCTATTCGCGCCGCGCGCCCGACGCGGTCAACAGAGGCTTCGGCACGCACGAGTTCGACTCGGAAGGACGCTATCTCGAGGCGCGCTTCGGCAAGCTGTCCGTCATCTCGCTCTATCTGCCCTCGGGCTCGTCCGGCCCCCACCGGCAGGCCTCGAAATTCCGTTTCCTCGAAGCTTTTCTGCCGCAGCTGAAGAAGCTGGCGCGCGCCCGGCGCGACGTGATTCTGTGCGGTGACTGGAACATCGCGCACAAGGAAATCGACCTCAGGAACTGGCGCTCCAACCAGAAGAACTCGGGTTTCCTGCCCGAGGAGCGCGCCTGGCTGAGCCGGGTGTTCGACGAGGTCGGGCTGGTAGACGCATTCCGGCGCCTGAACCGCAAGCCCGACCAGTACACCTGGTGGTCGAACCGCGGCCAGGCATGGGCGAAGAACGTCGGTTGGCGCATCGATTACCAGATCGCCACGCCAGGCGTGGCGAAAACGGCCGTCAGGGAATCGATCTACAAGAAGCGGCGCTTTTCCGACCACGCGCCGCTGACCATAGACTACGACTACCCTTTCTAGGGGCTGCGCGCCTGGCGTGCGGCGGAGGGCGCCGCGCGGTACAGCCACGCGCGCGCGCCGCGGTAGACGCGCCACAGCGACCATCCACTCGCGATCCATTTCAGCGCGCGCTTCGGCCGCAGCGCCAAGAGCAAGCCCACGCCGCCAGCGACCCAGGCCGGGTGGCGCCTGAGCTCTGCCCCTGCGGCAACCCCGGCCTCGAGCCAGTGCACAGCCACATCGGTTCGTGCGAGTCCCGCCGCGAGGGCCTCGCGCTCGGCGTCGGCCTGCGCCAGCAGCGCCGCGCGCCGCTCGCGAAGCTCGATCAGGCGTTCGCGCGTCACGGCTTTTCCACCCGCTCGCGGTCGCGCGCAAGCTCCCCGAGGGTGGACGCGAAGAAGCGCGGCCGCTCGGCCATGCGCCGGCGCACGAACAGCACCCCGGCGATTCCGCAGGCGAGGAAACCGCCAGCGAGCAGGCCCGCGGCGAGCAGCCGGTTCTGGTCCCAGAACGCAATCAACACGAATACTGCTCCGAGCACCACCGCGACGCCAAGGAAGAACAGCGCGACCAGGGTCCACAACGCGATTTCGTACAGCCGGGTGACCTGCTCCTCGAGCTCGTTCCCCGCGAGGCGGGTGCGGGTTTCGGCATAGGAAATCAGGCTGCGCGCGAAACCGCGCACCGGGCCCAGCACGCCGCGTTCGGGCTCGGTCATGCGACCCTAGCGTCGATTGATGAGCGCGCCGAGTACGAGTCCCGCCAACGCGGCGATGCCGACCGCACGCCAGGGGTTCTCGTGCACGTACTCCTCGACCGCGCGCGCCGCCTGCCCGGCCCTGTCCTCGAGCGTGCGTTCGGCCTCGAGCAGTCTCTGCTTGCCGCGTGCGAGCGAGGCTTGCATGCGCTCGCGCGCGGCGGCGGCCTTCTCGCCGGCCTGCCCCGCGGTCGCGCGCAGCAGTTCTTCGGTGTCGGCGATCAGAGCCCTCAGATCGGCGACCAGCTTCTCGGCGCTGACTTCGGTGGAGGCGTTCTCGGCTTCGGTGTCCATGGCGGGGCCCGCGTGCGGATATGTGACAATCCGGGAGACTCGATTTTACTCCTGCCCCGCGCACCGCATGCCGCTTTCCGCCTTCGCCGCGGTGTTCCGCAGCCGCAAGATCCTGGTCCTGCTGCTGCTCGGCTTTTCCTCCGGCCTGCCGCTTGCGCTGACCGGCGCCACCCTACAGGCCTGGCTCACGGTCAAAGGGATCGACCTGACAACGATTGGCCTGTTCGCGCTGGTCGGCCAGCCCTATACCTACAAGTTCCTGTGGGCCCCGCTGATGGACCGCTACCGGATTCCCTTTCTCGGCAGGCGACGCGGCTGGCTGGTGGTGACGCAGCTAGCGCTGCTCGGTGCGATCGCCTGGATGGGATCGCTTTCGCCGCAGCACGCACCGTGGCTGCTCGCAGTGCTCGCGCTCGCGGTGGCGTTCCTTTCCGCGTCGCAGGACATCGTCACGGACGCCTATCGCACCGACATTCTCGGTGCCGAGGAGCGCGGCGCCGGCGCGGCGGTGTCGGTGTTCGGCTATCGCATCGCGATGCTGGTCTCGGGCGGGCTCGCGCTGATCCTGGCCGACGGCTGGCTGGGCTGGAAGGGGACCTACTGGTTGATGGCGGCGCTGATGCTGGTCGGCGTGGCCGCGGTTGCGAGCGCGGAAGAGCCTGCCGCCCCGCCGCGCGCCCCGCATACGCTCCAGGAGGCAGTGCGCGAGCCGCTCGCCGAATTCTTCGCGCGCGATGGCGCCTGGACCCTGTTGCTGGTGATCGTGCTGTACAAGCTCGGGGACGCGTTCGCGGGAACGCTCTCGACCGCGTTCCTCATCCGTGGAC
>JBAUTW010000098.1:0-3808 GCA_049582365.1 Burkholderiales bacterium | reverse complement strand
GTCGAGCCGCAGCGCGGCGAGCAGCGGCTCCGCACCGAGCTCGGCGAGGTCGCCGAGCAGGCGCCGCTCGGCCTTGCCGTCGAGCTCGTCGACGGCGAGCCCGAGCGCATCGGCGATGCGCTTGAGCAGGCCGCCGCCGATGTTGCGCTTGCCCGCCTCGATCAGGTTCAGGTACGAGGCCGAGATCCCGAGCGTCGCCGCCAGTCCCGACTGCGTGATCCCGAGCGCGCGCCGGCGATCGCGGATCTTGGGTCCGATCAGGGGCGCCGGGGTCATCGCAGAGCCCGGTGGCGATATTGCGCCGCAAGGTCGAATTTCGACGAAATTTTCTCCATGCGTGTCAAGGATACACAAAATTCCCCAATCTGCTCAATGAGCTATTGTGTTTTTGACAACCGTCACCGACGATTCGGCGTCGTTGTTTCCAACCAGGAGGAGGACCGCCATGCAAGACAAGTTGAAGAATGTTGGCCGCCGGCAGATTCTCAAAGCCGGCACGATGCTCGGCGCGAGCCTCGCCGCGCCGTCGCTGCTGCTGCCCGAGAGCGCCTATGCGGCGAGCAACCCGCCCCTCGGAACCTGGCCCGCCGGCTCGAAGGGCCATACGGTGTACATCGGCGCGTCGGTGCCGCGCACCGGCGCCTACGCGGTCCAGGGCGAGGACGAGCTGAAGGGCATGCAGCTCGCCGTCGAGCACATCAACGAAGGACATCCGCTGATCAAGAAGATCGCGCCCAAGACCAGGAAGGGCGTGCTCGGCAAGGAAGTGAAGCTGCTGGTGGCCGACTCGGGCGCGAAGCCGAACGACGCGGTGCAGGAGCAGCAGCGCTTCATCACCGAGAACAAGATCGTGCTCATGACCGGCTCGACCTCGAGCGCGGTCGCGGTCGCCCTCAACAAGCTCGCCCAGCGCGAGAAGGTGCTCTACGCGGTGGCGATCTCCGGCTCGAACGACACCACCGGCAAGGACTGCGCGCGCTACAGCTTCCGCCAGTGCTTCTACGGCGAGACCGCGGCCAACGCGATCGGCCCGGTGCTGCTCAAGGCGTACGGCAAGAACAAGAAGGCGGCGTTCATGACGCCGGACTACACCTACGGCCACACCGTCACCAAGTCGGTGAACGACTACCTGAGCGCGCACGGCGGCTGGACGATGGTGACCAACCAGGTATCGCCCCTCGGCACGTCGGACTTCAGCTCGTACCTGACCAACATCGCCAATTCCGGCGCCGAGTACATCATCAACGTGAACTGGGGCCGCGACGCGGTGCTGTCGATCCAGCAGGCCAAGCAGTTCGGCCTGACGCCGAAGATGGGGATGGTGATTCCCTACCAGATCCCGTTCCTCGCCAAGGAAGTGGGACCGGAGCTCACCGAGGGCGTGTACGCCGCCACCGACTTCTGGTGGACGCTGGAGGACAAGTATCCGCTCGCCAAGATGTTCGTCGAGGCATTCGACAAGAAGTACGGCTACAAGCCCGAGTGGGGCGCGAACAACGCCTACATGCAGTTCGCCATCTGGGCGCGCATGGTCGAGGAGGCCGGCACCTTCTACCCGCCGTCGGTCATCAAGGCCTACGAGAAGGGCGAGACGTTCGAGTCCACGGTAGGCAAGGTGCATTTCCGCCCCGAGGATCACCAGCTGGTGCGCCCGGTGATCATCGTGCGCGGCAAGAAGCCGGGCGAGATGCGCAACAAGGAGGACTACTGGGAGGTCACCGAGGTGGTGCCCGGCGGGCCGCTGATGCAGAAGCCCGACGCGTTCGGCTGCAAGCTCGGCGACTACACCTAAGATAAGATCCGCCTCGTGCGCAGGCGCCGCAGCCGGCAGATGCCGGCTGCGGCATTGCTGCGCGCCTTCGCCGCATGATCACCTGGTCCAATTTCATCTCGCAGCTGTTCAACGGCCTGGCGCTGGGCGCGCTGCTCGCGCTCATCAGCTCCGGCCTGACGATCATCTACGGCACGCTGGGCGTGCTGAACCTCGCGCACGGCGCCATGTTCATGCTCGGCGGCTACGCCGGGTACGTCGCCTACCAGTACAGCGGCTCATTCATCGTCGCGCTGATCGCCGGCACTCTGTTCCTGCTGCTCGTCGGCGTGCTGATGGAACGAATCATCATGCGCCGTTTCTACAAGCGCCCGCCCGAGGACCAGCTGCTCGTCACCTTCGGCCTGGCGATCTGCTTCGTCGAGCTCGTGCGCTTTTTCTTCTCCAGCATGTCGAAGACGGTTCCGGCGCCCAGCATATTCTCGGGCATCACCAACCTCGGCTTCATGTTCTACCCGACCTACCGCCTGGCGGTGGTCGGCATCGTCGCGCTCGCCCTGATCGCGCTGTTCCTGGTCCTGTACAAGACCCGGCTGGGACTCATCGTGCGCGCCGGCATCGAGGATTCGGTCATGGTCGATTCGCTGGGCGTCAACGTCGACCGGGTGTTCATGCTCGTGTTCGGCATCGGCGCGATGGCGGCCGGCTTCGCCGGCATCGTCAACGCCCCCGTGGTGTCGATCGCGCCCGACATGGGCGAGGGGATCCTGGTGCAGACCTTCGTCGTGGTCGTGATCGGCGGCGTCGGCTCCTTCCCCGGCGCCGTGCTCGGCGGCCTGATCGCGGGCGAGATCATCAGCATCACCTCGATGTTCAACCCCGCCTATGCGTACGTGATGCTCTTCGCGGCGATGACGCTGGTGCTGATGCTGCGCCCGCGCGGCCTGCTCGGCGCGAAAGGACGCGAATGACCGCGCAAAAGCAGGGACGCGAGTGAACGCCGACCGCCTGGGCCATACGCAGCGCCGCTTCCTGGTCGAGGCGCTCACCGCGGCGGCGCTGATCGCCGCGCCGTTCGTCCTGCCGTATGTCGGCGCCGCGCCCGATACCGTCAACCGGATCCTGGTGTGGGGCATGTTCGGCATCGGCTTCGACATCCTGTTCGGCTACACCGGGCTGCTTTCCTTCGGCCAGTCGGCGCTGTACGGCACGGGCGGCATGGTCGCCGCCTACCTGCTCACCCAGGCCGGCTTCCCGCACGTGGTGCTCGCCCTGCTGATCGGCATGGTCGCCGCCGCGGTGGTCGGCTACCTGGTCGGCCTGATCGCGCTGCGGCGCACCGGGATCTACTTCGCCATGATCACGGTGGCGATCGCGGAGGTGTTCTACTTCGTCGA
Organism: Burkholderiales bacterium; assembly: GCA_049582365.1. Classification (GTDB taxonomy): domain Bacteria; phylum Pseudomonadota; class Gammaproteobacteria; order Burkholderiales; family SG8-39; genus DAHVFK01. Next base: position 640 of record JBAUTW010000098.1, on the reverse strand, counting down.
GTTCAATCCGCTGTCCAGATGGACCGGCGGCGAGAACGGCCTGCCCGGCGTGCCGGCGCCCTCGCTCTATCTCGGCTTCACCACCATCCATTTCACTGCCGGCTGGTCGCTGTACCCGTTCCTCGCGTTCTGCTACTTCGTGGGCATCGTGATTGCATTGCGCATCGTGCGCTCCCCGGTCGGCGCGATCTTCCGCGCGATCCGCGAGAATCCGCTGCGCGCGGCGGCGGTGGGCCACAGCGTGCACGGCTACAAGCTCACCGCGTTCGTCATCGCCGCGGCGTACGCCGGCCTCGCCGGCGGTCTGCTCGGCGTGATGCAGGGCTTCATGCCGCCCGATGCGTTCATGTTCGACACCTCCGGGCAGCTCATCATGCAGACCGCGATCGGCGGCATCGGCACCCTGTTCGGCCCGCTGCTGGGGGCGGGCGTATGGCTTTTCCTGCAGGACTTCCTGCAGGCGACGCTCAAGCTCGGCGCCACCTGGAAGCTGGTGCTCGGACTGGTGTTCGTGCTGCTGGTGTTCTTCCTGCGCCACGGCCTGATCGGCGGCGTGCGCGACCTGTACGGCCTCGCCACCGGGCGCCGCGCGGTTGCGGAACCGAAGGAAGAGCCGCCTGTCGAAGACGCGGCCGCGGAG
>JBAUTW010000097.1:0-4522 GCA_049582365.1 Burkholderiales bacterium | reverse complement strand
GCGGTGTGCCGCGCCCACGGCGTGCCGATCCTCGCGCGCGGCGGCGGCACCGCGCAGAACGGCCAGAGCGTGAACGTCGCGGTAGTGATCGACTGCTCGAAGTATCTCAACCGCGTGCTCGAGGTCGATCCGCAGGCGCGCCGCGCGCGGGTCGAGCCGGGCGCGGTGTGCGACGCGCTGCGCGACGCCGCCGAGCGCCATCGCCTGACCTTCGCCCCGGACCCGGCGACCCACTCCCGCTGCACGCTCGGCGGCATGATCGGCAACAATTCCTGCGGCCCGCATTCGGTGATGGCGGGCAAGACGGTCGAGAACATCGAGCGGCTCGAGGTGCTGACCTATGACGGCGCGCGCTTCTGGTGCGGGCCGACCGGCGAGGAGGAGTACGCGCGCATCGTCGCCGGCGGCGGCCGCCAGGGCGAGATCTACGCCCGCCTCAAGGCGCTCGCCGACAAGTACGGCGATCTGATCCGCGCCCGGTTCCCGAAGATCAGGCGACGCGTGTCGGGCTACAACCTGGACCAGCTGCTGCCGGAGAACGGCTTCAACGTGGCGCGTGCGCTGGTCGGTTCGGAAGGAACCTGCGCACTCACGCTCGCCGCCGAGGCGACGCTGGTGCGAAGCCCGCAGCACCGGGTGCTGCTGGTGCTCGGCTTTTCCGACATCTACCAGGCCGGCGACGTCGTGCCGCAGATCCTCGCCGCGCGGCCGATCGCCTGCGAAGGCCTGGACGAGAAGATCATCGGCGGGCTGCGCGAGCGGCGCCTGAAGCTCGACGACATCGGCCTGCTGCCGCAGGGCAAGGCTTGGCTGATGTGCGAGTTCGGCGCTGATTCGGATGCGCAGGCGCTCGCCCAGGCGCGCGCGCTCGAGGCGGTATTTGCGGCGCGGCCCGACGTCAGCCGGCGGCTGATCGAGGACAAGACGATGATCGCCCGCATATGGACGATCCGCGAAACGGGCGCTTCCGCGACCGCGCTTGCCCTGGGCGGGCAAGGACCGGACCCGGTGGTGGGATGGGAGGACGCGGCGGTCGACCCACTGCGCCTGGGCGATTACTTGCGCGAGTTCCAGGCGCTGATAGACCGCTACGGCTACCGCACTTCGCTCTATGGGCACTTCGGCGACGGCTGCATCCACGCCCGCATCACGTTCGAGCTGCGCACGCCCGAGGGCCTGGCGCACTGGCGCCGCTTCCTCGCCGAGGCGGCGACCCTGGTGGTGAAGTACGGCGGCTCGCTCTCGGGCGAGCACGGCGACGGCCAGGCCAAGGCCGAGTTCCTGCCCGCGATGTACGGTCCGCAGCTGATGGCCGCGCTGCGCGAATTCAAGGCGATCTGGGACCCGCAGGACAGAATGAATCCGGGCAAGCTGGTCAGCGCGCGCGGCACGGTCTACCGGGCGGATCAGAACCTGCGCCTGGGACCCGATTACCGGCCGGTGACGCTCGCCACGCGCCTGGCATTCAAGTCCGACGTCGGCGACGGGTTCACGCGCGCGACCGAGCACTGCATCGGAATGGGCAAATGCCGCGCCGCGTCCGGGGGCACGATGTGCCCGAGCTACCGCGCGACCGGCGAAGAGCGCTATTCCACCCGCGGCCGGGCGCGGCTGCTGAACGAGATGCTGCGCGGCGAGGTGATCACCGACGGCTGGGCGAGCGAGGAAGTGAAGGAGGCGCTCGAGTGGTGCCTTGCCTGCAAGGGTTGCCGCAGCGACTGCCCGACGCATACCGACATGGCGAGCTACAAGGCCGAGTTCCTGTCGCACTACTACGAGCGCCGCGCCCGCCCGCGCCAGGCGCATTCAATGGGGCGCATCGGCGAGTGGGCGCCGCTTGCGGCGCGTGCCCCCTGGCTGGTGAATTTCCTGACCCGGACGCCGGGACTGGCCTCGATCGCCAAGCGCGCCGCGGGAGTGGCGGCGGAGCGAAACCTGCCAAGGTTCGCTTCGAGAACATTTCAGTCGCAGTTCAAATCCAAGCGGCATGACGGTGACCGCGTCGTGCTGTTCGCCGACACCTTCAATAACCACTTCCGTCCGGACACCGCGCTCGCGGCGGCGGAGGTGCTCGAAGCCGCCGGTTGCGTGGTCGAGGTGCCGCGCGAGCGCATCTGCTGCGGCCGGCCCTACTTCGATTTCGGCATGCTCGATCGTGCCCGCGCTTCGCTGCAACGGCTGGTCGCGGTGCTCGCGCCGCGGGTGGCGGCTGGCGCGCCGCTGGTGGTGCTGGAGCCGGGCTGCCTGTCCGTGTTCCGCGACGAGCTGGTCCAGCTGCTGCCGGGAGATGCGAGTGCGGCGCGGCTGGCCGCGCGTGCGGTCTCGCTCGGCGAGCTGCTCCAGGCGCGCGGCTGGAAGCCGCCGGCGATCGGCGGGCGCGCGCTGTTGCACGGCCATTGCCATCGCAAGGCGCTGGGCGGACTCGATGCCGAGATCGGGCTGCTGCGCGCGGCTGCGGTCGAGGTGACGGCGCCCGACACGGGTTGCTGCGGAATGTCGGGCTCGTTCGGCTTCAAGCCGCAGCACTACGATGCTTCGCGCCGGATCGCCGAGCTCGCGTTGCTTCCTGCGCTGCGCGCGGCCGGCGAGGGGGCAAGCGTAATCGCCGACGGTTTTTCCTGCCGCGAGCAGGTCGAGGATCTCGCGGGCCGCGAGACGCTGCACCTCGCCGATGTCCTGGCACGCGCGCTCAGGGCGCGCTAGATCAGCTCGGCGAGCAGCTCGTAGGAACGCAGGCGGGAGGCGTAGTCGCCCGTGATGGTGAGCAGCATCACTTCATCGGCCGCGTAGCGCTCGGCCATCGCCTCGAGCTCGCGCCGGCATTTCGCCGGCCCGCCGATCACCGCGCGCGAGCGCTGTCCCATGACGTAGCGGCGCTCCTCATCCGAGTACTCGTGGCGCAGGGCTTCGTCGAGCGTCGGCACCGTCGTATCGAGGTTCAGGGCCATGTGCAGCCGGCGCAGGTCGATCGACGCGGCCAGGCGCTCCGCTTCGGCGTCGGAGTCGGCGCAAATGGCGAAGGCGCATACCAGCGCCTGCGGCTGGGGCTCGCGTGCCGAGGGCCGGTACTGCGCGCGATAGGCGCGCGTAACGGCGTCGCCGCCCTGGGCGCTGATGAAGTGCGCGAATGCAAAACGCAGCCCCAGTTGCGCTGCGAGCGCCCCACTGTAGTCCGATGAGCCGAGCAGCCAGACCTGCGGCGCGGTCTCGCCCTCGGGCTGCGCCCGTACGCGCTTGAACGGATGGTCGTCAGGCAGGCTGCCATCCAGGTGGCCGACCAGTTCCCACACCTGCTCGGGGAAGTCGCGCGCATCGGGAAAGCGGCCGCCGCCGACCGCCTGCGCGGTGCGCGCGTCGCCGCCCGGCGCGCGGCCGATGCCCAAGTCGATTCGCCCGGGGTACAGGGCCTCGAGCATCCTGAACGTCTCGGCCATCTTGAACGCGCTGTAGTAGGGCAGCAGCACGCCTCCGCTGCCGATCCGGATGCGCCCGGTCTCGGCCCCGAGACGCGCGAGCAGCACCTCCGGACAGGGGTCGGCGAGCGCGGCGATGGCGTGGTGCTCGGCCAGCCAGTAACGCTGGTAGCCGAGCACGTCGGCGCGCCGCGCGAGGGCGAGCGTCTCCTCGATCGCGCGCCGGGCGCCCAGACTGCCGATGACGGGAGACTGGTCCAGGATCGAAAGCTTCACTTGCGGATCTTAGCTTGGGCAGGCCGCGTCGCCGCGCGGCGACAGTGAAACCCCAGGCCGATCAAGCAGATGGCGAAAACGCGCCGACGAGCGTCGCCTGCGGGAGACGATTCGAGCCGCTTCCGTCGCAGCGAACTTTTTCACGGACCACTCCCAACCCGCTGTGTCGACGGCGTTTTTTGCCCATGGCACGTCGATTGCAGTATGGGAAGAGTCGTCAGAGATTGTGAACATTTGCTGCATAGAGCGGGCCAAGCCCCATCCGACCATCCAAGGATCCACCAAACGGAGAGCGCCATGTTTCAGGACATCAAACAGCTCAAGCAGGACTACCGCGTACTGATTCAGACCCTGGTCGGGTTCATGGTGTTGGCGCTGGTGATGATAGGCGTCGGCGGCACGGTATACCGCATGATTGCGCCCGAAGGATGGCTGGTGCAGCTGTTCGGCACCGGCGTCACAGCCGCGACCGCCGCGGTGCTGTCGCTGCTGGTGATTGCGGTGCTGTCGTGGTTCAGCCGCGAGTGGGCGTCGGCCTACCAGAAAAACCGCCTGGCCGACGTTCTGATCTACGTATTCGCCGGCGCCGGCGTGGTGTATCTGGCGCAGATCCTCATGCCGCTGCGCTTCTAAAGGAGTCTCCCTACAACAATAAAACCCCAGTTCCTTCTTTCTCCCCCGGGGCTCGCCGGTTCCCCCTACCGGCGGGCCTCATTTTTTTTCACCTCCCGCCGCCGCTCCATTGCTCGAGCCAGGCGGGCAGCGCCGCGGCGCTCGCCAGGATCGCATCGTGCGGCGCCTTCTCCAGCCGGGCGCGGTCGTGCGCGCCGCTC
>JBAUTW010000096.1:0-3731 GCA_049582365.1 Burkholderiales bacterium | reverse complement strand
GCCGCACGGCATGGCCGGCGGCGGGCCGGGACAGCCCGGGCGCAACAGCGTGCTGCGCCTCGACGGCTCGCGTCTCGAGCTTGGGCCCTTCGACCAGGTGGAAATGGGGGCCGGGGACATATTCGTGATCGAGACACCGGGCGGCGGCGGCTACGGGGCTTAGCCGGGGCATCTGCTTATAATAGACGCCGGGATAACACCAACGAGCACATGAACCCGACAGCGATCTTCTCGAAAACCGGAAAAGGCGTGCAGGAGGCCTCCGGCAAGACGAGCAATCTGTCGCGCGCCGATCGCGCGGTGTTGTCGGCGATCGACGGCAAGTCGAACGTCGGCGCGCTGTACAAGAAATTCGAGAAGACCCCGCAAGCCAAGTTCGACCAGCTGATCGATCGCCTCGAGCGCGAAGGCTACATCCGCGAAGCGTCTCCCGGCGTGACGTCCGCGCCGGCGTCGACCAAGCCCAGTGCACCGCCTCCCAGCAAGCCGATGGACGTGGTGTCGGACCTCGACTTCACCGGCGTGTTCACCCCCGCGTCTGCCCCGCCGTCGGTGCCGAAGGGGCCGACCGTCGACCTCGCGGCGAAGGCGCGCGCCGAGGCCGAGCGCCGGGCGCAGGAGGAGTCTCTCGGCTACAAGGCGCGCGAGGCGGCGGAAGCGAAGGCCAAGGCGGAGGCCGAGAAGAAAGCCAAGGCGGACGCGGAGGCCCGCGCACGCGAGTCCGCGAGCGTGCGCTCGCGGGAGGAGGCCGAAGCGAAGGAGCGCGCCGAAGGCGAGGCCAAGCTGAGGGCCGCGCAGCAGACCGCGCTGCGCGTCGCGGCGGAGGAGAAGGCGAAGACCGACAAACTGAGAGCGGAAGCCGAGGCGAAAGAGAAGGCCGAGGCGGAGCTGCGCCAGCGCAAGGAGGAGGAAGAGCGCAAGCGCAGGGAGGAGCAGGCGCGCAAAGCGCGCGAAGAAGAGGAGGAGCGCAAGCGCAAGGAAGAGGAGGAGCGCAAGCGCAGGGAGGAAGAGGAGCGCAAGCGCAAGGAGGAGGAGGAACGCAAGCGCAGGGAAGAGGAGGAGCGCAAGCGCAAGGAAGAGGAAGAGGCGCGGCGCCGCAAGGAAGAAGAGGCTCGCAAGCAGCGCGAGGAAGCGGAGGCCCGGCGGCGCAAGGAAGAGGAAGAGGCGCGCAGGCAGCGCGAAGAGGCAGAGGCGCGGCGCCGCAAGGAAGAGGAACAGGCCCGCAAGCGGCGCGAGGAAGAGGAGGCCGCCCGCCGCAGGGAGGAGGAACAAGCGCGCAAGCGGCGCGAAGAGGAGGAAGCCGAGCGGCGCAGGGAGGAGGAACGAGCCAGGGCCGAGGCGCCGAGCGGCGAGAAGTTCGCCGATTCGCTGCTGGCCGACCTGAACAATTTCGCCGAGCGCGACGACGCCGAGAGCAGGGCCAAGGAGGAGGCCGCGCGCAAGGAGAAGGAGCAGACCGAGCGCGCAAGACGCGAGCAGCAGGCGCGCGCCGAGAGCGAGGAACGGGAGCGCAAGCGGCGCGAAGACGAGGAACGCGCCCGGCGCGAGCACGAGCGGCGCGCGCGCGAGCTGGAGGAAGCGGAGGCGCGCAACGTGGTGGATGCCTCCTCGGACAGCCGCGCCAAGCGCCGCCTGGCCGCGATCGTCGCCGCCGACGTGGCCGGCTACAGCCGGCTGATGGGAATCGACGAGGAAGGCACGCTGACGCGGTTCAAGCGCATCATGCGCGAGCTCATCCAGCCCAAGGTCGAAGAGCACGACGGCCGCATCGTCAAGACCGCGGGCGACGGCATGCTGATCGAGTTCCCGAGCGTGGTCGACGCGGTGCGCTTCGCGGTCCAGGTGCAGACCGCGGTGGCGAACGAAGAGGCGGATGTGCCGCCCACGCGCCAGATCGCGTTCCGCATGGGCATCAACCTGGGCGACATCATCGGCGAGGACAACGACGTCTATGGCGACGGCGTGAACGTGGCCGCGCGCCTGGAGGGTCTGGCCGACAAAGGCGGCATCTGCATTGCCGGCGTGGTGTACGACCAGATCCGGGACAAGGTCACCTATACGATCGAGGATCTCGGCCAGCAGAAGCTGAAGAACATCACCCGTCCGGTGCGCGCCTACAAGATCAAGGGCGACTGGGAAACGGCCAAGCTGCGGCGCGAGGTCGATCCGGCCAGCCTGCCGCACCGCGCGCTTGCGCCCGGCAAAGCGGCGGACGAAGTCGTGGTGAGCGACGAGGACCTCGACATGGACGAGGTCAAGCGCGACGAGCAGGCGCTCACCAAGGAGGCGCTCAAGGCGCAGCGCGAGCGCGAGCGCGAGGCGAGGCGCAGGAAGAAGGCGGCCGATGCCGACGTCGGACCGATCAAGATCCGGCGCCGTCGCAGATGGGGCAAGCCGATCGCCGTCACGCTGCTGCTCGCGCTGATCGCGGGCGTGGGCGCGGTGCACGTGGTTCCGGTCGAGACCGGCCAGTACGCAAAGGTCGCCAGCGCCGCGTTCGGCCGCAACGTCAAGATCGGCGCGGCCCGCATGTCGCTGCTGAACGGGCCGGAGATGAGATTCGAGGGCGTGCGCATCGGCGACATCGTGATCGACACGGTGCGCGTCTTCCCCACGCTCGCCTCGCTGTTCAGCGACAAGAAGGTGCTGGGCCGGGTCGAGCTGATCGGCGCGCTGGTGCCGGAGAACGAGCTCGGCGACGTTCTGCTGGGCAGGATGAAGAGCACCAGGTTCAGCGTCGTCCGCGTCGAGGCGAAGGAGCTCAGGCTGCGCGGCCCGCTCGCGCTGCCCGCGTTCGACGTCGATGCGGCTCTGTCCGGCAACGGCGCGCTCAAGTCGCTGGTGCTGAACGGACCGGACAAGCTGCAGGTCAAGCTGGTGCCCGACGGGGGGCAACTGGCGCTCGAGGGCAGCGCGGCCAGCCTGACGCTGCCGTTCGCGACCCAGGTGACGCTGACCGACTTCTCGCTCAAGGGCAGCGCGACGCCCGAGGGCATGACGCTGAGCGAGTGGGACGGCTCGCTGCTCGACGGCACGCTGGCGGGAACGGCGCGGTTCAGCTGGGGCCCGTCGTGGCGCATCGAGGGAACGCTCAAGTTCAAGAACGTCAACGCGGCGGTGTTCGCGCCGGCGCTGCTGTCGGACGGCAAGGCGTCCGGCAGCGGCAGCTTCCTGATGCAGGGCGCGGTCCCGGCCAAGCTCGGCGTCGACGCCCGCGTCGACGGCGGCTTCAAGGTCAGCAAGGGCATGCTCGGCAGCTTCGACCTCTCGCGCGCGATCCGCACCTCGGGCAAGGAGACGCAGGGCACGACTCTGTTCGCCGAGCTGAGCGGCAAGGGCAGCTACGACAAGGGCGCGGTGCAGCTGCGCGACGTCAACATCGCCGCCGGCGCGTTGAACGCCGGCGCGATCGTCGACATTGCGCCCGCGGGCGCGCTGTCCGGGCGCATCGTGGCCGACGTCAAGACGGCCGGCCAGACGCTGCGCTCGACCATCAACCTGGCCGGAACGGTGAAGCAGCCGGAGGTAAAGAAGTAGCGGATGGCAACGATCCTCAAGCTCCGCGGCGCGCGCGCGCTGTCGGAGTTCCGACTCGCGAAGCTCCTTGCCTCACTGCAGCAGGTTCACACCGGGGTGCGCGGCGTGCGCGCCGAGTACTGGCATTTCGTCGAAGCGGCGGCGCCGCCGGGCGCCGGCCAGCGCGCCCTGCTCGAGCGGCTGCTGCGCTACGG
>JBAUTW010000095.1:0-6489 GCA_049582365.1 Burkholderiales bacterium | reverse complement strand
GAGCAAACCATGCTGGTTGAAATCCTGCGCCACACGCCAACCTGGGTGTTCGGCCTGTTCGTGCTGCTGCTCGCCCTCGGTATTACGCAGGCGCGTGCGCGCAGGCTCGGCCGGACGCGTCTCTTGCTGCTTCCTCTCGCGATGCTCGGCCTGTCGCTGTACGGTGCGGCTTCGGCCTTCGGTTCCGCCCCGCTCGCGCTCGGCAGCTGGGCCGCTGCGCTCGCAGCGGTGACGCTTGCGAGCCTGCAGCTGCCTGCGCCGCGCGGCGTCGGCTATTCTTCCGCCGAACGGACCTTCGCGGTGCCCGGCAGCTGGCTTCCGCTTGCGCTGATGATGGCGATCTTCTTCACCAAGTACGCGGTCGCAGTGGCGCTCGCGCGCCAGCCCGAATTGCGCGCGACTACCGGCTTCGTGGCCGTGGTGGGCGTCGTCTACGGTATGTTCAGCGGGCTGTTCTACGCCCGCGCGCTGCGTATTCTGCGGGCCGCGCGCGCATGAGCCCGCGCGCGCTGATCGCCGAGGACGAGCCGCTGCTCGCCGCGCAGCTCAAGGGCATGCTGGCCGAGGCCTGGCCGGAGCTCGAGGTCGCGCACGTCGCGCCGAGCGGCGGCGAGGCGCTCGAGAAGCTGCTCGAGCTCGCGCCCGAGGTGGCCTTGCTCGATATCCGCATGCCGGGACTCAGCGGACTCGAGGTCGCCGAGGAGCTCGCTGACCGCATCGCGCCCGGCGTGCGCCCGCCGGCGATCGTGTTCGTCACCGCCTACGACGAGTTCGCGCTCAAGGCCTTCGACCTGGCGGCGGTCGACTACCTGCTCAAGCCGGTCGGCATGGAGCGGCTGGCGCGCTGCGTGGCGCGCCTCAAGGGCGCGCTGGCGCAGCCGACGGAGCTGGAGGCGCTACTCGCGCAGCTGCGCGCGCTGACGGCGGCGGCGCCCGGTGCCGAGCCGCTGCGCCATATCCGGGCCGGGGTCGGCAATGCGGTCAGGCTCATTGCGCTGGAGGAGGTGTGCTACTTCCGCGCCGGCGACAAGTACACCGCGGTCGCGACGCGCGACGGCGCCGAGGCGCTGATCCGCACACCGCTCAAGGAGCTGCTCGGGCGCCTGCCCGCGGCGCGCTTCCGCCAGGTGCACCGCGCCAGCATCGTCAACATGGACGAGGTGGCGGAAGCGTTGCGCGACGACGCAGGGCGGGTGTCGCTGCGCCTGAAGCACCGCAAGGAAACGCTGCCGGTCAGCCGCCTGTACGCCGATCAGTTCCGGCAAATGTAGCGCCCGACTCGTACAGCACCTCCCAATCGAGCCTCGGGTCGGGCGTGACGCGCAGCGCGCGCTCGATCTCGGCCACCCGCCGGTGCTCCTCGAGCGCCATCTCGACCGCCAGCTTGATTCCGCCCGCGTCGCCGATGCGGTTGGCCGCCACCAGGAAGAACTCCTCGGCGCGCCGCTCGGCCACGCAGGCGAGCGCGAGCGCATCGCGCGGGGTCTGCGGCATGAGCGGAAAGGTGAGCTCCATGTAAGCGGGCGACGAGGTGAAGAACCAGGCGTACTCCCAGGGCGAGATCTCGGGCAACTCGAGCCCCGCCGCGCTGCGCTCGAGAGAATCGAGGTGCGCCCGCTCGCTCTGCTCGAACTTGCGGAACACGCTCTCCACGCACTCGATGCCCAGGTCCTGCATCCAGTCGGCGAGCTCGCGGTAGCGCGACAGAGCTTCGCGCTGGATGGCGAGCGCGTGGGCGAACAATTCGGCTGCGGAGGCGGGAATGAGCTGCTGGGCCACGGGAGTTCTCCTTTTCGGGAAAGAACGGCGGAGTGAATTGCCCGCGAGGCTAGCGACAGATTCTTAAAGCTTCATTAATCTCCGACCGAAATTCACCTGCACACTGTCGTGCGCCGGCGACTCAGGCGAACGCGGCGACGATCAGCCAGAGGCCCCAGGCCGCGAGCGCAACGCCCACCGCGCGATCGAACGGGCGCCCCAGCGGAAGCACGCGCTCCGCGAGCACGTAGGCGGAGATCGCGAGCGCCCAGGCGAAGCTCATCGCGCCGGCGACGAACAGCACCGCCATCACCAGCCAGCAGCAGCCGACGCACCACATCGCGTAGCGCAGCCCCATGCCAAGCGCGCCCCCCGTGCCGTCGCGCCACTCGTTCATCATGAAGCCCAGCGGCGAGCGACAGCGCGCGACGCAGCTCGCTTTCAGGGGCGACCATTGCCATGCCCCGGCGGCGAGAAGCAGCGCGCCCGCGAGCGGAGTGCTGGCAAGGCGCATGTCGGCCGTCACCAAACCCGCACGCTGCAGCCCCCAGTGCGCGAGCGCGTAGGCGACGCCCGCCGCGGCCCAGGCACCGAGGTAGCCGGCGAGGTAGGCGACCGAGGCGAGCGGACGTTTCGCCATACGCGAGTGCAGCAGGTACGAGGGTGCCGCCGCCGGCACCATCATGGCGGCCATCATGGCCGCCCACATGGTCGCCAGCATGCCGAAGCTCATCTGCATGCCCGGCATCGCCGCATGCATCGACATGCCGCGCCCGACCTGCACGAACCAGGCCCAGGCCAGCAATCCGACCACGCCGATCGACGCCAGCGGCAGCGCGCGAGTGTTCATGCCGCGCTCCTAGTAGGCAAGCCTTTTCGAACGCACCGAGAGTAGAATTCCCTTCCTGAATCAACGCTTATCCCCCGCATCCATTCCGGCATGGCTCCACCCTCCAGTAAGACCCAGAACGCCCCCTCGGGGTCGAACTTCATCCGCCAGATTGTCGAGCACGACCTCGCCAGCGGCAAGCACAAGAGCGTGCGCACGCGCTTTCCGCCCGAGCCCAACGGGTATCTCCATTTCGGCCACGCGAAGTCGATCTGCCTCAACTTCGGCCTGGCGCGCGACTATGGCGGCGTGTGCCACCTGCGCTTCGACGACACCAACCCGGCCAGGGAAGAGCAGGAGTACGTCGACTCGATCATCGACGCCGTGCGCTGGCTCGGCTTCGACTGGGGCGAGCACCAGTACTACGCCTCGGATTACTTCGACAAGCTGTACGGCTTCGCGCGCAACCTGATCGAGCGCGGCCTGGCTTACGTCGACTCGCTCAGCGCCGAGGAAATCCGCGCCCACCGCGGCACGCTGACCGAGCATGGCAGAAATAGTCCGTACAGGGATCGCTCCACTCAAGAGAGTCTCGATCTTCTGGAAAGAATGCGCAAAGGCGAGTTTCCCGATGGATCGCAGGTGCTGCGCGCGAAGATCGACATGCAAAGCGGCAACATCAACCTGCGCGACCCGGTGATGTACCGCATTCGCCACGCCGAGCATCATCGCACCGGCGGCGCCTGGTGCATCTACCCGAGCTACGACTGGGCGCACGGCGTCTCGGACGCCATCGAGCGCATCACTCACTCGATCTGCACGCTCGAGTTCGAGGACCACCGCCCGCTCTACGACTGGTTCAACGAGCGCCTGGCCGAGGCCGGCCTGCTCGAGCGGCCGCTGCCGCAGCAGATCGAGTTCGCGCGCCTCAATCTCACCTACGTCGTGCTCAGCAAGCGCAAGCTGATCGAGCTGGTGGCCGATGGGCACGTCGACGGCTGGGACGATCCGCGCATGCCGACCCTGGTCGGCGCGCGCCGGCGCGGCTACACGCCGGAGGGCTTCCGCCGCTTCGCCGAGCGCATCGGCATCGCCAAGGCGGATTCGTGGATCGACTTCTCGATCCTCGAGGACTGCATGCGCGAGCACCTGAACGAAGTCGCTCCGCGCCGCATCGCGGTGCTCGACCCGCTCAGGCTGGTGATCGAGAACTACCCGGAAGGCAAGGAAGAGCTGTGCGAGGCGCCCAACCACCCGCAGAAGCCAGAGTGGGGCAAGCGCCAGGTCCCGTTCTCGCGCGAGCTGTGGATCGAGCGCGAGGACTTCGCCGAAACCCCGCCCAAAGGCTACTTCCGCCTCTATCCCGGCAACAAGGTGCGCCTGCGCTACGCCTACGTGGTCGAATGCCTCGGCTACGACAAGGCGAGCGACAGCGTGCGCTGCCGGATGTTCGAAGACTCGCGCTCGGGCACGCCCGGCGCGGACGCCTACAAGGTGAAGGGCAACATCCACTGGCTGAGCGCGAAGCACGCGCATACGGCCGAGGTCGGCCTCTACGACCGGCTGTTCGCGACGCCCCAGCCCGAAGGCGTCGGCGACCTCAACCCCGAATCGAAGAAGATCATTGCCGCCCGGCTCGAGCCCGCGCTGCGCGAGGCCAAGCCGGAACAGCGCTTCCAGTTCGAGCGCCACGGCTATTTCGTCGCCGACCGCGAGAACCCTGCGGTATTCATCCGCACAGTAACGCTGAGGGACTCGTGGACAGCCGGGAAGTAAGTCCGCGGCGCAAGGCAAGTCCGCTGCAGGTCGCGGCGACGATGTTCTGGGCCCTGTTCGCCATCGGGCGCAAGGACACCTGGCACAAGGACGGCGCGACGATCACATTGTTCCAGGCGGTGGTCGGCGCCTTCGTCGGACTGATCGTCATCGTCGCGCTCCTGATCCTGCTCGTCACGCTGGTAACCCGCTGAGAATGTTCCGGGCGCTCGCCGCCGCGCTCGCCTGCTGTGTCTCGCTCGCGGCGCATGGCTTCGATCTCGAGGGCCATCGCGGCGCGCGCGGGCTGGCGCCGGAGAACACGCTGCCGGCATTCGCGCGCGCGCTCTCGATCGGGGTGAGCACGCTCGAGCTCGACGTCGGGGTGACGCGCGACGGCGTGGTGGTGATCTCGCACGAGCGCGGCCTCACGCCGAACACCGCGCGCGGCCCGGACGGCAAGTGGCTCGCGGCGCCGGGCCCCATGATCCACGACCTGAGCTACGCCGAGCTCGAGCGCTACGACGTCGGCCGGCTCAACCCGGCGCTCAAGTACGCGCGGCAGTTCCCTGACCAGCAACCGGCCGACGGCACACCCATCCCGCGCCTGGCGGACCTGTTCGCGCTGGTGAAGAAGGCGGGCAACGACGCGGTGCGCTTCAACATCGAAACCAAGATATCGCCCGAGGCGCCGGACGAAACGCCGCCGCCCGAGCCCTTCGCGCGCGCGCTGATCGCGGCGATCCGCGCCGGCGGGATGGAAAAGCGCTCGATGATTCAGTCGTTCGATTGGCGCACGCTCAAGGCGGTGCAGGCGGAGGCACCGCAGATTCCGACCGTGTACCTCACTGCGCAGCAGCGCTGGCTCGACAACATCCGCGCCGGCGATCCGACCCGCTCGCCCTGGACCGCCGGCCTGAAGTTCGCCGACTACGGCTCGGTGCCGAAGATGGTGAAGGCCGCCGGCGGCGCGGTCTGGTCGCCCTGGCTCGGTGACCTCGATGCGGCAAAGATCGCCGAGGCGCACGCATTGGGCCTCGAGGTGATTCCTTGGACCGCGAGCACGCGCGCACAGATCGAGGCCATCCTGGCGCTGCGAGTGGACGGACTGATAACCGACCGCCCGGACTGGGCGCGCGATGCGATGCAGCATGCGGGAATCGCGCTGCCCGCTCCCACGCCGGTCGCCCCCTGAGCGCGAACGGGTGTAATGTGGGCATTGCAGGCTATGCCGCCATGGACCACGACGCCCTTCCGGGGATCGAAGAGTTCTGCGCCGCGCAGTACTACGCGTTCGACGCCGGGGCGTGGCTTGCGCGCGCGCAGCGCGACGGCGCGCATGTCGCCGCCGCAGCCGAATACCTCGCGCTGACCAGCTGGTACGGCCACGAGGACGAGCTGGCGGCGGTCGCGGCCCGCATTCGCGAGCTGGTCGGCCGCGACGACCCGGTACCCATCCCGCTGGCGCGCTTCTCGGCCCGTACCCGCTACCTCCTCGCCCAGCGGCAAAGCCGCGCCGACAAGTAAGAAGCCGGATTCTGATTTATCCTCGAGGCTCTGCCTCGAGGAACCGCGACATGAGCAAGCGCAGCATCGACGTCGACGCCGCCAGGAAGCTGGTGGAAGAAATCTCCGACAACCTCGGCCGGCTGCCGGCCGACACCAGCCACGCCGCGCTGCGCGAGGAGGTGAACGAGCTGAAGGACATGCTCGGCGCGGGCGACGCCGAGCCGCCCGAGCTGGAAGAGAAGATGAAATCGGTGCACGGCATGTTCGAGCGCGCCAAGACCGAGTTGCAGGCCGACGGCGTGCGCGCCGGAATGTTCCTCAGCGCCATCGGGCGCATGATCGGCCTGGACTGACTCCCTCCTAGGCGAACGCCAGGTCGGGTTCCAGCCCCAGAAGGTAGCGGCCCACCGTCTCGAAGTGCGCGCGGCGGCCCTGCAGCTGCTGCGCGACCGCGTGCAGGTCGCGAAAGCGCCGCTCGAAGGGGTTGCGCTCGAACACCGCGCTCGCGCCCGCCGCGTGGTAGGCCGCGTCGCCCGCGGCGACCGCTTCCTGCTGCGCCTGGCTCGCCGCGAGCCGGATCGCCATGCGCTGATCGAGCGTCAGGTGGTTGGTCTTTTCCACCTCGCGCCACACCTCGG
>JBAUTW010000094.1:0-4328 GCA_049582365.1 Burkholderiales bacterium | reverse complement strand
CAGCATGGCGCGAAGATCGCCGCACGGCTGCCGGAACTCGCGGGCTGCGACATCGTGTTCTGCATGGTCGCGGCGTGGAAGGACGTGCAGCAGGTGATGGGCGAGCTGCTGGCCGAAAAGCGCCGGCCGCGCGGCGATTTTCGCGCCGTGCGCGGCGAGCGGCTCAGCCTTGGCGCGGGTGCGGTTCCAGGCCGTCAGCTCGCAGCCGGCCCTGGCCAGGCGCTCGGCCATGGCGTAGCCCATGCGGCCGGTGCCGATCCAGCCGAGTTTCGCGTCAGTAGGGATTGGCAATGGGAAGCTCCTCGGCGGGATAGAGCGAGATGATCTGCGCGCCCTTGTCGGTGAGGATCACCTCTTCCTCGATCCTCGCGGCGGACACGCCATCGGTCGCCGGGCAGTAGGTCTCGACCGCGAACGCCATGCCGGCCTTGAGCTCGATCGGCTCGCGCAGCGAGGTCAGGCGCGAGATCAACGGCCGCTCGTGCAGGCCCAGCCCCAGGCCGTGGCAGAAGTTGAGGCCGAAGGCGTCCATCTCGCTCGCGAAGCCGATCTCCTTCGCCTCGGGGAAGGCGAGCGCGATCTTGTCGCTCGTCATGCCGGGCCTGAGCAGCTCGATCGCGCGGTCCATCCACTCGCGCGCCTTGCGGTAGGCGGTGCGCTGCGGGCCGGTGGCGCGCCCGACGTTGAAGGTGCGGTAGTAGCAGGTGCGGTAGCCCATGAACGACTGGATGACGTCGAAGAACGCCTGGTCGCCGGGGCGGATCAGGCGGTCGGTGAAGTTGTGCGGGTGCGGCGAGCAGCGCTCGCCCGAGATCGAGTTGATCGCCTCGACGCAGTCCGAGCCCATCTCGTACAGCCGCGCGGTGGCGAGCGCGACGATCTGCGACTCCTGCACGCCGGGCTTGAGCGCCTCGGCGATGTCCTGGTAGACGCCGTCGACCATCGCCGCGGCCATGTTGAGCAGCGTCAGCTCGTCGATGTTCTTCACCTCGCGCGCCTGCAGCATCACCTGCTGGCCGTCGCGCACCGTGATGCCCTCCTTCTGCAGCGCGAACAGCATCGGCGGCTCGACCACGTCGAGGCCGAGCGGCATGTCGGCCACCCCCTCCTCGACCAGGATCGCCTTGATCTCCTTCGCCGCGTCGCGAAACAGGGTCAGATCGGCGCCGGTCGCGCCGCGCATGCCGAGCAGCCCGGCGCGGCAGTGGTCGTGGTGCAGCCAGGGCGCGTGCATCTTGTGGTGGCGCGCGGCCGAGCCGAAGTCCCACACGTAGGGATCGCCGTTGCCGGTCAAGAGCGAATATCGGGTGAGCTTGTCGCGCGCCCACTCGCCGATCACCGTGCTGGTGGTGTAGCGGATGTTGTGCTGGTCGAACGACAACAGCGCCCCCAGCCCCGAGCCCGAGAGCGCGGCGCGCGTGCGCGCCAGGCGGTAGTCGTGCAGGCGGCGGAAGTCGATCCGCTGCTCGAAGTCGACCTGGGTGTGGCCCGGCGCCTGCAGCGGCCGCTTCCAGTCGTGGTGCGGGTTGATGTCGTCCGGGCGGACGATCTTCGGTTCCGAGCGCGGCTTCTTTTTGGCCATGGCGCCTCCTTTGCCGGCGATTCTAGCCGCCAATCCGTCCGGGCGGCGCTAGTATTCCGACTCGATGAGCGCAGAACGCAATATCACCGGCCACTACGGCCGCGGCGGCCTGCTCGAGCGACTCGAGGCGGCGCTGGCCGAGGACGGCGCCGACCCGGCGCGCCCGAGCCTGGAGGCGCTCGCACCCTACGACCAGTTCCACGGCCGCGGGCTGGAAGCGACCGAGGAGATCGCCGCCGGCCTGGAGGTCGCGGCGCAGGACCACCTGCTCGACATCGGCAGCGGCATCGGCGGCCCGGCACGCTGGATGCACCGGCGCTTCGGCTGCCGCGTGACCGGCATCGACCTGACGGCCGAGTTCTGCGACGTCGCGCGCCACTTGAGCGGCCGGGTCGGCTTCGGCGACAAGCTGCGCTTCGAACACGGCGACGCGCTCGCCATGCCCTTCGCCGACGCGAGCTTCGACGGCGCCTACTCGATGAACGTGTCGATGAACATCGCCGACAAGGATACCTTTTACCGCGAGGTGCGCCGGGTGCTCAAGCCCGGCGCCTGGCTGGTGCTGTCGGAGATCGCGCGGGGCCCCGGCCCCGAGCTCGACTACCCCGTGCCCTGGGCCGCGAGCGCCGAGGCGAGCTTCCTCTCCACGCCCGAGGAGACGCGGCGCGGGCTCGAGGCCGCAGGGTTCGAGATCGTGCGCTTGCGCAGCACGGAGAAGGAAACGCTTGAGTTCGGCGCGCGCGCGCGCGAAATCGTCGCTCGCGGCGGCAAGCCGCCGCATCGCGCGGTGATCCTGATCCACGCCGAGAGAGCGCGCGCGGCGATGGCCAACACCACGCGCGGCGTCGCCCAGGCACGCATCGTGCCGATCGAGATCCTCGCCCGCCGGCGCTAGGTGCGGCGGCGCTTTTTCGCCTTGCGCGGCAGCGGCGCGGGATTCGGGATCTCCTCCGCCACCGTGAACGTCCCGCCCTGGTAGCGCTCCGCCGTGGGATCGCCCGGCTGCTCGCGCGCGAGCACTTCGGCCGCGCAGGCCTCCGAGTCGTCCTGCGGCCGGTAGCCCAGGCGGCGCGCGTTCGCGTTGTCGTACCAGCTGCGCGTGTTGCCCGAAACGCCGTAGACGATCTCGAAGCGGATCGCGGGATGCTCGATGCCGATCGTCACCAGCTGCGCCAGGTCGCGCGGCGAGAGCCAGATCGACAGGCGCCGCTTGTCGATCGGCGCCGGGTTGACGTTGCCGATGCGGATGCACAGCAGCTGCATGCCGTACTTGTCGGCGTACAGGCTGGCGAGCGCCTCGCCGAAAACCTTCGACACGCCATAGCGGCTGTCGGGCTTCGGGGTGACGCGGTGGTCGATCAGCTGGTCGCGACGGTAGAAGCCGGCGGCGTGGTTCGAGCTCGGGAAGATAATCCGCTTCACCCCGTTGCGCCGCGCCGCCTCGAACACGTTGTAGCAGCCGACGATGTTGGCGCTCAGGATCCCCGCCCACGGCCCCTCGACCGAGTAGCCGCCCAGGTGCACGACGGCGTCCACCCCCTTGGTGATGCGCAATGCGTCGGCGAATTTCGAAATGTCCGCGCGCAGGTAGCGCTCCGAAGCGTGGAATTTCTTAAGCGACCGCAGGTCCGACACCCGCAGCGCGTACTTGCCCGCCAGCTCGCGCCGCAGGTGCGTGCCCACGTCGCCCGCCGCGCCGGTGATGAGGACCGTCTTCATCGGGCGCGCTCGAACTCGTAGAACGCGTAGTGCACCGAGAGCTGGGCACGCACGATGAAACAGGCCGTCATCTGGTCCTCCTCCCCGGCTCCTGGGCCGGCTGCGGCGCCTAGCCTACACCCGGCGCGGCGCGGGAGGACCGCCGGCGGCGCGTCAGCTCAGGCGCTTGGGCGCCACGTAGTCGATTCCGGAGCGCTCGATGGCGACCAGCGCGGGCAGAACGTCGCCGTGCAGGACGCTCAGCGGCGCGACGATCGCCCCGTCGGCGCGCTGCACGCCGCTCGCCCCGCCGCAGAATCTCTGCTGGGCGAGATTGATCGGCAGCGGGACGGGCACGCCGCACTCGTCCGGCGTGTAGATCGGAATGATGCAGGAAAGCGCCGCGGCCGCGATGTCGAGCGCGTTGGCGTATTCGGCCGGGGTCAGCAGGTTCGCGACGTTGCGCCGCGTCTGGTGAAAGGTGAAGGCCGCGGCCACCGGGAGCGCGAGCCACGGCGCCAGGCTGCGCGCCCAGATCTCCTCGACCTGCTCGCGTTCGTGGCGCAGGTCTACCATGCCGCGCGCAAAAAAATACCCCGCCCGGGCGGGCGGGGTTGAAGTCCCGCATACGCAATGGGAAGGAGGAGATGGCGATGCGTATGCATTGGACAGGGAGATATGCCGGCGCCCGAGCCTGCGCGCGCCGGCCGACTGCGAGGACTAATTTCCCCAATCCCGCGGCGCGCTTCTGTGCGCTAGCGCACATAGTGGCTATAATTTCTCGCCACTAACCCCGCTCAAACGGGCCCCTGGGCCGATCCCGCGACGGGGCATATGAGGACCCGTCCGATGAGCCCGAAGACCGGCTCAGCTACGTCGCTCTCTCCCGACAAAAACCGTCTGCTCGCGGCGCTCCCCGCGGTCGAGCTCGAGCACCTGCTGCCGCACCTGGAGCCCTTCGCGCTGCCGCTCGGCCAGACGCTGTACGAATCCGGCGACCGCATGACCCACGTCTACTTCCCGACCGAAGGCATCGTTTCGCTGCTGT
>JBAUTW010000093.1:0-2781 GCA_049582365.1 Burkholderiales bacterium | reverse complement strand
GCGCTGGGGGATGTGTTCGGGCTGAAGAATTTCGGGGTGAATCGCACCACGCTGAAGCCCGGCGCGATGTCGGCGCTGCGTCACTGGCACGGGGTGCAGGACGAGTTCGTCTATATTCTTTCGGGTCATCCCACGCTCATCACCGATGCCGGCGAGACGCCGCTCCATCCCGGCATGTGCATGGGGTTCAAGAGCGGAGATCCGGACGGGCATCATCTGGTGAACCGCTCGGCGGAGGACGTGGTGTACCTGGAGATCGGCGACCGGCTGCCGGGCGATTCGGCGGAGTACCCGGACGACGATCTCAAGGCGGTCGTGGGGGCCGAGCGCAAGGTGCAGTTCCTGCACAAGGACGGGACGCCTTATGCATGACTGGCGCGAGGAGACCTTGGGCAGGATGCGCAGGCTCATCGAGGAGGCGGACCCCGAGGCGCTCTAGGAGCGCAAATCGATTAATAGGTTAGGGTTACGCACCATTAATCGACTAAAGTTAAGTTTGCTCGATTAAAGCCGTCGTAGTAACCTAGCTTTTCTGGGCTTTAATCGACATTACTTGGATTCTATCGATTAAGCCCTCCTCAGCGTGAGACGCTAATCGAAGGGATTCGGATGAACCCGATGCAGTCCAGTGCTGGAAGGACCAGGCAAGTACCCGAGGGGTACCTGGCGTTCTTCCCCGATCCCCTCCCCCCGCATCCCGAGCTTGTCCTGGACGATGAAGGTGTGTTGGCGCTTACTAAGGCCGAGTTCGAGCTGGGCAGGCTCGCCCAGATGGCGAAGTCGATTCCGAACCCCGACCTGTTCGCCGGAATGTACGTGCGGCGCGAAGCGATCCTCAGCTCGGAGATCGAGAACATCTCGTGCACGCTCGACGAGGTGCTCGAATACGAAGCCGATCCCGATCACGGCCAGAGCAAGGCGGTGGAAAAGGTCGTCAAGTACGTACGGGCCTTCCACGCGGGTCTCGAGCGCATCGGGCAGACGGCGAAGATCGACTCGGTGCTGCTCAGGGATCTGCACGGCATTCTTCTGCAAGGGGAAGAAGAGGGCAATCCCGGCAGCCTGCGGCCGCGGCAGAACTGGATAGGGCGCGCAGGCTCGAGCGCCGCGGAAGCCGACTTCGTTCCTCCGCCCGAGCAGGAGATGTATCAGGCGCTCGGCAACCTCGAATATTTCATCAACGAGCATCAGAGCGCGATGGCGCCGCTGGTCCGATGCGCGCTCGCTCACGCGCAGTTCGAGACGATTCACCCGTTCACCGACGGCAACGGGCGCATCGGACGGCTCCTGATCGCCCTGATCCTGTGCCGGATGAAGAAGCTGGAGCAGCCTCTGCTCTACATCAGCCTCTATCTGCTCGAGAACCGGCCGGAGTACTACGACCGCCTGACGGCGATCCGTGCCAGGGGCGACTGGCTCGGGTGGATCAAGTTCCTGCTGCTCGGAATCGAGCTGACCGCCAAGGAAGCGATCGGTGTGTCGGAGAAACTGCTCGGCCTTCAAGCCGACATGAACAAACACGTCCAGGGCCAACGCGGCGGCCCCGAACTGATCGACCTGCTCTATGAGCATCCGATCATCGATGCCCGCGGCGTCAGGAAGCACCTCGACGTCACGCTCGACACGGCGATCGCCAGGCTGCAGAAGCTCGAAAAGCTGGGAATCGTGCGCGAGATCACCGGCCAGAAGCGCGGGCGCGTGTACCGCTTCGATCGTTACATAGACACGTTGGACGACGGATGGAGCGAGCGAAAGGCTGCCCTCGAGAGAAATCGCAAAGGCGCGGCGGACGCCGTCAATAGAAGCGCCGT
This sequence comes from Burkholderiales bacterium, assembly GCA_049582365.1. GTDB lineage: Bacteria > Pseudomonadota > Gammaproteobacteria > Burkholderiales > SG8-39 > DAHVFK01. The sequence continues at coordinate 970 of JBAUTW010000093.1, read as the reverse complement.
CGCGCCATGAAAGACATTGCCGCCACGCTTCTCAGGTTCAGCGTGTCCGTCCTGCCGGTCACGGAATTGCTGATCCTCGCGCTGCTGATCGCCGCCGCGGTCGTCTATTTCATGTTCCGTGTTGCTGCCGACGGCTCGCGCCGCTCGATGCTTCGATTCGCCCTGGGCGCCTTGACGGTCGGCTTCGTGGCGGGGCTCGCGGGCATGGGCTTGGGGATTGCCTTCTTCTGCTCGTACTCCCTCGGCAACCTCTGCGGTCTCGGAGGGGTATTTCTCACGGGGCCCCTTCTGGGCGGACTGGCGCTCGCCGGCTACCTGTACGTCTGGGCGGGCCGGCGCAGACTCCCGGCCCGCGGCATCAGCGGGCGCCCGCCAGCCAGCTGAAGTCGAGCGGCAGGGCGCGGCGGGCCTTGAAGTCGTCGGCGAACATGGGGCGGCCGAACAGGTAGCCCTGCAGGCAGTCGCAGCCCATGGAGGCGAGCAGCGCGGCCTGCGCGGGGGTCTCGACGCCTTCGGCGACGGTTTTCATGTTGAGGCTGCGCGCGAGCGAGACGATGGTGCGCGCGATGGTCTCGTCGGCCGGGTGGTCGGTGAGGTTGCGCACGAAGCTCTGGTCGATCTTGAGGCAGTCGATCTGGAAGCGGCGCAGGTAGGCGAGGCTCGAGTAGCCGGTGCCGAAGTCGTCCAGCGTCAGGCGCACGCCGAGGGCCTTGAGCTGCGCGAGGATGGCCTCGACGTCGGCGCCGCCGACCACCAGCATGCTCTCGGTGAGCTCGAGCTCGACCTGGCTCGCGGGTAGCGCCGAGCCGGCGAGCGCGGCCTGGAGCGTCGCGACCAGGTCCGGGTCGTGCAGCTGGCGCGGCGAGAGGTTGATCGAGACGTTGAGCGGGGCCGGGTCGCCCCGGCTCCAGTCGGCGGCCTGGCGGCAGGCCTTGCGCATGACCTGGGCGCCGAGCGGCACGATCAGCCC
>JBAUTW010000092.1:0-1853 GCA_049582365.1 Burkholderiales bacterium | reverse complement strand
CGCGGCGGACCTTCTCGCTGCGCAGCGCCTCGCCGTCCGCGGCCGCCTGGTAGCGGCCGTCCACGATAACCTTCAGCCTGGGCCGCTGCTTGAGCGCCTCGGCGACCTTCTTCAGCTTGTCCAGCTCGGTGGGAAGCACGCGCGCCGAGCCCGGGTCGAACGCGATGGCGTCGAGCTTGGTCGTGCCGCCGCCGAGCAATGCGGCCAGGGCGCGGAACGGCGCCGTGACGATGTTCTTGATCACTGTCGCGATCGCCTGCCAGATCAGGTGGCCGTAGCTGAACTTCGGGCTGTTGACGTCGCCGCTCACCGGAACCGCGACGTCGATCCTTCCCTGCGAATCGGACAGCAGCGCGATCGCCAGGTCGAGCGGCAGATGCAGCGCGTTGGGCGCTTCGACGCGCTCGCCCAGGGTGAACTTGTCGAGCAGCACTTTGTTGTTGCCTTCCAGCTTGCCGTCCTTGATCTTGTACTCGAGGTCGAGCGAGAGCCGGCCGGAGGCGATCTTGCGGCCGGCGAAGGTCGCGCTGTAGGGCGTCATCGGAACCATTTCGACGTTGCGGAACACGGCGTGCAGGTCCATGAAGCGCTTGGGCGCGAACGGGCTCAGGGCACCGTCGAGCCGCGCCAATCCGGTCTGGTCGACCCGCCCCTCGAGTTTCATTTGGGCGTGGCTCGCCGCGTCGGATGAAATGCCCGTGACCACGCCACCCAACTCGCGCACGCGCGCGGCGAACGGCAGCACCAGGCTCAAATCGGCGAAGTCCACCGTGCCGTTTTCCACCCGCACCCGTTCGACCGACACCGGAAAGCCGCCGCCTGCGGCCGGGGCGGCGTCAGCCGGGGTGTCCTGCGTCTTGAACGCCTTGGCGAGGTTGACGCTGCGGTCCTTGAACACCGTGATCTTCGCGCCCGGCTGACGCAGACGGATCTCGCTGATCGTCAGCCGGTCCGGCGCCAGGCCGAACCGGACGCCGCTCGCCGAGAGAGACTTCCAGGACAGGAAGCGGTCGCCGCCCTGCGCCTCGTCGATCTCGAGCCCGGCGACGTCGAGCGTGCCTTCGGCGCGCAGCGTCGGACCGGATTTCTTGGCCTGGTACTTCAGCGCCGCGGACGCCGAGACCTTGCCCGACTTGAGCGTCAGCGTCGCGTAGCGCGCCACGACCGGCTGCAGCGGAACGAGATTGATCCCGCTGAGCGTGAGCCGCGCGTCGACGGCCGATCCGTCGGGCACCAAGCTGCCCGCGGCGTCCAGGCTTCCGCCCTGGGCCACTTTCAGCGCGACCTCGAACGGCACCGGGGCGTGCAGGTCGTCGCTCAGATTCTTAAGCGTCGCGGAAACATCCGCCAGGTCATAGCCGAGCGCGGGTTCGAAGCTCCGGTCGGCGAGCGCGAGCCTGAATCCGCTCAGCTTGAATTCGCCGAGGCGGAAATGCCATGCAGGGGCGCCCTCCGTCGCGGGTTCTTCTTTCCCGTCAGGCGCGGCGAACGAGGCTAGAGGATCGATATTGCCGTCGGCGTCGCGCATCAGCCTTGCGCCGCCGCCGCGCACGGCAAGCTCGCGCAGCGCGATGTCGCGCTTGCCCGTGTCGATCGAGTCGGCCTCGAGCGTCACGCTGTCGAGCGCCGCGAACGGAGTCTCGTCCGCCGGCCGCGCCAGGGCGATCTTGCTCAGCGCGAGGTGAAGGTCGTTCGAGGTCACGCGGGTCCCGGCCGCGCCGACCTCGAGTTGCGCCTTGGCCTGCAGTGCGACCTTGCCGACTTCCAGCGTGAGCGGCGTGGCGCGGCTCCGGTCGCTCAGCCGCACGCCGACGTTGTCGACCCGCACCCCGTCGAGCCGGATGCGCCAGGGC
>JBAUTW010000091.1:0-1990 GCA_049582365.1 Burkholderiales bacterium | reverse complement strand
ATCCAGGCCCGCTGCAGCGGGTGCGGGTTTCCGGCGCCCAAGCCCTCGACGGTGAGGATCTTCCGACCGCTCGCGCTGCTCGCGGGGACCACGCAACTGCGCACGGCGCGGCCGTCGATCAGCACCGTGCACGCGCCGCAGGCGCCGATGCCGCAGCCGTACTTGGTGCCGGTCAGCTCGAGCAGGTCGCGCAGCACCCACAGCAGCGGCATGTCCGGGTCCGCCTCGATGCGTTGACGCTCGCCGTTGACGATCAATTCCATCGTGCAAGCTTACCGCACGCCAGCCTCGACCCCTGCGGTAACATCCGCCTTCACAGCAGGAAAGGAGACAAGGCCATGGCAGGATCGAACAAGGTCGCGCTGGTCACCGGCGCGGGCACTGGAATCGGCAAGGCGGCGGCGCTCGCGCTGCTCGGCGACGGCTGGAACGTGGCGCTGGTCGGCCGGCGCGAGGAGCTGCTGGCCAAGACGGCGGCGGACTCGGGTGCGGGAGCACGCGCGCTCGTGCTGGCGGGAGACATCGGCCAGCCCGAGACGGTGAAGACCATGTTCGCAAAAGTGAAGCAGGATTGGGGGCGCCTGGACCTGCTGTTCAACAACGCCGGCATGGGCGCGCCGGCGATCCCGATGGAAGAGCTGAGCTTCGAGCAGTGGCAGGCGGTGGTGAGCGTCAACCTGACCGGCATGTTCCTGTGCTCGCAGGAGGCGATCCGGATCATGAAGGCGCAGTCGCCGCGCGGCGGGCGGATCATCAACAACGGCTCGATCTCGGCCCACGCCCCGCGCCCGTTCTCGGCGCCCTACACCGCCACCAAGCACGCGGTCACCGGGCTCACCAAGTGCATCTCGCTCGACGGGCGCGCGCACGACATCGCCTGCGGCCAGATCGACATCGGCAACGCGGCGACCGAGATGACCGAGCGCATGACCAAGGGCGTGCCGCAGCCCAACGGCACGACCATGGTCGAGCCGCGCATGGACGTGGCGCACGTCGGCAGCGCGGTGCTGTACATGGCGAAGCTGCCGCTCGAGTCGAACGTGCAGTTCATGACCATCATGGCGACCAAGATGCCGTTCGTCGGGCGCGGGTGAAACCATGCATCCCAAGACGCGTTACATCTTCATCGCCAGCATGGACGTCGCGCCGGACAAGGAGGCGCTGTTCAACGAGGTCTACGAGACCGAGCATGTGCCGCTGCTGCTCAAGGTTCCGGGCGTGCTCGCAGTGACCCGCTCGACCACCGCGCCGCTCGAGATGATCATGGGCGGCGAGAAGAAGACCATCGTCGTCGAGGGCGAGCCGCGCTACAGCGCAATGTACGAGCTCGAGAGCGCCGACGTGCTGCTCAGCCCCGCCTGGGCGGCGGCGATCGACTCGGGCCGCTGGCCGGGAGAGGTGCGACCGCACACGCGCAACCGGCGCCATGTGCTGAAGAAGGTGATCGGCGCGCGCGGCGGCTGAGCGGTGCCCGCCGCCTGGCTCTGGATCCCGATCACCGTCTGGGCGGCTTTCGCGCAGACGCTGCGCAACGCCGCGCAGCGCCACCTCACTGCGGAGCTCGGCACGCTCGGCGCGACGCTGGTGCGCTTTCTCTACGGCCTGCCGTTCGCCTTCGCCTGGCTGTGGGGGGTGCAGGCCGTCACCCGCCTGCCGCTGCCCGCGCCGGCGCCCGCATTCTGGCTCTGGGTGCTGGTCGCGGGCGTGAGCCAGATCATCGCCACCGCGCTGCTGCTGCGGGTGATGGCGGAGCGCAATTTCGCGCTCGGCGTGGCGTACTCGAAGACCGAGATCATCCAGGTTGCCGTGTTCGCGCTGGTCTTCCTCGGCGACCGGGTGAACGCGGTCACCTGGCTCGCGATTGCCTTCGGCACGTTCGGCGTACTGCTGCTGTCGCCTGCGGACCGGGCGCGGCCGCTGCGCACCATGCTCACCGGCTGGACTTCGCGCACCGCGCTTGTCGGCCTCGCCTCGGGCGCCGGCTTTGCGC
>JBAUTW010000090.1:0-1521 GCA_049582365.1 Burkholderiales bacterium | reverse complement strand
TGGATCTCGCCGCCGATCTTCTGCGCCGCGGCGACGGCGCTGAGGGATGCTTTCTTGAGCGCCTTGTTGTCGTGCTCGGCTAAAACGAGGATCGCCATCAGATCACCTTGGCTTCATTGCGCAGTTTCTCCACCAGCGACTTCGCGTCGGGCACCTTCACCCCGCCTTTGCGCTTGGGCGGCTCGGCGACCTTGAGCGTCTTCAGGCGCGGCGCCACGTCGACCCCGAGCGCCTCGGGCTTGAGGTTCTCGAGCGGCTTCTTCTTCGCCTTCATGATGTTCGGCAGGGTGACGTAGCGCGGCTCGTTCAGGCGCAGGTCGGTGGTCACGACCGCCGGCAGCGTGACCGAAATGGTGTCGAGGCCACCGTCGACTTCGCGCGTGACCTGCGCCTTGTCGCCCTCGAGCTTGAGCTTCGAGGCGAAAGTCGCCTGCGCCCAGCCCATCAGCGCGGCCAGCATCTGACCGGTCTGGTTCGAGTCGTCGTCGATCGCCTGCTTGCCCAGGATCACCAGCCCCGGCTTCTCGCGATCAACGATGGATTTCAAGAGTTTTGCCACCGCAAGGGGTTGCAGCTCGACTCCCGTCTCGACCAGGATCGCGCGGTCGGCGCCGATCGCGAGCGCGGTGCGCAGCGTCTCCTGGCAGGCCAGCGGACCGCAAGACACCACCACCACCTCGGTCGCGGCGCCGGCTTCCTTGAGCCGCATCGCCTCCTCGACCGCGATCTCGTCGAAGGGGTTCATCGACATCTTGACGTTCGCGGTCTCGACCCCGCTGCCGTCCGACTTGACCCGCACCTTGACGTTGTAATCGACCACGCGCTTGACGCTGACCAGGACTTTCATGGCTTGGGTTCTTGCTTTGGAAGAGTGTGCAATTATATCGGGCATGACCTGGAAGGGTGAATTGATCCACATTCACGTTGCCGCACGCGGCTCGGCGCCGATGCGCGCGCTCGCCGAGGCGCGCCTGGTGCCCGGCATCGGCGTCGAAGGCGACCGCTACGCCACCCGCAGCGGCACCTACTCGAACCGCCATAGCGTCGATCGCGAGGTTACGTTGATCGAGTTTGAAACGCTCGAGGCCCTGGCGCGCGACCACGGCATCGAGCTCGCCCCGCAGGAGCACCGGCGCAACCTCACCACGCGCGGCGTGCCGCTCAACCACCTCGTGGGACGCTATTTCAAGGTCGGCGATTGCGTGCTGCACGGCGAGCGGCTCAACGTGCCCTGCCTCTACCTCGAGGACCTGCTCGGCAAGAAGGTGTTCAAGCCGCTGATCAACCGCTCCGGGCTGAATTGCCGCATCGAACAGGGCGGCACGATCCGCCCCGGCGCGACGATCGAGCCCTGCTAGCGTTTCAGGCGCGCTCGACGAGCGCGTCCACCGCGAGCGCGCCGGCGCCCTCCTCGAGCAGCATCACCGGGTTGAGGTCCACCGACGCGACTTCGCCGCGCCAGGCGAGCATCGCGTCGCCCAGGCGCACGGCCATGCGCGCGTAGGCCGCCACGTCGAGCGG
>JBAUTW010000089.1:0-2593 GCA_049582365.1 Burkholderiales bacterium | reverse complement strand
GAACGTTAAACAGCATTAATGGAACTCCCGGTCTCGATCAAGGGTGTACTGCTTCTCGACGGACAAGTGGTCCTGGTCAAGAACTCGCGAAATGAATGGGAACTGCCCGGTGGCCGCCCCGACGCCGGAGAGGAGCATGCGCAGACATTGGCGCGGGAGTTCACCGAAGAGCTCTCGGTCAGCATTGTTGTTGACCGCTTGATTGACTCTTACGTGTTTCAAGTCATCCCAGGTCGTAATGTGCAAATCGTGACCTACGGGTGCAAAGTGAGCGGTGAATTTGACCCACGCCTTAGCGATGAGCACAGCGAACACTGTTTGTGGCCCGTTGCGCGTCTGTCAGAGATCAATCTACCAGTGGGCTACCGACGCTCGGTGGAAAGGTGGGCGGATGCTGTTTAACTACGCAGCCTACCCGGCCGCGCGGCCGGCGCTGTTCTCGATCAAGCGTCGGTGCTCGCGCGCCGGTCGCTGCGGACGTTAGCCGGCACAACCCAGTGCTCGCGGCCATCTGCATACCGAGATTTCCCGAGGTAGCGGCTTCCTGGTTGCAGGAGCTGCGGGCGAGGTACGATCCAAAGTACGCGCCTCGCGTACGGCCACACGTGACACTCGTATTTCCGACCAATGTATTGCGGGAGGCACCGTTTGTCGCGCACGTAATCTCATGCTCGCGCGGGGTGAATAGCGGCAAAGTTGAATTCTCTTCCGCACGTGAGTTCGCCGAAGAAAATGCGGACGCGCATCTCGTCTACCTCCTTCCCAGTTTTGGCGCGGAATTGTTTTTGCAGCTTCACGAGAAGCTGTACTCGGGACCATTAGGTCCGCAGACCCATAGTGCGGGCGCATATGTTCCGCATATCACGCTTGGTCGGTTTTCGTCGGCGGATGCGGCGGCAACCGTTGCGGCCGACATTAATGCGGCATCGAGTCGAATCACTGGCGAAGTTGAGGCCGTTGACATCGTGCATGTCAGCGACGATCTTGTACGACATGTTCACACGGAGCCACTGCGTGCCGGCTAACCCGGCAACGCACCGGGCGTGCGCAATGTGCGGCTCGGTGCGTCGTTCATGGCACGCGCGCCGGTGGTTTCCACGTTAAACGTCCGAGGCCAGGGTATGCGACTTGTCGGTTTAGTGCTGATCACGTTGACGGGCCTCATCGCCCTGGCTTTTGGCGTGCGATACATCTTGACCAGGCAATTCATGCCATATCACGAGGCTGTATCGGGGAAGGCCTGGGGTTCGCTGGAGCCCCGCCTCCAGGCCATTATTCTCGGCATGCTCAAGGTTGCGGCGGGTGGCTTCTTGGGCTATGGCGCAGCGCTCTTGTGGCTCCTCGTCCCGCTGTCTCAGGGCGCATCCTGGGCCCCATGGGCGGTCATCACGATCTCGCTTGCCGCCCTCGCGCCTGTCTTGTACGTCGTCCTGTGGTTGCGGCGCATTCAATCGACGGCCAAGACTCCCGTGCTGCCGACGCTCCTGGCCTTGTCGTTGGCGGTAGTCGGTGCAGCGCTGGTGTGGGCGTCGTAAGATCGGCTGCGCGCGGCGGTGGGCGCGAACCTTGGAAATCCGAAACACCGGCCATGAACGAGTTCTTCTTTTCCGCACTTTCCTTCGGCCTGGCCGCCGGCCTGAAGCCCGGCCCGCTGGGAATTGTGGTGATACAGCAAACCTTGTCGCGCGGGTTGCCGAATGGCCTTCGAGCAAGCATGGCTCCGCTGGTAACGGACGGCCCGATCATCATCGCTGCGTTGTGGTTCCTTTCGCAGTTCAAGAGCATCAGTCTGTTTGCCGCGCTGCTCAGTCTCCTCGGCGGCCTGTACCTGCTCTGGCTGGCGCACAAGATGTTTCGCGCCCGGAACATCTCGATCTCATCCAGGCTGGGTTCCGAGGCCTCGCTAAGCACGGCAGTCAAAGTGAACCTGCTGAACCCCGGCCCGTACCTGTTCTGGTTTACGGTGGGAGGCAGTTACATCGTTCGCGGCACAACCGCCCAGAGCGTCGTGTTCGTGGCGACGGCCATAGGGACGCTCATCGCTTCGAAGATCGCGGTCGCATTCCTCGCCGCCAATTTCCTTCCGTCGCTTGAAAGTCGGGGCTATCTCCTGACCATGAAGGCATTGGCCGCCCTTCTCGCCGTCTTCGGGCTGCTTTCCCTCGGCACCGCCTACCAGCTTGGTGTTGCCAATGGCTGAGATTTCTGACGCTTCGCCGCATTCACACACCTGAGCGAGGTCGCACTTGGATATTCGGAATTTCATGCAGGGGTACAAGGCCGCGTGGGAGAAGCGCGATCCGTCGATGTTCGCCGCGCTGTTCCGCCCCGACGGCCGCTACCACAACACGCCGTTCCAGGTTCAGGCGGGCAGCGCGCAGCTGGCCGAGTACTGGAAGCGGGTCCAGCTCCAGGAGGACGTGAGCGTGACGTTCGAGATCCTCGCCAGCGCCGCCGCGTCCGGCATCGCGCACTGGCACGTCACCTACCAGGTCGCGTCCGAAGATCTGTTCCAGATCTGGGCCAAATCCACCGGCACCGGCCTGCCGGCGCGCAAGCCGGGCGATCCCTTGCCTCGAATGGTGCTCGACGG
>JBAUTW010000088.1:0-6488 GCA_049582365.1 Burkholderiales bacterium | reverse complement strand
CCCGGAGCTCGAGCTTGCCGCGGCACTGGAGCGGCCCGGGCACCCGGCGCTGGGGCGCGAGCTGGGCGAGCTGGTCGGCCTGCCCTGCACGCTCGCGCTAAGCGCGGACGTCGAGGCGGCGCTTGCCGCCGCGGACGTGCTGATCGACTTCACCCGCCCGGAGGGCACGCTCGCGCATGTGGAGGGCTGCGCCCGGTTAGGCAAGGCGATGGTGATCGGCACCACCGGCTTCGGGGAGGCGCAGAAGGCGCGCATCGCCGAGGCGGCAAAGCGGGTCGCGCTGGTGATGGCGCCCAATATGTCGGTAGGCGTCAACGTCACCTTCAAGCTGGCCGAGACGGCGGCCCGGATCCTGGGCGACGGCTACGACGTCGAAATCGTCGAGGCGCACCATCGGCACAAGGTCGACGCGCCTTCGGGCACCGCGCTCAAGCTGGGCGAAGTGGTGGCGCGCGCGCTCGGGCGCAACCTATCCGACTGCGCGGTCTACGCACGCCAGGGCGACACCGGCGAGCGCGATCCCAAGGCGATCGGCTTTCACTCCATCCGCGGCGGCGACATCGTCGGCGAGCATACGGTGATCTTCGCCGGCACAGGCGAGCGGGTCGAGGTCACCGTGCGTTCTTCGAGCCGCATGACCTACGCGCTCGGCGCGTTGCGCGCGGCCAAGTTCCTGCGCGGCCGCACATCCGGCCTGTTCGACATGTTCGACGTGTTGGGGCTGAAATAGCGGCACGTTGCCGGGCAGGGCTCGGAGCCGGTATAATTCGCTGCTCAAACGAGCGGGAGGGGCGCCAGCCTCTTCCGCTTTTTCGCATCTACGCCCGGAGTTCACGTTTTGGCCGCTCTCGAACCTGCCGCACTCGTCCTCGCCGACGGGACGGTGTTCCGGGGCCGCGCGGTCGGCGCAAGGGGCCTTTCGGCCGGGGAAGTGGTGTTCAACACCGCGATGACCGGCTATCAGGAGATCCTCACCGATCCGTCCTACTGCCGCCAGATCGTCACCCTGACCTATCCCCACATCGGCAACACGGGAACCAATCCCGAGGACGACGAGTCGGCGCGGGTGTTCGCCGCGGGGCTCGTCGTTCGAGACGTCCCCGCCATGCACTCCAACTGGCGATCGCGCGGGAGCCTCGAGCAATACCTCAGGGCCAACGGCGTGGTAGCGATCGCGGACATCGATACGCGCCGGCTGACCCGGATCCTGCGGGAAAAGGGCGCGCAGAGCGGATGCGTCGTGGCCGGCGACATCGACGTGGATCGTGCGCTGGCGGCGGCGCGCGCCTTTCCGGGGCTCGCCGGGATGGATCTCGCCAAGGTGGTGAGCACCGCCGTGCCTTACGAGTGGACCGAAGGCGCATGGCAGCTCGGCAAGGGGCACCGGGCCGGACGCGATGCGCGATTCCATGTCGTCGCCTTCGACTACGGCATCAAGCGCAATATCCTCCGGCTGCTGGCCGAGTGCGGCGCAAGGATAACCGTTCTTCCGGCCCAGGCGAGCGCGCGCGACGCGCTCGCGCTCAAGCCGGACGGGATCTTCCTTTCGAACGGGCCGGGTGACCCGGAACCCTGCGATTACGCGATCCGGGCGATTCGCGAGCTCCTCGAGCACAAGGAGCTGCCGGTTTTCGGGATCTGCCTCGGGCACCAGCTGATGGGCCTCGCCGCGGGCGCGCGCACGGTGAAGATGAAGTTCGGCCATCACGGCGCCAACCATCCGGTGCAGGACCTCGACACCGGGCGGGTCGTGATCACGAGCCAGAATCACGGTTTCGCGGTCGATTCGAGCACGCTGCCGACCGGGGTCAGGCCGACCCACGTTTCGCTGTTCGACGGCTCGCTGCAGGGGCTTGCGTTCACCGATCGGCCGGCGTTCTGCTTCCAGGGCCACCCCGAGGCGAGCCCCGGCCCGCACGATATCGGCTACCTGTTCGATCGCTTCGCCAAGTTGATGAGCGATGCCCAAAAGAGCTGATATCAAGAGCGTGCTGATCATCGGCGCAGGCCCGATCGTCATCGGGCAGGCGTGCGAGTTCGATTACTCCGGCGCGCAGGCCTGCAAGGCGCTGCGCGAAGAGGGCTACCGGGTGGTGCTGGTGAACTCGAACCCGGCGACGATCATGACCGACCCGGGAACGGCGGACGCGACCTACATAGAGCCGATCACGTGGCGGGTCGTGGCGAGCATCATCGAGAAGGAGCGGCCCGATGCCCTGCTGCCGACCATGGGCGGGCAGACCGCGCTCAACTGCGCGCTGGATCTTGCGCGCGAAGGCGTGCTGGAGAAGTACGGCGTCGAGCTGATCGGCGCCTCGCGCGAGGCGATCGACAAGGCCGAGGACCGCGAGAAGTTCAAGCGCGCGATGCAGCGCATCGGCCTGGCCTGCCCGCGCTCGTCGCTTGCGCACTCGATGGAGGAGGCGCTGCAGGTGCAGGCCGGGATCGGCTTCCCGGTCGTGATCCGGCCCTCGTTCACACTTGGCGGCAGCGGCGGCGGCATTGCCTACAACCGGGAAGAGTTCGTCACCATCTGCGAACGCGGGCTCGAGGCGTCGCCGACGCGCGAGCTGCTGATCGAGGAATCGGTGATCGGCTGGAAAGAGTTCGAGATGGAAGTGGTGCGCGACAAGCGCGACAACTGCATCATCATCTGCTCGATCGAGAACCTCGACCCGATGGGTGTGCACACGGGCGACTCGATCACGGTGGCGCCGGCGCAGACGCTGACCGACAAGGAATACCAGCTGATGCGCGACGCGTCGATCGCGGTGCTGCGCGAGATCGGCGTCGATACCGGCGGCTCGAACGTGCAGTTCGCGATCAACCCGGATGACGGCCAGATGCTGGTGATCGAGATGAACCCGCGCGTATCGCGTTCCTCGGCGCTGGCCTCGAAGGCGACCGGCTTTCCGATCGCGAAGGTCGCGGCCAAGCTCGCGGTCGGCTATACGCTCGACGAGCTGAAGAACGAGATCACCGGCGGGGCGACGCCGGCCTCGTTCGAGCCGACGATCGACTACGTGGTCACCAAGGTACCGCGTTTCGCGTTCGAAAAATTCCCGCAGGCGAACGATCGCCTCACGACGCAGATGAAGTCGGTGGGCGAAGTGATGGCGATCGGACGCACGTTCCAGGAGTCGTTCCAGAAGGCGCTGCGCGGGCTCGAGGTCGGAGTGGACGGACTTAACCAGCGCACCACCGACCGCGAGACGATCGAAAGGGAGCTGGGCGAGCCCGGCCCGGAGCGCATCTGGTACGTCGGCGACGCGTTCGAAAACGGCTTCACGCTCGAGGAGGTCTACCGCCTGACGCGCATCGATCCCTGGTTTCTGGCGCAGATCAAGGAGATCGTCGACTTCGAAATGGAGCTCGACGACCGGCTGCTGACCGATATCGACTCAGGCACGCTCAGGCTGCTCAAGCGCAAGGGCTTCTCCGACCGGCGCCTGGCCTACCTGTTCAACACGACCGAGAACGAAGTGCGCGCCAAGCGGCACACGCTCGGCATCCGCCCGGTGTACAAGCGGGTGGACACCTGCGCCGCGGAGTTCGCCACCAGTACCGCGTACATGTACTCGACCTACGAGGAAGAGTGCGAAGCGGCGCCTAGCGCGCGGCGCAAGGTGATGGTGCTCGGCGGCGGACCAAACCGGATTGGGCAGGGCATCGAGTTCGACTACTGCTGCGTGCACGCGGCCCTGGCGCTGCGCGAGGACGGCTTCGAGACCGTCATGGTCAATTGCAACCCGGAGACCGTTTCGACCGACTACGATACCTCCGATCGGCTGTACTTCGAGCCGCTCACGCTCGAGGACGTGCTCGAGATCGTGGCCAAGGAAAAGCCTTTCGGCGTGATCGTGCAGTACGGCGGCCAGACCCCGCTCAAGCTGGCACGCGAGCTGGCCGCCGCGGGGGTGCCGATCATCGGCACCAGCGCCGACATGATCGACATGGCCGAGGACCGCGAGCGCTTCCAGAAGCTGATCGACCGGCTGAAGCTGCGCCAGCCGCCGAACCGCACCGCGCGCTCGGCCGAGGAGGCGTTGAAGCTCGCCGACGAGATCGGCTATCCGGTGGTGGTACGCCCTAGCTACGTGCTCGGCGGGCGGGCGATGGAGATCGTGCACCAGCAGGTTGACCTGCAGCGATATATGGAAAACGCGGTGCGCGTATCCAACGATTCTCCTGTGCTGCTCGACCGCTACCTGTCCGATGCGATCGAGGTCGACGTCGACTGCGTGGCCGACGGCAAGGACGTGTTCGTCGGCGGCGTGATGGAGCACGTCGAGCAGGCGGGGGTCCACTCGGGCGACTCGGCCTGCTGCCTGCCGCCTCATTCGCTGTCGGCCGAAATCGAGCGCGAGCTGCGCAGGCAGACCGAGATGCTGGCGCGGGCGCTGGACGTGGTCGGCCTGATGAACGTGCAGTTCGCGATCCAGCGCGACGTGGTCTACGTGCTCGAGGTGAATCCGCGCGCCTCGCGCACCGTGCCCTACGTATCGAAGGCGACCGGGCTGCCGCTGGCCAAGATCGCTGCGCGCTGCATGGTCGGCAAGACGCTCGCCGCGCAGGGCATCGGCGGCACGGTGCGGCCGCCCTATTTCTCGGTCAAGGAGGCGGTGTTCCCGTTCTCCAAGTTCCCGGGCGTCGACACCATCCTCGGACCGGAGATGAAGTCCACCGGCGAGGTGATGGGCGTCGGGCGCAGCTTCGGCGAGGCGTTCGTGAAGTCGCAGCTCGCCGCGGGCGTGAAGCTGCCCACCGGAGGGCGCGCGTTCATCAGCGTGCGCGACGGCGACAAGGCCGCTGCAGGGCAGGTCGCGCGCGACCTCGCGGCGCTGGGCTTCACCATCCTTGCCACCCGGGGCACCGCGAGCGCGATCGCGGCCCAGGGCGTGGCGGTAAGCGCGGTGAACAAGGTTGCCGAAGGGCGGCCGCACATCGTCGACATGATCAAGAACGGCGAGGTGAGCTTCATCGTCAACACGGTCGAGGACACGCGCACCGCGATCTCGGACTCGCGCTCGATCCGCACCACGGCGCTGGCGCAGCGCGTCACCTACTACACCACCATCGCGGGCGCCAAGGCCGCGTGCGCGGGAATGCGGCACATGGCCAAGCTCGAGCCCTACCGGCTGCAGGACCTGCACGCCCAGCTGACGGCGAGCGCCAAGGTCGCGTAACATCGGGCCATGGCCAAGACACCGATTACCAAGCGCGGCGCCGAGCTGCTGCGCACCGAGCTGCAGCGCCTCAAGACCGTCGAGCGGCCGAACGTGATCAGCTCGATCGCAGAAGCGCGCGCGCATGGCGACTTGTCGGAGAACGCGGAATACGACGCCGCGCGCGAGCGCCAGTCCTTCGTCGAGGGCCGCATCGCCGAGATCGAGGCCAAGCTCGCCAACGCCCAGATCATCGATCCCAAGCTGCTCGACGCCGAGGGGCGCTGCGTGTTCGGCGCGACCATCGACCTGGAAGAGGTGGGCGGCGAAGCCGTGACGTACCAGATCGTGGGCGAGGACGAGGCCGAGATCAAGGAGGGCCGCATTTCGATCAGCTCGCCGATCGCGCGCGCCCTGATCGGCAAGGACGCCGGCGACGTGGTCGAGGTGCGCACTCCGGGCGGCGTCAAGCGCTACGAGATCATCGACGTCCGCTACATCTAGAGGCGGACGGCGGATCCAGGGGGGCGGTGGTCAAATCCAGCAAAGCCTGGCTCCAGCGCCATGTCACCGACGCCTACGTGCGCCAGGCCAGGGCGGCGGGCTACCGCTCGCGCGCGGCCTACAAGCTGCTTGAAATAGATCAGAAGGACAGACTCCTCAAGCCCGGCATGAGGGTGCTTGACCTGGGCGCGGCGCCCGGCGGCTGGTCGCAGGTGGCGGGGCGCAAGGCGGGGCCGGGCGGGCGCGTGGTGGCGATTGATCTGCTGGAAATCGCCCCCATCTCCCAAGTCAAGGTGCTGAGAGGCGACCTGCGCGAGGCGCAGGCGCGCGCGGCGGCGCGCGAGGCGCTGGGCGGAGCGGCCGACCTGGTGTTGTCCGACCTGTCGCCCAACCTGTCCGGAATTTCCGCGGTGGACCAGGCGCGCGCGGCCGAATTGGCGCGGCTGGCGCTCGAATTTGCCGGCGAAGTGCTGAAACCATCCGGCGCGCTGCTGGTCAAGGTATTTCAGGGCGAGGCCTTCGACGAGGTGCTGGCGGAGGCGAGGCGGGCGTTTCAAACGGTGGTGGTGCGCAAGCCCGGCGCGTCGCGCGGCGAGTCGCGCGAGACTTATTTGTTGGCGCGCGGTCCGAAGCCGCGCTGAGGCGGGGGGGATGTCCCCTTTTTGCAATGCGGAATAGGCGCTAGAATGATCTACCGACGGGCGCCGCGGCGCGAAGGAGTAAGTCTTTGAACAACATGCTTAAGAACCTGGTCATCTGGCTCGTCATCGGGCTGGTGCTGATGACCGTGTTCAATCAGTTCAATACCCGCCATGTGGC
>JBAUTW010000087.1:0-1533 GCA_049582365.1 Burkholderiales bacterium | reverse complement strand
GGCGAACAGCGCCATGATGCCGCCGTGGCGGTCGCTGATGCCGAAGGCTTCCATGCTCTGGGGCAGCGCGCCGGATTCCAGGCCGCCCAGGCGTGCGAGCGCCGCTAGCATCGGCTGCGGCGTGCCGAGCAGCTTCGCCGAGCCGGCGTCAGCGCGGAACTCGCGCCGGCGCGAGAACCAGGCGACGATAATCGAGGCGAGCACGCCGAACACGATCTCGCACACGATCATGGTGACGTAGAAGCCGGGGCCGATGCCGCGCTCGGTCTTGAACACCACGCGGTCGACGAAGTAGCCGACGATGCGCGACAGGAACACGACGAAGGTGTTGAGCACGCCCTGGATCAGGGTCAGCGTCACCATGTCGCCGTTGGCGACGTGGGTGACCTCGTGCCCCAGCACCGCCTCGACCTCGTCGCGGCTCATCGACTGCAGCAGCCCGGTCGATACCGCCACCAGGGCCGAGTTCCTGAACGCGCCGGTGGCGAAGGCGTTCGGCGCGCCCTGGTAGACCGCCACCTCCGGCATGCCGATTCCTGCGCTGCGCGCGAGGCGCTGCACCGTCTGCACCAGCCAGGCCTCGGTCGGGCCTTCCGAGCCGTCGATCAGGTGCGCCCCGGTGGTCCACTTCGCGATGGCCTTGGACATCAGCAGCGAGATGAACGCGCCGCCGAAGCCGATCACGGCGGCGAATACCAGCAGCGACCGGTAGTCGATGCCCTGCTGCGTCAGGTACCGGTCCACGCCGAGCAGGCTCACCACCACCGAAAGCACCACCATGACGGCGAGGTTGGTGGCGAGGAACAGAACGATGCGCTTCATGTTGCAGACTCTCCTTCAAGCGGCAGACTGCCGCGAAAATGCCGGTCGCCGTACACCGCGTCGACGCGCTTCACCGCAGGCCAGAACTTGGCGCCGCGCAGCGCGGCAAGAGGATACGCCGCTTCCGCCCGCGTGTAGAGGTGGCGCCACTCGCCGGCCAGCTCCTCGGCGGTGTGCGGCGCGTTGCGCAGCGGGTTGTCGTCCCGGTCCCAGGCGCCGGAGGCGATTCTTTCCAGCTCGGCGCGAATCGCGATCATCGCCTCGCAGAACCGGTCCAGTTCGGCCTTCGACTCGCTCTCGGTCGGCTCGACCATCAGGGTCTCGGGCACCGGAAAGGACACCGTCGGGGCATGAAAGCCGTAGTCCATCAGGCGCTTGGCGACGTCCTCGGCACCCACGCCGTATTGCTGCCTGAGATGCCTCAGGTCGAGGATGCACTCGTGCGCCACCCTGCCGCGGCGCCCGCTGTAGAGCACCGGGAAGTGCGGCGCGAGGCGCGCCGCGAGGTAGTTGGCCGACAGGATCGCGGTTTCGGTGGCGCGCCGCACGCCGTCGGCGCCCATCATGCGCAGGTACATCCAGGAGATGGCGACGATCAGCGGACTGCCCAGCGGCGAGCCGCTCACCGTTCCGTTCGCCTGCGGCAGCCCCGCCTCCGGCAGCACCGGGTGCGAGGGCAGGTGGGGCGCGAGGTGCGCCGCGACGCCGATC
>JBAUTW010000086.1:0-2197 GCA_049582365.1 Burkholderiales bacterium | reverse complement strand
AGCAGCACCCGCGTGCCGCCCGCCTCCGCCACCAGGCAGTTGCCGCGGCTGCCGCTGGCGAGCGAGGCGAAGCGCACGCGCGCCCGGCGCTACTTGAGCTGCTGCAGCAGGAGCGAGATGATCCGGCGCGAGGTCTTGCTGTTGACGCTGGCGCCGTTCTTGTCCTGCACCTCGACCACGCTGTCGTCCTTGGCGTCCTTGACCGTCACGCGGTACTGCTCGGCGACCACCTTCTTGTCGTCGCTGCGCCAGAACGCGAGCGAGGCGAAGAAGCCCTTCTTCTCCTTGCCTTCGGGCGATTCGGGGTCGGCATAGCGCACGTAGTACACGCCCTTGTCGCGGTTGCGGTCCTCGACCGTGAAGCCGACGCGGTCGAGCGCGAGACCCACCCGCCGCCAGGCGCGGTCGAAAGGCTCGTGCACCGTGAGCGTCTCGACCCCGCCGGGGCCCTGGCTGACCGCGGCCAGCGGCTTGGCCTCGGCGCCCGCCACCTGCTGGCTGGCGACTTGCTCCTTGGCGCCCAGGCGCACCATCAGGCGGCGCAGGAACTCGGCTTCCAGCCCCGGATCGGGCGGGCGCGGCTGCCACGCGAGCGTGACGTGATCCGTGTCGGTGTAGACCTCCTCCAGGCCCTGGTGGCTGATGTAGACCTCGGTGCCCTTGCCGTCGGGCGTGCGCTCGAGCCGGGTGCGAAACCGGTCGCGCAGGCCGGTGGAGTACAGCGGGCCGATCACCCTTTGCAGGCTGAAGCCCCCCATCTCGCCCGGCAGCTTGGCGCGGTCCTCGGCCCAGCCGGTCTGCATGATGCCGAGCTGCGGCTGATCGACCTCGATCAGGAAGCCGTTCGCCTGCCAGAAATCCTTCAGCAGCGGCCACAGCTGCTCCGGCGCCTCGTTCGAGACCACCAGCCAGCGCTGGCTGCCGTCGCGCGCGATGTGCATGTCGGGAATCCGCGGCAGGACCGCGCCGCTGTCGGCCCCGGTCTGCTGCGCGCGCGTGGACTCGTAGTTCGACAGCGTGGTTTCGCCGCCGGCGGGCACTGCGTAGCGATTGTCGTTGGTCGGCGCCGTCAGGTCGGGCGGAATCTCGAGCGACGGCAGCGTGCCGGCGGATTTGTAGTCGACCGGCTTGCCCTCGAGCAGGGTGTTGGCGGTGCTGCAGGCAGCGAGCAGCGCGGCGGCCGCGAGCGCGGCCGCCGCGGCAAAGCGAGACCGCATCAGGCGCGCCCCTCGACCACCCGCAGGCCGGGCAGCGAGACCCCCGCCTCGTGCAGGGCCTCGCGCACCGCTTGATGGAACTTGTCCGACAACGGCGTCATCGGCAGGCGCAGGCCGGCGGCCATCATGCCCATCTCCGCCAGCGCCCATTTGACCGGGATCGGGTTGGCCTCGAGGAACAGCCGCTGGTGCAGCGGCAGCAGCCTGAGGTTGATCTCGCGCGCGCGCTTCACGTCGCCGACCAGCGCCGCGGCGCACATCTGGTGCATCAGCTTGGGCGCGACGTTCGCGGTGACCGAGATCACGCCGTGGCCGCCCATCAGGATCAGCGCCAGCGCGGTCGAGTCCTCGCCGCTGTAGAGCGCGAAGTCGCGCGGCGCGCGCTTGATGAGGTCGGTGCCGCGCTCGATGTTGGCGGTCGCGTCCTTGATGCCGATGATGCTGGGCACCTGCGCCAGGCGCAGCACGGTGTCGTTCTGCAGGTCGGCGACGGTGCGCCCGGGCACGTTGTACAGGATCATCGGCAGGCCGACCTTCTCCGCGACGGCGCGGAAATGGCGGTACAGCCCGTCCTGGGTCGGCTTGTTGTAGTACGGCACCACCGACAGGCAGGCGGTGGCGCCGGCGTGCCTGGCCGACTCGGTGAGCTCGATCGCCTCGGCGGTCGAGTTGCCGCCGGTGCCGGCGACGATCGGGATGCGGCCCTTGGCGTGCTCGACCGCGATGCGGATCAGCTGCTTGTGCTCGTCGAAATCCACCGTCGGCGACTCGCCGGTGGTGCCGACCACGACGATGCCGTCGGTGCCCTCGGCGACGTGCCAGTCGATCAGCTTCCTGAAGCTCTCGAGGTCGAGGCTCCCGTCCTCGAGCATCGGGGTGACGATCGCGACCAGGCTTCCGGTGATCATGGGGTCCGCCTTCCGTATCCGTTCGATAACGCGAAAGTTTAACTGCTTCAGGGCTCGAGCGCGACCAGATCG
>JBAUTW010000085.1:0-4191 GCA_049582365.1 Burkholderiales bacterium | reverse complement strand
GCTCGAGCCCGACCTTGATGCCGTCCGCGGTGTGCGGGTCGACCATCGTGCCGTAGCGCTGCCAGATGCCGCGGATGGTGGCCAGGCGGTCGGCGTGCAGCGAGCGGCCCGAGACCAACCCGGTCTCGGCCACGTTGCGGTAGTAGGCCGAGTGCGACAGGTCGAACGCGCCCTCGGCGCCGAGCCGGCGCCACAGCTCGCGCACCCGCGCGCCGTCGCCGCCGACCAGGTCGTACACGTAGCGCTCGAAGTTGGAGGCCTTGGAGATGTCCATCGACGGGCTCGAGGTCGCCTTGACCTCTTTTGCCTTGCGCGGCCGGTAGCGCCCGGTGCGGAAGAACTCGTCCAGCACGTCGTTCTCGTTGCTCGCCAGGATCAGGCGCCGGATCGGCAGCCCCATCGAGCGCGCCACGTGGCCGGCGTAGATGTTGCCGAAGTTGCCCGAGGGCACCGCGAACGAGACCTGCTCCGCGTCCGACGCGGTGGCGGCGAAGTAGCCCTTGAAGTAGTACACCACCTGGGCCGCGACGCGCGCCCAGTTGATCGAGTTGACCGTGCCGATGCGGTGGCGGCGCTTGAACTCGGCGTCCTCGCTTACCGCCTTGACGATGTCCTGGCAGTCGTCGAACACGCCCTCGAGCGCCAGGTTGTGGATGTTCTCGTCCTGCAGGCTGTACATCTGCGCCGCCTGGAACGAACTCATGCGCCCGCGCGGCGAGAGCATGAACACGCGTACGTTCTTCTTGCCGCGCATCGCGTGCTCGGCCGCCGAGCCGGTGTCGCCCGAGGTGGCGCCGAGGATGTTCAGGCGCTCGCCGCGCCGCTCGAGCACGTACTCGAACAGGTTGCCGAGCAGCTGCAGCGCCAGGTCCTTGAACGCGAGCGTCGGCCCGTTCGACAGGCCGAGGATATGCAGCCCCGGTTCGAGCGTCCTGAGCGGCGTAATGTCGTCGCTGCCGAAGATCGAGCGGGTGTAGGTCTTGAAAACGATGTCCTTGAATTCCCGCGCAGGAATGTCGTCGGCAAAGCGCGAAAGGACTTCGAAAGCCAATTCGGGATACGACAGCCTGCGCCACGCCGCGAGGTCGGCGCGGGGCAGGCTTTCGGGCAGGTACAGCCCGCCGTCGGGGGCGAGGCCCTCGAGCACGATGTCGGTGAAGCGCTGCGGCGCGCCGACGCCGCGGGTCGATACGTAGCGCACTAAAGCAGCTCTTCGAGCCGGATCCGGGTCACCTTGCCGACCACGGTCCTGAGCTTCTCGATCTTCTTCAGCGCCGCATCGACGTTCTTTTCCAGCGCGCGGTGCGTCAGCAGCACGATGTCGACCTGCTTCTCGCCCGCGCCGGGCTCCTTCTGCACCATGGCGTCGATCGAGATCGAGCCCTGCGCCAGGATCCTCGTGATGTCGGCCAGCACCCCCGGGCGGTCGAGCACCCGCAGGCGGAAGTAGTACGAGGTCTCGACCTCGCCGATCGGCAGCACCTTGGTGTCCGAGAGCTGGTCGGGCTGGAACGCGAGATGCGGCACGCGGTTGCCGGGGTCGGCGGTGATCAGGCGCGTGACGTCGACCAGGTCCGCCACCACCGCGCTCGCGGTCGGCAGGCTGCCGGCGCCGGCGCCGTAGTACAGCGTCGGCCCGACCGCGTCGCCGTTGATCAGGATCGCGTTCATCACCCCTTCCACGTTGGCGATCAGGCGCCGCGCGGGCACCAGCGTGGGATGGACCCTGAGCTCGATGCCCTTCGGGGTCCTCTTGGTGATCCCGAGCAGCTTGATCCGGTAGCCCAGCTCTTCGGCGTAGGCGATGTCGGCGCGCGTGAGCCGGGTGATGCCCTCCGTGTAGGCGCGCCTGAACTGCATCGGGATGCCGAACGCGAGCGCGGACAGGATCGTCAGCTTGTGCGCCGCGTCCACGCCCTCGACGTCGAAGCTCGGGTCGGCTTCGGCGTAGCCCAGGCGCTGCGCCTCGGCCAGCACGGTGGCGAAGTCGAGGCCCTTGTCGCGCATCTCCGACAGGATGAAGTTCGAGGTGCCGTTGATGATGCCGGCGATCCATTCGATCCGGTTCGCCGTCAGCCCCTCGCGCAGCGCCTTGATTATCGGGATGCCGCCCGCGACCGCGGCCTCGAACGCCACCATCACCCCTTGCTTCTGCGCCGCGGCGAAGATCTCGTTGCCGTGGTGGGCGAGCAGCGCCTTGTTGGCCGTCACCACGTGCTTGCCGTGCGCGATCGCGTCCAGCACCAGCTCGCGCGCGATGCCGGTGCCGCCGATCAGCTCGACCACGATGTCGATGTCCTTCGCACGCGTCACCTCGCGCGCGTCGGCGGTGAGCCTGGCCTTGCCCTTGACGATCGAGCGCGCGCGCGCGAGTGCCTTGTCGGCCACGCGCGTGATGCGGATCGCCCGTCCCGCGCGGCGCCGGATCTCGTCCGCGTTGCGCCTGAGCACCTCCCAGGTGCCGCCGCCGACCGTGCCGATGCCGAGCAGGCCGACGCGGATCGGCCTCAAGCCGCACCCCTTAACAAACCGTCCTTTTTGAACATCTCGCGCACCCCGCGCAGCGCCTGGCGCAGGCGATGCTCGTTCTCGATCAGCGCGATCCTGACGTGGTCGTCGCCGTATTCGCCGAAGCCGATCCCGGGCGAAACCGCGACCCGCGCGTCGTCGATCATCTTCTTGGCGAACTCCAGCGAGCCCATCGCGCGGTAGGGCTCCGGGATCCTGGCCCAGATGTACATCGAGGCCTTCGGATTGGTGACCATCCAGCCGAGCTCGTGCAGGCCCTTGACCATCACGTCGCGCCGCCGCTGGTAGGTGCGGCGGATCTCCTCGACACAATCCTGCGGGCCGTCCAGCGCGACGATCGAGGCGACCTGGATCGGGGTGAAGGTGCCGTAGTCGTGGTAGCTCTTGATGCGCGCCAGCGCATGCACCATGTCGCGGTTGCCGACCATGAAGCCGATGCGCCAGCCGGCCATGTTGTAGCTCTTGGACATGGTGAAAAACTCGACCGCCACGTCGCGCGCGCCCGGCACCTGCATGATCGAGGGCGCCTTCCAGCCGTCGAAGGTGATGTCGGCGTAGGCCAGGTCGTGCACCACCATGATGTCTTGCTCGCGCGCGAACGCCACCACGCGCTCGAAGAACGACAGCTCGACGCACATCGCGGTCGGGTTGGACGGGAAGCCGATCACCAGCATCTTGGGCTTCGGGATCAGCTCGGCGCAGGCGCGCTGCAGCTCGGCGAAGAAGTCGACGCCCTCGGTCATGCGCACCGACCGGATGTCGGCGCCGGCGATGATCGCGCCGTAGATGTGGATCGGGTACGAGGGGTTCGGCACCAGCACCGTGTCGCCGCGCTCGAGCGTCGCGAGCATCAGGTGCGCCAGGCCTTCCTTCGAGCCGATGGTGACGATCGCCTCCGACTCGAGGTCGAACTCGACGCCGTAGCGCCGCAGGTACCAGTCGCAGATCGCCTTGCGCAGGCGCGGGATGCCTTTCGACACCGAGTAGCCGTGGGTGTCCTGGCGCTGCGCGGCCTCGACCAGCTTGTCGACGATGTGCTTCGGCGTCGGCCCGTCGGGGTTGCCCATCGACAGGTCGATCACGTCTTCGCCGCGGCGGCGCGCGGCCATCTTCCACTCGTGCGTCGTATTGAAGACGTAAGGTGGCAAACGTTTAATGCGCGCGAATTCCCTCATAGCGATACAATTTTACACGCGAGCGCCCAACCTGCCTCAATGAAAACAACAACCGCCGCCTTCCTGTTCATTTTCGCCTTCGCCTGGTTCGCCAACCTCGGGCAGCGCGACCTGTTCAACACCGACGAAGGGCGCTACGCCGAGATCTCGCGCGAGATGGTCGCCAGCGGCGACTGGCTCACCCCGCGCCTGGACGGGCTGAAGTACTTCGAGAAGCCGCCGCTGCAGTACTGGGCCACCGCGGCCGCGTTCGAGGCCTTCGGCCAGAGCGCCTGGAGCGCGCGGCTGTGGACCGCCTTGACCGGGTTCCTCGGCGTGCTGGCGGCGGCGTTCGCCGCCGCGCGCCTGTTCGGCGCCCCGGTCGGGCGCGCGACCGGGCTGATCCTGGGCGGCAGCCTGATGTGGGCCGGCATGGGGCATATCGCCTCGCTCGACATGGGCGTTTCGTTCTTCCTCTCGCTCGCGGTGAGCGCGTTCGCGCTCGCGC
>JBAUTW010000084.1:0-5357 GCA_049582365.1 Burkholderiales bacterium | reverse complement strand
CCGCCGCGGCAGGTGCCGGGGTAGACGCGCGCGCCGTCGATCGCGAGCGCGGAATCGGCGATCTCGCTGCGCGTGCAGGCGCAGGGATAGCTGGCGCCGCGGCGTTCGAGCGTTTCGAGCGCGGCGCGGTAGCTCGCGTCGCGCCCGCTCTGGTACAGCACTGGTCCGTCCCAGGTCAGCCCCAGGCCCTCGAGCTGGCGCAGGATGGCGTCGGCCGCGCCAGGCTGCTCGCGCGGCTTGTCCAGATCCTCGATGCGCAGCAGCCAATCGCCGGCAGCGGCGCGCGCATCGAGCCAGCTGGCGAGCGCCGCCGCCAGCGAACCGAAATGCAAAGGCCCTGTCGGCGACGGGGCGAAGCGGCCCGTGTAGCGCATGTGCGGGTATAGTGCCATTTTGCAGAGGAGATCGCTGCATGGCGACTGTGGAACTGACGAAGGAAAACTTCGAGCAGGTGGTGAGGACGAACCCGATGGTGGTGGTCGATTTCTGGGCGCCGTGGTGCGGGCCCTGCAAGGGTTTCGCGCCGGTCTTCGAGGGCGCGTCGGAGCAGCATCAGGACGTCGTATTCGCCAAGGTCAACACCGATGATGAGCAGGAGATCGCCGGTACGTTCGGCATTCGCTCGATCCCGACGCTGATGGTGTTTCGCGAGAAAGTGCTGCTGTTCCAGCAGGCCGGCGCGCTGCCGGCTTCGGCCCTCGAGCAGGTGCTCGAGCAGGCCAAGGCGCTGGACATGGCGCAGGTGCATGCGGAAATCGCAAAGCAGGAGAGCGCGGAACGCGAGAATTCCGAGGGCGCCGGGCCGCAGGCTGGCGAGGCCTGAGCGGGCGCGACGTGATAGAGCTGCGCCGCGCCGCGGAACGCGGGCACGCCAATCATGGCTGGCTCGACTCGTTCCACAGCTTTTCATTCGCCGACTACCACGATCCGCGGCACATGGGTTTCGGCAGCCTGCGGGTGATAAATGAGGACCGGATCGAGCCCGGCACCGGCTTCGGCACGCACAGCCACCGCGACATGGAAATTGTGAGCTACGTGCTGCAAGGCGCGCTCGCGCACAAGGACTCGATGGGCAACGGATCCACCATCGTTCCGGGCGACGTTCAGCGCATGAGCGCAGGCACCGGCGTGCGCCACAGCGAGTACAACCACGAGCCGTCGGGTGCTACCCACTTCCTGCAGATCTGGATCGAGCCGGCTGCGCGCGGCATCGCGCCGGGATATGAGCAGAAGCACTTCGACGCCGCCGCCAAGCGCGGGCGCCTGCGGCTGGTCGCCTCGCCCGACGGCCGCGATGGCTCGGTGACGATTCATCAGGATGCGTACATGTACGCGGCGCTGATCGACGGCGGCGAGCGCTTGACTTACCCCCTGGCCAAGGGGAGACGCGCCTACGTGCATGTCGCGCGCGGCCACCTGACGGTAAACGGAAACGAGCTCGGCGCGGGCGACGGGCTGAAGGCGAGCGACGTGGCGGAAATCGTCCTGGAGCGGGGCGAACAGGCGGAAGTCTTGCTGTTCGACCTTGCCTGAGCGGCTCCGGCGGGGCGCGCAAATGGCCGAAACGCGAACTGAGCGCGACTCCTTCGGGCCGATCGAGGTACCGGCGCAGCGCCTCTGGGGCGCGCAGACCGAGAGGAGCCGGCGCAACTTTCGCATCTCGGGCGAGCTTATGCCCATGGCCGTGATCCACGCCCTGACGCAGGTCAAGCGCGCTGCGGCGCGGGTGAACCGGGAGCTGGGCCTGCTCGAGGCGCGCAAGGCCGCGGCGATCGAGCAGGCGGCCGACGAGATACTGGCCGGCCGCCACGACGGGGAGTTTCCGCTGGTAGTTTGGCAGACCGGATCCGGAACCCAATCCAACATGAACGTGAACGAGGTGCTCGCCAACCGCGCCTCCGAGATCCTCGGCGGCGAGCGGGGCGAGCGGCGCCTGGTGCACCCGAACGACGACGTCAACCTCGGCCAATCGTCCAACGACGTGTTTCCCACCGCGATGCATGTCGCCGCCGTGCGCGCGTTGCATGAGCGGCTTCTGCCGGCGCTCGCGCAGCTGCGCGGCACGCTCGCCGACAAGAGCGATGCCTTTGCGGAGATCGTGAAGATCGGCCGCACGCACCTGCAGGATGCGACCCCGCTCACGCTCGGGCAGGAGTTCTCGGGCTACGTGGCGCAGCTCGGACATGCCGAAGCGGCGCTGCGCGCCGTCCTGCCGGGACTGTACGAGCTCGCGATCGGCGGCACCGCGGTCGGTACCGGCCTGAACGCTCATCCCGAATTCGGCGCGCGGATGGCCGAGGCCCTCGCGCGGGCAACCGGTCTGGGGTTCGAGAGCGCGCGCAACAAGTTCGCTGCCCTCGCAGGTCACGAGCCATTGGTGTTCGCGCACGGCGCGCTCAAGACACTGGCTGCCGCGCTGATGAAGATCGCGAACGACGTGCGCTGGCTCGCGTCCGGGCCGCGCTCCGGGCTGGGCGAGCTTTCGCTGCCGGAGAACGAGCCCGGCAGCTCGATCATGCCCGGCAAGGTGAACCCGACCCAGGCCGAGGCGATGACCATGCTGTGCGCGCAGGTGTTCGGCAACGACGTGGCGCTCAACATAGGGGGCGCATCGGGAAATTTCGAGCTAAACGTGTTCAAGCCGCTGGTGATCCAGAACTTCCTGCAGAGCGCACGCCTGCTCGCCGACGGCTGTGAGTCTTTCGACGCGCACTGCGCGCGCGGCATCGAGCCGAACCGCGCGCGCATCGCCGAGCTGGTCGAGCGCTCGCTGATGCTCGTCACGGCCCTGTCGCCCACGATCGGCTATGACCGGGCGGCGGAGATCGCCAAGAGGGCACATCACGACGGGAGCACGCTGCGGGAGGCGGCGCTTGCCCTGGGCTACGTCAGCGCGGACGAGTTCGACCGCTGGCTTCGTCCGCAGGATATGACCGGGCCGCGGCGATGAACTAGGCTGATAAACTGCGCCCCGCGATGTCAGTCGTCGTTCTCATTTCCGGCCGGGGCAGCAACATGCAGGCCCTGCTCGATGCCGGGCTGCCGGTTGCGGCGGTGATCGGCAACACGACCGACGCGGCGGGGCTCGGGATCGCGGTGCGGCGCGGTCTCCTCGCGGCGGTGGTCGAGCACAAGGACTACCGGACCCGGGACGAGTTTGACGTCGCGCTTGCGGCGGAGATCGATCGCCATGCGCCGCGACTGGTGGCGCTGGCGGGATTCATGCGTATCCTGACCCCGAGGTTCGTCGCGCATTACGCCGGCCGGCTGGTGAACATCCATCCTTCGCTGCTGCCGGCGTTTCCCGGGCTCGATACGCACCGGCGCGCGCTGGCCGCGGGGGTCAAGGTGCACGGCTGCAGCGTCCATTTCGTGAGCGAGCAGCTCGATCACGGTCCGATTATCGTCCAGGCCGCCGTTCCGGTGCGGCCGGGCGACACGCCTGACCTGCTGGCCGCACGCGTGCTGCGCCAGGAGCACGTGGTGTACCCGCGCGCGGTGCGCTGGTTCCTGGACGGCAAACTTGTCGTCCGTGACGGAGTCGTTAGCGTTAAGGGAGATGATGCGCAACTGGTTTATTCCGATCGCGATTAGTGCCTGGTTCTGCGCTTGCGCGCACGCCGCGCCCATGGCGCGCGCGCAAATCGACTACGACGTGTTGCGCAACGGGAGCGCGATGGCAGAAGTCGTCGACCGGTTCGAGCATGACGGCGAGACCTACCGCCTGGTCGAGGAGTGGCACGGCAAGGGCCTGTTCGCGCTGCTCGGCGGAATCACACGTACCAGCAGCGGAACGATCGGCAACGGCAAGCTGCGGCCGCTGGAATTCTCGGACGTACGCACCGGGCGCGACCCGGTGCGGGCGGTGTTCGACTGGGCTGATAAGAGTCTGAAGCTCGAGGCCAACGGCAAAACCCGCTCCCAGCCGATGCCGGCGCATGCGCAGGACAAACTCTCGATGCTTTATGCATTTGCCTTCGACCTTCCGGGGGCGGCGCCGGTCGCGATCAACGCCACTGACGGCAAGGGCGTGTCGCACTATGTGTTCGAAGCCGCGGGCCGGCAAGAGATCGACACGCCGGCGGGAAAGTTCGACGCCTTGCACTTGGTCAAGCGCAAAGACGGTCCGGACGACCACGGCACCGAAATCTGGCTCGCGCGCGGGCGCGGCTACCTCCCGATCCGGGTCCTGATCACCGACAAGGACGGCACGCGCATCGACCAAGTCGTGACGCGCTTCGTCGCACCGTGAAGCCGCGCCCCGCGCTCTTGGCGCACGCAGAAGCCCTCGCCGGCGAGCTGCTGGGATTCGCCGGGCCTGCCGACCAGGCGGTATCGCGTTACTTTCGCACCCACCGCGAACTGGGCCAGAACGACCGTGCCTTTGTGGCGGAGGCCGTCTATGCGGTCCTGCGCCGCAGACGCTCGCTTGAAGCCGCTGCAGCGAGCGCCGCTCCGCGTGCGCTGCTGCTGGCGGCCCTGTCGCGGGTGCAGGGGCTTTCCGCGCGCGCGCTGGAAGGCGCGCTACGACCAGGCGAGGCGGCGATCCTCGCGCGCGCCCGGACGGCGAGGGAGGCGGATTGGCCGGCCGCGGTAAGAGCCGATCTACCGGACTGGTTGTGGCGCCGCCTGGAGGCGGAGCAGGGGGCGACCGAGGCGATGCGCATCGCGCAGGGTCTGCTGAACCCGGCGCCGCTCGATCTGCGCGTGAATCTGGCGCGCACCGATCGAGAGAGCGCCCTTGCGGTCCTCGTCGCGAGCGGACTCGCCTGCGCGCCGACGCCCTACTCGCCGGCGGGGATCCGGCTCGAGGGCAAGCCGGCGATCAACCGCCACACGCTCTTCGAGCAGGGGTTGGTCGAAGTGCAGGATGAAGGCAGTCAGCTGCTCGCCTACTTGGTGGCGCCGCGGCGCGGTGAAATGGTGGCCGACTTCTGCGCCGGGGCGGGCGGCAAGACGCTGGCGATGGCGATGCTCATGCGCGGCACGGGGCGGCTGTATGCGATGGACGTGTCGGCAAGGCGGCTGCACGCGCTCGGGCCACGCGCGGCCCGCGCGGGCGTTTCCAACGTTCACACGCTCGCTCTCGCGGGCGAGGGCGACGTGCGGGCCAAGCGGCTTGCGGGCAAGCTCGACCGGGTTCTGGTCGATGCGCCGTGCAGCGGTTTCGGCACGCTGCGGCGCAACCCGGACCTCAAGTGGCGCCATGGTCCCGACGCGATCGTTGAGTTGGCGCATAAGCAGTTCAGCATCCTGCATGCGGCAGCGCGCCTGGTGAAGCCGGGGGGCCTGCTGGTCTACGCAACCTGCAGCATCCTGGAGGCGGAAAACGAGGCGGTGGTGGAACGCTTCGTCGC
>JBAUTW010000083.1:0-4535 GCA_049582365.1 Burkholderiales bacterium | reverse complement strand
GGCTCGACCTCGCCGACGTGTCCGGCGCGGCCGTGCCGGCGCCGGTGAAGCGGCTGCTCGAGCGGCTCGCCGCAGCCCGCTAGGCGCGCGACGCCAGGCCGTGCTGAACCAGGAACTTGTACAAAATCTCGAGCCGCTCGCGCGCGTCAGTGAGCTCCATCAGCTTTTGCTTTGCGGCCAGCGGCACCGGCAGGATCTCGGCCAGGCGCGAGCCGACCCACGAGCTCGAATCGAAGCGGAACGGCGCCTCGATCTGCTGCGCGCCGTGCTCCTCTATCACCAGGCGCAGCAGCCTGGCGCAGGCGAGAAACTCGTCCGGCAGCGCGCAGTCGTCGTCCACCGGCAGTGACTCAACTTCGGCGCGAGTCAGCCCGCTGGCGAGAACTTCGCGGCGCAGGATGCGGAAGCGCTCCTCGCCGCGCGCAACGATGTGCAGCATGCCGAGCTGCTGCATGTCCCACTGCGCGATGCGCGCCAGGCAGCCGATCTCCTCCGGCAGCGCCGCGGGACCGACTTCGACGCCGCTGCGAATCAGGCACACGCCGAACGGTTGGTCGTCGCGCAGACATTCTTTCGCCATCTCCATGTAGCGCTGCTCGAACACGCGCAGAGGCAACAGGCCGCCGGGAAAGAGGACCGCTTGCAGCGGGAAGAGGGCGATTTCTCGCCGGCCGGCCGCGCTCAGGGCGGACCCTCCGGATCGGTACGCGCCAGGCTGCGATGCCGGACCAGCACGCGCCAATCGCTGCGGAACGCCGCCGCAAGACGCTCAACCAGGTAGACCGATCTGTGACGTCCGCCGGTACAGCCGATCGCCACCGTGACGTAGTTGCGCTGCTCGCGCGCGATCTCGGGCAGCCAGCGGCCGAGGAAGTCCTGCACGTCCAGGATCAGGCGTTGCACCGTCTCCTGGCCGCCGAGATAGCTCGCCACTGCGGCATCGCGCCCGGTAAGGGGCCGCAGCGCCGCGTCATAGTGGGGGTTGGGCAGCATGCGCGCATCGATCACCCAGTCGGCATCGAGCGGGATGCCGTCGCGGAACGCGAACGACTCGAACAGCAGCGTGAGCGATCCGCCACCGAGACCGACCAGCTCCTTGATCCAGCTCTGCAGCGCGCGCGGCAGTAGCTCGCTGGTATCGATGCGATGGCCGAGCTCGGCTACGCCCGAGAGCAGCGCGCGCTCGCGCTCGATCGCCTCGGCGAGCGCGAGGCCCGCCACCGTGAGCGGGTGCCGGCGGCGGGTTTCGGAGAACCGGCGCAGCAGCGTCTGCACGCTCGCCTCGAGAAACAGCACGCGGCAGTCGATGCCGCGCGCCTTGAGGCGAGACACGTTCTCGGGCAGCGCCGGAAGCGCCGCGCTGCGCGCGTCGACGCTTACCGCGACGCGCTCGTGACCGGCTTCCTGCAGAAAGTCGGCCACTTGCACCAGCAGCGTCGCCGGAAGATTGTCGACGCAGTAGTAGCCGCCGTCCTCGAGCACGTTCAGCGCGATGCTCTTGCCCGAGCCCGAGAGTCCGCTGACCAGAATGAGCTGCATGGCGGATCTGACGGCGCTCAGGTCCCGCGCTCGATTTCCCTCTTCTGGCGCACCATGAACTGCGTCATCGAATCGATCCCCCTGAGTTGCAGGATGTAGTTGCGCACCGCGGCTTCCAGCAGCACCGCGAGGTTGCGGCCCGCAGCCACCGGGATCACCACCTTGCGGATCGTGACGCCAAGGATTTCCTCCGAGAGCTCGGCCAGCGGCAAGCGTTCGGAGGCTTCGCGCTGCCCCTGCGCCGGCTTTTCGAGGTGCGCGATCAGTTTGAGTTTCATTTTGGGACGCACCGCCGTTTCACCGAAGATCGTGCGCACGTCGAGCAAGCCCAGGCCCCGCACCTCGAGGAAGTCCCGCAGCAGCGGCGGGCAGCGTCCTTCCAGCGTGTTGATCGCGATACGGGAGATCTCGACCACGTCGTCGGCGACCAGGCCGTGGCCCCGGCTGATAAGCTCGAGGCCCAGCTCGCTCTTGCCGACGCCGGAGTCCCCGGTGATCAGCACGCCCAGGCCGAGAACGTCCATCAACACGCCGTGCCGCTCGGTGGTTTCGGCCAGCGCCTTCGCCAGGTAGCGCGAGAGCTTCTCGATCACCCGCGGCGCGGGCACCCGCGTGGTGAACAGCGGCGTGTGCGTGTGCTCCGCACCCTCGAGCAGCTCGCGCGTGGGGCCGACGCCGTCGGCCAGGATCACCGCCGTCGGCGATGCGACGAACAGGCGCGCCGCGAATTCGGCGCGGGCGGCGGCGTCGCCGCCCGCGAGCATCGCCGCCTCGTAGGCGCCGAGGACCTGGATGCTGTTCGGATGAGTGAGGTTGAGGTGGCCGATCAGCGCGGCCGAGGCCGCCGCGTCGCGTTGCACCGCGACGCTGGCGTCGCGCCCCGCGAGCCAGGCAAGCGAGAGCGCCTCGCGGTTGTCTTCATGCAGCTGCGCGACGTTGACCTGAAACATCCGGCTGCCAGGCGGCGATGAGCTGGTGCAGCGCGCTTGCGTCCGGCGCACCCGCCATGGATTCGCGCAGGCTCCTGTCGCTGAACATCTGCGCCAGCTCGGACAGGATCTGCAGGTGCTTCTCGGTTGCCTGCTCCGGCACCAGCAGCACGAACAGCAGGTTCACCGGCTTGCCGTCCGGGGCGTCGAACGCCACCGGCTGCTCGAGGCGCAGGAATGCGCCCAGCGCGTCCTTGAGGCCCTTGATGCGTCCGTGCGGAATCGCAACGCCCTGGCCGAGCGCGGTCGAGCCGAGGCGCTCGCGCGCGAACAGGCTGTCGAACACGAGATTCCTGGCAATGCCGTGATTGTTCTCGAACAGCAGGCCGACCTGTTCGAACAGGCGCTTCTTGCTCGATACCGAAAGGTCGAGCACCACGTTGGCGGGCGGAAGGAGTTTTGCGACTAGGCTCATGCCTGGGCAGGCGGGGGACTGCGGTGGGCGCGAATTATAGCCCAATGCCGCGGGTTACGGGGTGCGGCCATCGGGCGGGCCCTAGGAGCTCAATTCCTGCCGTTTCAGGGTGTCGTGCGGCTTGTCGTAGGCTTTGCCCTTGTGCTTCATGACCTGGCGATCGAGCTTGTCGGTGAGCAGGTCGATCGCGGCGTACAGGT
Organism: Burkholderiales bacterium; assembly: GCA_049582365.1. Lineage (GTDB taxonomy): Bacteria > Pseudomonadota > Gammaproteobacteria > Burkholderiales > SG8-39 > DAHVFK01. The sequence goes on along the minus strand of JBAUTW010000083.1, from coordinate 1,392 downwards.
CGTCCTCTTCGCACTCGCAGTGCAGGTCCTTGCCGCGCACATGAAGCGTAATTTCGGCCTTCTGCCTGAGCTTGCCGACCGAGAGGATGACGTGGGCGTCGATCACGTGGTCGAAATGGCGTTTGATGCGCTCCAGCTTGGTCTGCACGTAGTCGCGGATCGCCGGCGTCACTTCGAGATGGTGGCCGCTCACGCTGAGATTCATTCTCGGTTCTCCTAGAGGCATTTTCTCTGGTTGACGGGGGGAATTTGGAGCGATTCGCGGTATTTCGCGATCGTGCGTCGTGCCACTACGATACCCTGTTGCCCCAGAATTTGCGAGATTCTGGCATCCGAGAGCGGAGCGTGCGCGTCCTCGGCCGCCACCAGCTGCTTGATCAGCGCGCGAATCGCGGTAGAGGAGGCCGCGCCGCCCGCTTCGGTCGCGACATGGCTGCCAAAGAAGTACTTCAGCTCGAATGTGCCGCGGGGCGTGGCCATGTACTTCTGCGTGGTGACGCGTGAGATCGTGCTCTCGTGCAGCCCCAGCGTTTCGGCGATCTCGCGCAGCACCAGCGGCCGCATCGCGACCTCGCCGTGCTCGAAGAAATGCCGCTGCCGGTCGATGATCGCCTGCGACACGCGCAATATGGTGTCGAAGCGCTGCTGCACATTCTTGATCAGCCAGCGCGCTTCCTGCAGCTGCGAGGCGAGCGCCTTGCCGCCGGCGCGACTGCCGGCGAGCTCCGCGTACAGGCGGTTGATGCGCAGCTTGGGCAGCGCGTCGGAATTCAGGCTGGCGCGCCAGACGTTCCTCACCTTGCGCACGTTCACGTCGGGCACTACGTAGCGCGTTTCGACCGAGGCAAAAGCCCCGCCCGGACGCGGATTGAGGCTCAGAATCAGCCGCTGCGCGGCGCGCAGCTCGTCATCGCTCGCGCCCGTAGCCGCCTTGAGGCGCGCGTAGTCGCGGCTTGCGAGCAGCTCAAGATGATGCTCGCATATCGCGAGCGCGAGCTGCCGCAACGGAACGTCGGTGCCGCCGGCGCGAATCTGCAGCGCGAGGCATTCGGACGGCGAGCGCGCCCCGACGCCGGTGGGCTCGAAGTTCTGCAGGTGCCGCAGGGCGATCGCCAGGTCCTCCACGTCCGCGTCCGCTTCTTGCGGGAGCATCGCCGCGACGTCCCCCAGGCTCTGCGTAAGGTAGCCGTCCTCGTCGAGAGCGTCGATCAGCATGCCGATCAGCGCCCTGTCGCGTTGGCCGAGGTTGGTAAGCGATAGTTGCGTGTAGAGGTGGTCGCGCAGCGACGGCTGGTCCGGCGCGACGAAGGTCCGGTCGCCCTCGTCGTCGTCGGGGCCGCGCCACACCGCCGCCTGGTCGGCGTCCCAGTCTTCGCGCGCCTCGGCCTGCGG
>JBAUTW010000082.1:0-12608 GCA_049582365.1 Burkholderiales bacterium | reverse complement strand
CCGTCGGCGCGCGCGCGTGCGAGCGCCTCTCGCACCGGCGCCGTGCACGAACCCCAGGTCACCACCGCGATGTCTCCCTCGCCCTCAACGCTCGCCCAGTGTTCGGCGCAATCCAGCGCGTCAAGCTTGCGCTGGCGCTTCTCGAGCTGGGCCAGGTGATCGCTCGGTTGAGACGACGGCGTGCCGCGCTCGTTGTGCTCGAGGCCGTCGGCCGTGTACATGGTGCCCGGCGTGCCGGGAATCGCCATCGGCGAGATGCCCGAGTCGGTGATCGCGTAGCGCTTGTACGCCGGGGCATTGTCGGGCGCGCGCAGGCGCCCGGTTTTGATGTCCGTGTCCGCCGGGCGCTCGACGATCGCGCGTGCCTGGCCGAAATACTGGTCGGAGAGCACGATCGCGGGCACCTGGAGCGACTCGGCGAGGCTCACTGCCCACTGCGTCGTGCTCAGGCAGTCGGACACGGAGTTCGGCGCCACCACCACGTGCGGCGCGTCGCCGTGCAGGCCGTAGAGAGCAATGTTCAGGTCGGCCTGTTCGGTCTTGGTCGCGATGCCGGTCGACGGGCCGGTGCGCATCACGTCGACCACCACTATCGGTACTTCGGCCGCGACGCCGAGGCCGATCGCCTCGCTCATCAGGGCGAGCCCCGGCCCGGAGGTGGCGGTCAGGGCGGGCACGCCACCGTAGGAGGCGCCGATGATCATATTGATCGACGCCAGCTCGTCCTCGGCCTGCACCAGCGTTCCGCCGACCTTGCTCAGGGCGGGGGACATCCACTCAAGCAATTCGGTCGCGGGCGTAATCGGGTAGGCCGCGACGAAGCGCACGCCGCCGCGCAGCGCGCCGTAGCCGGCAGCTTCGTTGCCGCTGATCAGCCAGCGCTTACCGCCGCGCGTCGCCGGGGCGAGCGGGAATCCGCCATCGAGCTTGGCCGCTTCGGCCAGGCCGAGCTTCACCGCGGCAAGCCCGGCGGCGAGCGCGTCGCCGCCCTTCTTCATCGATTTCTTCACCGCGCGCTCGAGCGCGTCTGCGGGAAGTCCGATCAGGCCGCCCAGCGCGCCGAGCGCGACCATGTTAGGCCAGCCGCCGCTGACCTGCTTGGCAAGCTCCTTGAGCGCCAGCGGCACATAGCGCGCGCCCATGCCGGTGAAAGTAGTGGGCGGCTCGCCCTGTGCCGGGTCGCCCAGTAGCAGGCTGTCCGCTGTGAGCGGTATCTCCGAGGCGAAGCGATTGACGTTCTGCCAGTCGATCGCCGCGAGCACATGGAAGTGGTCGTCCTGGCTGTCGGAGGCAAAGGTCGAAACACGCAGCATCGCCGCAGCCTCGCCGCCGCGGATCTGGGGCCCGCTGGTGCGGGTCATGAGCCCGTAGTAGCCGGCTTGCGCCGCCGCCTCGAGCAGCATGTTGCCGGCGGTCATCACGCCTGCGCCGCCGGAGCCCGCGAGGGCTATCGAAACGCTCTCGCGCCGAGCGGCGCCTTGGGTTGGAAGGTTCATGCAATTCCTCCTGATCCGCCATGCTCGCCCATCGAACCGCGGATTCCTTGCTTTGGATCAAATCGCGTCCGCACGCGGGGCGTAAAAAGGGGGCTCATCGCTGGATCCGGGGCGTTGACGCCGCAGGGCTCCTCGGCTAAATTGGTAATGTGGTACGTGAATACCACAATAGGTGAAAACGCGGCGCAGATCAAGTGCAGGAGAGCGAGATGGCGGCAGCAATCCACGCGCAACGCTGGCTGATGACGGCGCCCAAGGCGTCTCTGGTGCTGGAGGCCTTTGACGCCTCGCCCGGTACGGGCGAGGTGGCGGTCAGCGTGGCGGGCTGCGGCGTCTGCCATACGGATCTCGGTTACTTCTACGACGGGGTGCGGACCAATCACCCGCTGCCGCTCGCGCTGGGGCATGAGGTTTCCGGCCGGGTCGTCGCGGCCGGGCCGGGGGCCGAGGCGTGGTTGGGCAAGGCGGTGATCGTTCCGGCAGTGTTGCCCTGCGGCGAATGCGACCTGTGCAAGCGTGGCCTCGGCACCATCTGCCGCAAGCAGAAGATGCCCGGCAACGACATCCAGGGAGGCTTCGCCTCGCACATCGTGGTCCCCTCGCGCGGCCTGTGCCAGGTCGACGAGCAGCGGCTCGCCGCGGCTGGCCTCGCGCTGGGCGAGGTTTCGGTCGTCGCCGACGCGTTGACGACTCCCTTCCAGGCGGTGCGGCGCGCCGGCGTGGCGCCCGGTGCGCTCGTGGTGGTCATCGGCGCGGGCGGCGTTGGAGGCTATTGCGTGCAGGTCGCGAGTGCTTTCGGCGCCAAGGTCGTCGCGATCGACGTGGACGACATCAAGCTCGCCGCCATGAAACCTTACGGCGCCGGCCTCACGCTCAACGCGAAGACCTTCGAGCACAAGGCGCTCAAGGCGGCGATCGCCGACTTCGCCAAGCAGAACGGGCTGCGCTCTACGGAATGGTTCATCTTCGAGTGCTCCGGTACCGCCGCCGGCCAGGCCACCGCCTGGGGGCTGCTGGTGCACGGCGCGACCCTGAGCGTGGTCGGCTTCACCATGGACAAGGTCGAGCTGAGGCTTTCCAACCTGATGGCGTTCGACGCACGCGCCATCGGCAACTGGGGCTGCCCGCCGGAGCAGTACCCGGCGGCGCTCGAACTGGTGCTGGAAGGCAAGGTGAAGGTCAAGCCCTTCGTCGAACCCTTGCCGCTCAAGGACATCAATCGCGTGTTCGAGGCGGTGCACCGGCACGAGATCTCGAAGCGCGCGGTGCTCGTACCCTAGGAGACGTCGATGAAGAATCATGATTTGGCCGAGGTGGCGGCGCAGGGCGTAAAGCTCGAGAAGCGACCGGCCCGGACCCCGGACGGCAAGGAAGTGGCGGGCCTTTACAACGCCTGGATCTGGCTCGACAACGCGCCGCAGTTCAATTCCTACACCACCGAAATGGTGAAGGGCGTGATCCTCGCCTTCCGCGCCGCGTCCAACGCGCGCGACGTAGCCTCGGTGGTATTCACAGGCGTGGGCGACAAGGCCTTCTGCACCGGCGGCAACACCAAGGAGTACGCCGAGTACTACGCCGGGCATCCCCAGGAATACCGCCAGTACATGCGGTTGTTCAACGACATGGTGTCGTCGATCCTGGCCTGCGACAAGCCGGTCATCTGCCGGGTCAACGGGATGCGCGTCGGCGGCGGGCAGGAAATCGGCATGGCATGCGACTTCTCGATCGCGCAGGACCTGGCGCGCTTCGGCCAGGCCGGGCCCAAGCACGGCTCGGCCCCGATCGGCGGCGCGACCGACTTCCTGCCGGTGGTGATCGGCGCCGAGCGCTCGATGGCGGCCTGCGTGCTGTGCGAGCCGTTCACTGCCCACCGGGCCTACTACTGGGGAATTCTGAGCGACATCGTTCCGGCGCTGAAGATCGACGGCAAATACGTCGCCAACCCGCTGGTCGAGACTGCGCGCGTGTTCGACGAGTTCGGGCGCCTGGCCTTCGGCGAGTCGAAGACCGGCGACGCGCTCAAGGAAGGCAAGGCGCTGATGGCCAGGGGTGCGGTCGACCTGTCGCTGCTCGACGCCAAGGTCGAGGAGCTGTGCGCCAAGATCCTGCTTACATTCCCCGACTGCACCACCAAGACGCTCGAAGAGCTCAGGAAGCCCAAGCTCGAGGCCTGGAACCGCAACAAGGAGGACTCGCGCGCCTGGCTTGCGCTCAACATGATGACCGAGGCGCGCGCCGGTTTCACCGCCTTCAACGAAGGCACCAAGGAAGACCGCGAGGTCGACTTCGTGGCGCTGCGGCAGGCGTTGGCGCGCAACGAGAGCTGGGTGGGCCCGCTGCACGACCGGATCCAGCCGAAGGCCAGGCAAAAGGCCTGAGCATGTCCGAGACGCCGCTCAAGGTCTGGATCGAGCGCGAGGGCGCGCTGCTCAGGCTGCGCCTCGCGCGTCCGAAGGCCAATATCCTCGACGCCGCGATGATCGCCGCGCTCGAGCGGGCGTTCGCCGAGCATGCCGGAAGCGCCGCGCTGCGCGGCGTGCTGATCGACCACGAGGGGCCGCACTTCTCCTTCGGCGCGAGCGTCGAGGAGCACTTGCCGGCGCAGTGCGCGGCGATGCTGAAAAGCCTGCACGCGCTGGTGCTGCGGATGCTCGACTGGCCCGCGCCGATCCTTGTCGCGGCCCGCGGCCAGTGCCTGGGCGGCGGGCTCGAGTTCGCTTGCGCCGGCAACTTTCTATTCGCCGCAGCGGACGCGCAGTTCGGGCAGCCCGAGATGAAGCTGGCGGTGTTCGCTCCGGCGGCGTCCTGCCTGCTGCCGCCGCGCATCGGCCAGTCGCGGGCCGAGGACCTGCTGCTTTCGGGTCGCTCGATCGACGCGCAGACCGCGCTGGCGTGGGGGCTCGTCAACGATCTGGCCGAAGATCCCGTCGCCGCGGCGCTGGCGTACTTCGACGCGCACCTGGCCGGCAAGAGCGCCAGCTCGCTCGGTTTCGCGCTGCGCGCGGCGCGCGCTCCGCTGATCGAGCAGCTTCGACGCCGCTTATCGGAAGTCGAGGCGCTCTACCTCGACAGCTTGATGAACACGCGCGACGCCGTCGAGGGGCTGCGGGCCTTCCTCGGCAAGCGCACACCAAAGTGGGAGCACAAATGAACGTCCAGGACGTTGTCGGACGCTGCGAGGCGCTGTTCGAGGACCTGCACTTCAACGCGGTCAAGGAGTGGAAGGCGGCCGCGCCGGGACGCAAGGCGATCGGCTACATGCCGATCTACGTGCCGCGCGAGATCGTGCACGCCGCGGCAATGCTGCCTGTAGGCATCTTCGGCGGCGGCGACCAGATGGAAGTGATCCAGGGCGACGCCTACTACCAGAGCTACATCTGCCGCATCCCGCGCTCGACGCTCGAGCTCGGTCTCACCGGCCGGCTGGACGTGCTCGACGGAATGCTGTTCCCGTCGATCTGCGACGTGATCCGCAACCTCTCGGGCATGTGGCAGATCCTGTTCAAGGACAAATACGTCAAGTACTTCGACGTGCCGCAGAACTACGACGACTCGATCGGCGGCGAGTTCTACGTGCGCGAGATGCAGGTGATGCGCGAGGACCTGGGCAAGCTGCGCGGCAAGCCGATTACCGACGACGAGCTGCGCGCCTCGATCGCGGTGTACAACGAGAACCGCCGCGCGCTGCGCGACCTGTACGCCTACCGGGCGGCAAAGCCGTGGCAGGCGCCGACCTCGGAGGTGTACCTGGTGCTGCGGGCGGGATGCGTGCTCCCGCCCGAGGAGCATACCAAGTTGGTGCGCGACTACCTCGCGGCCGCCGACGCCGAGAAGCGCGCCGTGCGCGACAACGCACGAGTCGTTCTCACGGGCGCGTTCTGCGAGCAGCCGCCGCTCAGCCTCATCAAGTCGATCGAAATGGCAGGCTGCTACATCGTCGACGACGACTTCATGCTCATCATGCGCTGGCTTCTGGACGACGTGCCGGTTGCCGGCAATCCGCTGGAGGAACTCTCCAAGGCCTTCCTGCACCGCTCGGCCTCGACCTCGTCCAAGTACGACGAGAAGAAGTCGGACAAGGGGCAGTACCTGCTCAAGCAGGTCAAGACCAACGCGGGCGAGGGGGTGATCTTCGCCGCGCCGTCGTTCTGCGACCCGGCGCTGCTCGAGCGCCCGATGCTGCAGGAGGTGCTCGCCAAGTACAAGGTTCCCTACACCGCGTTCAAGTATGCGGAGAACACCGGCCAGATGGCGCCGATCCGCGAGCAGGCCGGCACTTTCGCCGATTCGATCAAACTCTGGAGCGCCGCATGAGTACTCCCGCGATGCAACCCCAAGTTACGCCGAAGGCCAAGCCCGTCGTCCAGAAGGAGGACGCGATGCTGTTGCAGAAGGAGCTGATCAACAGCAACTACCACGAGCTCGCGAACGCGCGCGCGCTGGGTAAGAAGGTCTCTGCGACGTTCGTGCCGGGCAATTTGAACGAGCTGCTGATGTGCTTCAATTTTGCGCGCAGCCTGCCGGAGACCAACGCGCTGCAAAGCGGCATGCGCAAGAAATCCGGCAAGTTCATCATGGACGCCGAGCGCGACGGTCACTCCGAGGACGTATGCACCTACGTCAAGACCGACCTTGGCATGATGCTGCAGGGCCAGGTCGGCCCGACCGGCGAGCCGCTGCCCACGCCCGACGTGCTGCTGCTTTCCTACACCGGCTGTTTCACCTTCATGAAGTGGTTCGAGCTGGTGCGCCAGAAATACGACTGCGAAACGGTGATGCTGCACGTGCCCTACCAGGGCGACGGCCAGATCTCGGCCAGCATGCGCGACTACGTGGTCAAGCAGCTCAAGGAAAAGGTCATCCCGACCCTGGAGAAGGTCTCGGGCGTCAAGTTCGACATCGACCGGCTGCGCCAGTACATGCGGGAGTCGGCCAAGGCGGAGGAGGACCTGGTCTGGACGCTGCAGTCGGCCAAGCACAAGCCCTCGCCGATCGACGGCTACTTCGGTGCGGTGTACTACATCGGCCCGATCTTCACCGCCTTTCGCGGCACACCCGAGGCGACGCAGTTCTACCGCGTGCTGCGCGGCGAGATCGAGCAGCGCATCCGCGAAGGCAAGGGCCCCCTCACGCCGGAAGGCGAAATGGCGGAAGAGAAGTACCGCCTGGTGGTCGAAGGCCCGCCCAACTGGACCAGCTTCCGCGACTTCTGGAAGATGTTCTACGACGAAGGCGCGGTGGTGGTGGCCTCGACTTACGCCAAGGTCGGCGGGGTGTACGACTTCGGCTTCCGTCACGACCCCGACCATCCACTCGAGTCGTTGGCGGAATACTGCCTGGGCTGCTACACGAACCTCAATTTCCCGCAGCGCATCGACATGATCTGCAAGTACATGGACGAGTACCAGGCCGACGGCCTGCTGATCAACTCGATCAAGAGCTGCAACAGCTTTTCGGCCGGACAGCTGCTGATCCTGCGCGAAGTCGAGAAGCGCACCGGCAAACCGGCGGCGTTCATCGAGTCGGATCTGGTCGATCCGCGCTACTTCTCGGCGGCCAACATCAAGAACCGCCTCGAGAGCTATTTCCAGATGATCAAGCAAAAGCGCGCCGCCGCCGCGCAGTCGGCGGCTACTGCATCGCTCCATTGACCATGAAGACCTTCATAGGCATCGACCTCGGATCGACTACCACCAAGGCGGTGGTAATGGACGAGCAGAAGAACGTGCTCGGGCGCGGCATCACGAATTCGCGCTCGAACTACGACACTGCGGCGGCGATCGCGAAACAGGAAGCACTGCTCAACGCACGCTTCTATCTGTTCCGCGAGGCCTTGTCGCGCTCGGGCGCGCTCAACGGCGACCGGCTGGAGGGGTTCGTGGGGCAGCTCGAACGCGACTTCCGGCTCGAGCAGTTCCTCGAGCAGCTGACCGATCTGGAGGAAACCTGCCAGCGCAATGCCGAGGGCACGCGCTTCGGCGATGCCACGGCCGGGGTGCTCGCGGCGCTGGATGAGGTGTTCAAGCGGCTGCAAGTGGAGGCTCCCGAGCTGTTCGCGCCGGGAGCGAAGCGCAAGTCGGACTTCTTCCGCGACATCGCCGGCAGCCGTTATCTCGCAGTGGGTGAGGCGGTGGCGAAGGAAGCCGGAGTGCGCTACGACATGCTGCTCAATGTCTTCGACCGCTCGATCATCGAAGTGGAGAACCGCGTTTACGGGGATTCGATCAAGCCACACCTGCTCGCTGCGCTGGACCGAAGCTTTTCAGTTCTGAAGAATGATGCAAGGACCCGGGACGCGGTGCGCGCCCCGATAGAGGGCGTGCTCGATACGGCGCTCGAGGAAGCCTACGTGGTCGGCACCGGCTACGGCCGCGCGCGGCTGCCGTTCTCGAAGGAACATATCCGCTCGGAGATCCTGTGCCACGGCCTGGGCGCGCACGTGATGTACCCGCACACCGCGACAGTCCTGGATATCGGCGGCCAGGACACCAAGGCGATCCAGGTCGACAAGCACGGCATCGTCGAATCCTTCCAGATGAACGATCGCTGCGCCGCGGGCTGCGGGCGCTACCTCGGCTACATCGCGGACGAGATGAACATGGGCCTGCACGAGCTCGGGCCGCTGGCGATGAAGTCGACCAAGACGGTGCGCATCAACTCGACCTGCACCGTGTTCGCCGGCGCCGAGCTGCGCGACCGCCTGTCGCTGGGAGAGAAGCGCGAGGACATCATGGCGGGGCTGCACCGCGCCATCATCCTGCGCGCCATGTCGATCCTGGCGCGCTCGGGGGGCATTCGCGACCAGTTCACCTTCACCGGCGGCGTGGCGAAGAACGAGGCTGCGGTGAAGGCGCTGATGATGCTGGTCAAGGAGAACTACGGCGAGGTGACCCTGAACATCAATCCGGATTCGATCTACACCGGGGCCTTGGGCGGGGCGACCTTCGCCTGGCGCGCGGTGGTCGAGGAAAACAGGACCGCGGAGGCACGGCAATGATCCATACCGTCGGCATCGATATCGGCTCCGGAGTAGTCAAGACGACCCTGTTCAGGACGGATGGATCGGGCGCCGACGCCAAGAGCGAATGGCTCGCCCGGCGCTGCGAGCGGATCCGCCGGCGCGACAACATGCAGCTGGCCAAGGACGGCTACGACGAGGTGCTGGAGGAAGCCGGCCTCAAGCCCGGCGAGGTGGACTACGTCGCCACCACGGGCGAAGGCGAGAACGTGAAGTTCGCCACCGGGCACTTCTACTCGATGACCACGCACGCGCGCGGCGGCGTCTTCCTGCAGCCCGATGCGCGCGCGGTGGTCGACATCGGCGCGCTCAACGGCCGGGCGATCTACATCGACGAGCGAGGCAAGGTGCTGTCCTACAAGATGACCAGCCAGTGCGCCTCGGGCTCCGGCCAGTTTCTGGAGAACATCGCGCGCTACCTCGGCGTCGCGGTCGAGGAGATCGGGCCGCTATCCAAGACTGCCAAGACGCCGGAGAAGATCAGCTCGATCTGCGCCGTGCTGGCAGAGACCGACGTCATCAACATGGTGTCGCGCGGGATTCCGACCCCGGATATCCTGAAGGGCATCCACATTTCGATGGCCTCGCGCCTGGTGAAACTGCTCAAGGTGACCGGCATCAAGAGCGGCACGGTGCTGCTCACTGGCGGCCTTGCGCTCGATGCGGGCCTGCTCGCCGCGTTGCGCGAAGAGCTGGTAAACGAGAAAATCGCCGGACTCGAAACGGTCAACCACCCCGATTCGATCTACGCCGGCGCGATCGGCGCCGCGCTCTGGGGCGCCTTCCGCCACGACAAGCTCAAGTCGCTGCAGGACAAAGCGGCGGCCTGAAATCCCACGGAGATTCCCAATGGCACTCTTGATTGACGACAACTGCACCGCCTGCGACGCCTGCAAGCCGGTGTGCCCCAACGAAGCGATCAGCGTCGGCGATCCGATCTACGTGATCGATCCGCTCAAGTGCACCGAGTGCGTCGGCGCCGAGGACGAGCCGCAATGCAAGCTCGTCTGCCCGGCCGACTGCATCGTGCAGAATCCGGAGTACGCCGAAACGCCCGAGCAGCTGATGGAGAAGTACCACAGCCTTCACGGCTAAGCGGCGCAATCAATGAAGATCAGGCAAAGACCGCTGAGCGCGGCCGACCTCGATACGGTTGTGGCAATCGACGCCTCGATCAGCGGGCGCACGCGGCGAAGCTACTTCGAGCGGCGGCTGGCGGCGGCGAAGCGCGAGCCGGAGCTGCATGCCCAGTTCGCCGTAGACGATGAATCCGGGCTCACGGGTTACATCCTAGGCCGCGTGCTCGAGGGGGAGTTCGGCCGCATCGAGCCGGCAATGCGACTCGAGGTGGTGGGGGTAAGGCTCGAGGCCCGCGGGGGCGGCCTCGGCCTCGCGCTCGAGCGGGCGATCGAAGACGAGTCGCGGCGCCGCGGTCTGAAGGAAATGCGCACCGGCGCAAGCTGGCGCGACCACCAGATGCTGCGCTTTCTCGATGCCGCCGGCTACCGGCTGGGGCGCAACCAGGTCGTCGACTGCACCGTTGCCGATGCGAAGCTCGGCGCGCGGGAAGACGAGCCGGTGGTGGTCGAGGAGCGCGACCGACCGGGGGATCGCAACGACTACGGCGACACGGCGGCGAACGACTTCGAGCATCTCGCGCGCGACATGGCCGAGGTGCATTCGCTCGCGGAGGCCGACCTGGATGCGGTCATACGCATCGACCGCCGCCTGACGGGCCATGATCGCGGCGCGTACATCCGCCACAAGTTCGAGCAGGCGTTGAGCGAGTCAGCGCTGCGCATTTCGCTTGTCGCGTGCAAGGACGGCACCGCCGCCGGCTACCTCATGGCGAGCGCGGACTACGGCGATTTCGGCCGCGCCGAGCCGGTTGCGGTCATCGACACCATCGGCGTCGATCCCGCTTTCTCGCACGCCGGGATCGGCCGCGCCCTGCTGTCGCAGCTGTTCATGAACCTCGACGCCCTACGGGTCGAGCGCGTCGAGTCGGTGGTAGCGAAGGAGCACTTCGAGCTGCTTGGCTTTCTCTACCGCGCCGGCTTCGGCCCGGCGCAGCGGCTGGCGTTCGTCAAGTCCCTTGCCTGAGCGCCGTTTTCAGCTCGCGTAGGCGAGCGCGAGGCGTGCGTCGGTCTCTTCATCAAGCAGATTCTCGATCGCCGGCAGGAGCGACATCTCCTCCTTCTGCACGTGCGCCGCGAGACGCTCGGAGAGCTCGAGCCCGGCTGTCCGCAGCGACTGCCAGTTCCCGGCCTGGAGCGCTTTGCTGAACGCTTGTGCCGCGGCGCGGATCGCGACGTGCTCTTCCGCCAGCAAGTCGGCGATGTCGCCCTCGCCGCCGTCTGCGAGGCGCGGGAACAGCTCTGATTCCTCGAACTCGAAGTGGTGCGACAGCTCCTCGGCCAGCGCCGCCGCGCAGCCGCGCAGCAGGTTTTCGATCTCGAGATCCCCGGCCGCAGGCGGCCAGGTGCGGGCGGCGATGGCCTGCTCGAAGCGGTTCCACAGCGCGAGCGTGGCCGTATGCTCTTCGTGCAGGCGGCGGCTGACTTGCCGATTCATGTCAGGTCTGCCGCCTCGTCATCCGAGCGTGGGGCGCTCGTCGCGCACGCGCACTGCCTTGCCCTGCGAGCGCGGAACTTCGCCCGGCTTCTTCACCACCACGTCGGCGGTGACGCCGATCATGGACTTGATCTGATATCGCACCAGCTCGGCAAGCCGACGGTAGGCGGTCTCTCCGCGGCCAAGCGAGGGCGCGGCCTCGACCTCGACCGCCAGCTCGTCCATGTTGCCGCGGCGCGAGACCACCAGCTGGTAGTGCGGCGCCAGGTCGGGCAGGCCCACCAGCACCGCCTCGATCTGCGACGGATAGACGTTGACGCCGCGGATGATCAGCATGTCGTCGTTGCGGCCGGTGATGCGCCTCAGCCGCAGGTGGCTGCGGCCGCAGGCGCAGCGCTCGGTGCTCACGCGCGTAATGTCGCGCGTACGGTAGCGCAGCATCGGCAGGGCTTCCTTGGTGAGCGTGGTGATGACCAGCTCGCCGGCCTGGCCCTCTGGCACCGGCCGCTCCGTCTCGGGGTCGATGACCTCAAACAGGAAGTGGTCCTCCCAGCCGTGCAGACCATCTTGCGCCTCGCACTCGATGGCGACGCCGGGACCCATGATTTCGGACAGGCCGTAGACGTCGACCGCCTTGAGCCCGAGTCGGATCTGGATCTCGCGCCGCATCGCTTCGCTCCAGGGCTCGGCGCCGAACAGGCCGATCTCCAGCGCGCTCGCGCGCAGGTCTACGCCGTCGCGCTCGGCGACCTCGGCGATGTTCAGCGCGTAGGAGGGCGTGGAGCACAGCACGCGGGCGCCGAAATCCTTGATCAGGACCACCTGGCGCTCGGTTGCGCCGCCAGACATCGGTACCACTGTCGCACCCAGGCGCTCGGCGCCGTAATGCGCGCCCAGGCCGCCGGTGAAAAGGCCGTAGCCGTAGGCGTTGTGCACCACGTCGCCGGGCCGCGCGCCGGCGCAGGCCATCGAGCGCGCCATCAGGCCGGCCCAGGTATCGAGGTCCTTCTTCGTGTAGCCGACCACGGTCGGCTTGCCGGTGGTGCCGGAGGAGGCGTGCAGGCGCAACAGGTCGGCACGCGGACGCGCGAACATGCCGAAGGGATAGTTGTCCCGCAGGTCGGTCTTGACCGTGAACGGCAACTGGCGCAGATCTTCCAGCGAGCGTATGTCCTGTGGTTTGATGCGCGCGGCCTTCATGCGCTCGCGGTGCAGCGGCACGTTCTCGGCCGCGTTCTTGAGCGTTGCGCGCAGGCGGCGCAGCTGCAGCTTGCGCAATTCCTCGCGCGGCGCGGTCTCGACCTGGCGCTCGAAATAGAACGCGGCCGGCTGCGGCGCGCGCCGTGCGCCGGCGCGGTGATGGACCTTGGTATAGCGCGTTTGCAGCAAAGCGTTCATCGTTCTTTCTCCTTCGTTATCTAGCGCCCGCCTCGAACCGGCAGCTGCGGCAGCGAAAATCCCTGGTTGTAGGCGGCACGTCTGACCAACACGAACTTGAGCCTCCAGCCCGCGGCGAGCGC
>JBAUTW010000081.1:0-5505 GCA_049582365.1 Burkholderiales bacterium | reverse complement strand
GGCTCAAGCTGCTGCTGGCGGAGGACATCCCCGCCGAGGCGCTGCATTCGAAGGATCGCAAGACCATCATCCCGCCGCTGCACGGCGCGCTGCTCAAGAACGAGCAGGACGTGCACCTGTTCGAGCGCCTCGTGTTCATGACCCGCGCCAAGGCCTAGCTCATGCTCCAGCTCTACTTCGCGCCCGGCGCCTGCTCCTTCGTCCCCCACGTCGGCCTCGAGGCGATCAAGGCCGCCGGCGGCCCCGACTTCGAGCCCAGGCTGGTCAAGCTGCACAAGGGCGAGCAGAAGACGCCCGAATACCTCGCCATGAATCCGAACGGCCAGGTCCCGGTGCTGGTCGCCGACGGCAAGCCGCTGAACCAGATCGTCGCCATCTGCGACTACCTCGACCGCAGCTTTCCCGCCGCCGGCCTGCTGCCGGGCGAATCCTGGGCGCGCGCCCAGGCGCTGTCGCAGCTGGCGTGGATGAACAACACCGCGCACCCGACATTCACCCATTTCTTCCGCCCCGAAGCCTTCGCCGCCGGCGACGAGGCGCGCGCCGACGTGCGCAAGAGCGCGGTCGCGCGCTTCCGCGGCTGCCTGGAGCGCATCCAGGGCTGGATCGCGGGCGCCGCGCCCTACTGGCTCGGCGCGCGCATCGGCGTGCACGACGCCTACGCCTTCACCCTGCTGCGCTGGGGCGGCTACGCCGGCATCGACCCGGCTTCGCTGCCCGCCTACCGCGCCTACGTCGAGCGCGTGATGCAGGCGGCTCCGGTGGCGGCGGCGATCGCGCGCGAACGCATCGGGCTGGATACCTACAAGGCCGCCTGAAGCGCCGTGCTGATCGATTTCTTCCTCAAGCTCAAAAGCCATCGGCTGCCGGTCTCGATCAAGGAGTACCTGACCCTGCTCGAGGCCCTGCAGAAGGGGGTCATCGGCCCCTCGGTGGACGACTTCTACTACCTGTCGCGCGCGGCGCTGGTGAAGGACGAGGCGAACTTCGACAAGTTCGACCGCGCCTTCGCCGAGTTCTGGCAGGGCGTGGAGACGATTCCCGGCATCGAGGCGCAGATTCCGCTCGAGTGGCTGCTGAAGCAGGTCGAGCTCACGCTGAGCGAGGAGGAAAAGAAGCAGATCGAGGCCCTGGGCGGCTGGGAAAAGCTGATGGAGACGCTGAAACAGCGGCTCGAGGAGCAAAAGGGCCGCCACCAGGGCGGCAGCAAGTGGATCGGCACCGGCGGCACCTCGCCCTTCGGCGCCTACGGCTACAACCCCGAGGGCATCCGCATCGGCCAGGACAAGAGCCGCAACCGCAGCGCGGTCAAGGTCTGGGACCAGCGCGAGTACCGCAATCTCGACGACCAGGTCGAGCTCGGCACGCGCAACATCAAGGTCGCGCTCAGGCGGCTGCGCAAGTTCGCGCGCGAAGGCGCGCCGGACGAGTTCGACCTCGACAACACGATCGCCTCGACCGCGCGCAAGGCCTATCTCGACATCCACATGCGGCCCGAGCGCCACAACACGGTCAAGGTGCTGATGCTGCTCGACATCGGCGGCACCATGGACGACCACGTCAAGATGTGCGAGGAGCTGTTCTCGGCTTCCAAGACCGAGTTCAAGCACTTCGAGCACTTCTACTTCCACAACTGCCTGTACGACTTCGTCTGGAAGGACAACCGGCGGCGCCACGCCGAGCGCACCCGCACCTGGGACCTGCTGCACAAGTACGGCCACGACTACAAGGTGATCTTCGTCGGCGACGCGACCATGAGCCCGTACGAGATCCTGCAGCCGGGCGGCTCGATCGAGTACTTCAACGAGGAGCCGGGCGCGCTGTGGGTCAAGCGCGTGACCGACATCTATTCCAAGTGCGTCTGGCTCAACCCCGAGCCGGAGGAGATCTGGGCCTATCGCCAGTCGATCCAGGTGATGAAGGAGCTGATGGGCGGGCGCATGTACCCGACCACCATCGCCGGGCTCGAGCGCGCCATGAAGGTGCTGGCGAAGTAGCCTATTGCGCGACCACGACCCTGTTGCGCCCCGCGCGCTTGGCCTCGTACAGGGCGCTGTCGGCGCGATTGATGAGCTGCTCGACGCCCTCGCCCTGGCGGTAGTCGGCCAGCCCCGCGGACAGCGTCAGCTTGAGGCCCGGCGCGATCGTCTCCCAGTCGTGCGCCGCGGCGGCGGCGCACACGCGCTCGACCGCGCCGGCGGCGCCCGTCTTGTCGCTCGCGGTGAGGATCATGAGGAACTCCTCGCCACCGTAGCGGCCGAACACGTCGGTCTTGCGCATCGTCGCCTGCGCCACCTCGGCGAAGACCTTGAGCACCTCGTCCCCGGTCGCGTGCCCGTAGCCGTCGTTGACGGCCTTGAAATGGTCGAGGTCCAGCATCGCGACGCTGAACGGCACGTGCGTGCGCTGCGAGCGGCTGAGCTCCTCCCCGAGCCGCGCCACCAGCGAGCGCCGGTTGAACGACTTGGTCAGATCGTCGTAATGCACCAGTTCCCGGATCTGCTCCAGCGCCGAGGCGAGCTTGCTCCGGCTCTCGCCCAGGCGCGCGCGCAGGCCGTTGCTGTATATCGCCAGCACCAGGGTGCGGCTGAGGATCACCGACAGAAAGAGCCAGGTCAGCATCAGCTCGTAGTCGCTCGTGCCGGCCACGCCGAGGCGGCCCTCGTTCAGGTACAGCACCGCGCCGCTGCCCGCCATGGCCAACGCCCATAGCGCCACCGCCTGGCGCAGGCGCAGCCAGAGCATGCCGAAGGCGAACACGGTGAACAGGTTGACGATGTAGGGAAAGGTGATCTGCGGCGCCAGCGCCACCACCAGCAGCTGCGCCAGCACGCCCCACAGCATGCCGGGCGCGCCCATGGTCGGATCGCGCAAGCGCAGATTCAAGCCGGAGGCGACGAACAAGGCGTAGACCAGGCAGAAGGCGAAGCCGGCGCCGCCGTAGGCCACGGCCACCCGCGCCGGAATCGTCCCGGCGCCGGCGTACAGCGCGAGAAACAGGACGTCTAAGGCATAGCTCGAGGCGATAAGCGCGACCCAGCGCAGGCGCTGGCGCTGGGCGCGCTCGCGCGCCTGCCTCTGCCTGTCGGCCCGCTCGAGCTCGGCGTCGACTTCGACCATCGCCCCCCTCCAGCCTTATCCCCTCGTCCCGTATACAATATCTCAAGCCATGTCCACCATGCACCGCTACCTGCTGCCGGTCGAACAGACCCACTGGAAAGTCGACGGCGCGACCGAGGTCTCGTTCACCTGGGACTACGACGCGCGCAGCGACGAGCTGCTGCAGCTGTACGCCAAGGGCAAGCAGCAGCAATGGGACGCCGAGCAGCGCATCGACTGGAGCCTCGAGGTCGATCCGGACGACCCGATGCAGGTCGACGACAAGATGCTGCCGATGTACGGCACCGCGCTGTGGGACAAGCTCTCGGCGCGCCAGCGCTCCGACCTGCGCTACCACACGCAGGCGTTCCAGCTCTCGCAGTTCCTGCACGGCGAGCAGGGGGCGCTGATCTGCGCCGCCAAGATCGTGCAGGACGTGCCGGCCATCGAGTCGAAGTTCTACGCCGCGACCCAGGTCATGGACGAGGCGCGCCACGTCGAGGCCTACCGCCGGCTGCTAACGGAGAAGTTCCGCTTCGTCTACCCGATCACCGGCCCGCTCAAGGAGCTGCTCGAGCGCGCGATCACCGACCGGCGCTGGGATTTCACCTACCTCGGCATGCAGGTGCTGATCGAGGGCCTGGCGCTGTCGGCCTTCCAGCGCTTCCGCGACTACGCCAGGAACCCGCTCTGCTCCGCGGTCAACGCCTACGTGATGCAGGACGAGGCGCGCCACGTCGCCTTCGGCCGCCTGGCGCTGCGCGACTACTACCCGCAGCTCAGCGAGGCCGAGCGCGCCGAGCGCGAGGAGTTCGTGATCGAGGGCGTGCACGCCCTGCGCGAGCGCTTCAACCTGCCCGAGATGTGGCCGCAGATCGGCATCGACCTCGCGGACGCGGTGGCGGCGATGGACGGCGCGGAGAACATGACGCGCTACCGCATGCGCCTGTTCAGCCGCATCGTGCCCACGGTGCGCGACATCGGGCTGTGGAGCGCCAAGGTGCAGAAGGCGTTCGCCGACATCGGCGCGATGAAATACGCCGACGCCGACGCGGGCAAGATGCTGGAGGAGGACGCGCAGGTCGCCGAGGAGTTCGACCGCCTGATGCGCGACGGCTTGCGCGGCCCGCCGCGCGCGCGCAAGCAGGCCTGAGCAGGCCCGCCTAGAGCGCGTTGAAGATCCCGTTGATCGCGTCCTCGGCGAGCCCGAAGCCGGCCCCCATGCCGAGGCCCGCGGTGAGGTTGCCGAGAAAGCCGCCGCCGCCGGAATTCATCCAGCCGCGCGGCTGCACCGTCGGGTTGGGGTGGGTCTGAAGCTGCGCTTCCAGCGTCTGGATGTA
Source organism: Burkholderiales bacterium (assembly GCA_049582365.1). Taxonomy (GTDB): domain Bacteria; phylum Pseudomonadota; class Gammaproteobacteria; order Burkholderiales; family SG8-39; genus DAHVFK01. Next base: position 1,066 of record JBAUTW010000081.1, on the reverse strand, counting down.
CTGCCCCATCTGGCTGACGAGCATCGCCAGCATCTGGTTCTCGTTCTGCACCGAGAGCGCGATCTCGCGCAGGTCCATGGCCCATTCGCGCCCGGTGGCGTCGTCCGGCGCCGCGCTTTTCAGCTTCTGCGCCAGCGCCTGGATATTCTGCACCAGCGTCTGCGATTGCTGCTCGACCTGCGTCACCTGGTTCTGCGCGTTGCTGAAGTCCATCTTGCGGCTCTCCTGAGTTGGTTGCTCGTCGGACACGCGCCGCCGGCCGCAGTTCCGCAGCTTGCGCGCGCTTCAGCTCGCGCGGCCTTCGCGGTACCATAGGCCATGTCCTTTCCGCAGCAGACCGAACGCTGGAACAAGCGCTTCGGAGGCGACGACTACCACTTCGGCACCGAGCCGAACGTGTTCCTCGCTTCGCAGGCGCAGCGGCTGCGCGCGGGCATGAGCGCGCTGTGCGTCGCCGACGGCGAGGGGCGCAACAGCGTCTGGCTCGCACGCCAGGGCCTCGCCGTGACCGCGTTCGACATTTCGCCGGTGGGCGTCGAAAAGGCGCAGCGCCTGGCGCGCGAGGCGGGGGTGCAGATCGATCACCGCGTCGGCGACATCAACGACTGGGACTGGGACGCGGCGCGCTACGACCTGGTGCTGGCGATCTTCATCCAGTTCGCCTCGCCGTCCGAGCGCGCGCGCATCTTCGCCGGCATGATGCGCGCCCTCGCCCCCGGCGGGCTGCTCGTGCTGCAGGGCTACGGCCCGCGCCAGATCGAGTACAAGACCGGCGGCCCGGGCGTGCTCGAGAACCTCTACACCGCCGAGCTGCTGCGCGGGCAGTTCGGCGCGCTCGACATCCTGCACCTCGCCGAGCACGACGACGAGATCCGCGAGGGCAAGGGCCACTCGGGCATGTCGGCGCTGGTCGACCTGGTCGCGCGCCGCCCGGCCTGAGCGCGGCAATGCGACAATCGGCGCCTGACCCCCGGCGCCATGTCCTCTCCCGCACGCGATATCGATGACCGCAAGCTCGTTCGCCTCGTCGCGGCCGCCGTCGCCGCGATCGCGGGCTGGTTCGTCC
>JBAUTW010000080.1:0-4773 GCA_049582365.1 Burkholderiales bacterium | reverse complement strand
GTCGAGCGTACCGTCGCGGCCGATGCCTGCGCTCACCAGTCCGTCGCTGATATCCACTTTCGGCACGCTGAGCTCGCGCCGCTGAAGGTCGAAGCTGACGCCGCTGAGCGCGACCTTGTGCAGCCCGAGCAGGGGCTGTTTCGCGCCGGGCTGGCGCAGCGAGAGGTCGGCGAGCGTCAGGGCGGCGTTGTCCAGCAGCAGCTGCGGTTTCCCGCCGCCGAGGAAGAATCGATAGTGGGTGACGAAATCGACCGTGCCTTCGGGCAGGTCGAGCCGGACTTCGTTCTGCAGGAAGCGCCAGACGTTCGCCGGCCTGAATTGCGTGACGCTCAATACGCCGTCCGATGCCACCGGCCGCAGGGACACTTCGCCGCGCCAGCGCACCGTGCCGCCGCCCGGAAGAAACGCCTGAATCGAGTACGGGCCCTTGCGCTCTGGCAGCGTGGACACGTCGTCGAACTCGAGGTTGACCGGCGTCAGCGTCGCGCTCGCCGGAACCGGATCCGAGCGGTCGGTGTAGCTCACCCGGCCCTCGCTCAGCACGACGTGCCGCAGCACCATCCGCACCGGCGCTGCGTCGTCCTTTTTCGGCTCGGGCGGCTCTTTCCCGCGCGCGGCTTCGACGAGACGCATCAGGTTCAGTTGCCCGTCCGGGAGGGTGACCGCGTTCAGATCGAGGCCGTCGATGTCGATGTTCGCGAACACCCACGCCCAGCGCAGCAGGCTGGAGGTCTCGAAATCGACGAACAGGCGCCGCACGCCCACGATCGGGGTTCCGTCGCTCTCCGCCAGGCGCAGGTCGTTGGCCTCGAAGGTGAGCAGAAACGGGTTGATCCTGACCTTGCCGACGCTCGCCTGGCGCTGCAGGCTGTCGCGGGCGTACTCGGGCACGTAGCGCTGCACCAGCCGCGGCAGCAGCAGGAAGCCGAACAGCGCGTAGGCCGCGAGCAGCCCCGCGCCGGTGAGGAACCACCGGTTGCGCAGGATGCGGGTCAGGGTCTGTTTCATTTTTTTGGCGGACTATCAAACGCTACGCTCTTGCGCGAAACACGCCATTGACGTGGCTCAAACCCGGCCCCCGGAAAGGTACCATGCGGGCCAAGGAGCGTGCCGTCATGGACTTCCGTTTCACCCCCGAGCAGGAGCAGTTTCGCGACTCCGTGCGGCGCTTCGCCGAAAAGGAGCTCGCCCCCGGGGCGCGCGGGCGCGCGCACGCCGCCGAGTACCCGTGGCAGGTGGCGAAGAAGATGGCCGCGCAGGGCCTGCTCGGCATCACCATGGCCGAGGCCGACGGCGGCCAGGGCGGCAGCCTGATCGATGCCGTGATCGCGATCGAGACGGTGGCGGCGAGCTGTCCGCGCAGCGCCGACGTGGTGCAGGCCGGCAACTTCGGTGCGATCCGGGTACTGGCCGAATACGGCACGCCGGAGCAGAAGAAGGCTTATCTCGGCCGGCTGCTGGCGGGCGAAGGCGTGATCTCGGTCGGCATGACCGAGCCCGAGGCGGGCTCGGCGGTCACCGATCTGAAGACCAGCGCCACGGCGGACGGCGCGGGCTGGCGCGTCAACGGCTCGAAGGTGTTCACCACCCATTCGGCCTATGCCGACGTCTACCTGGCCTACGTGCGCTTCGGGCCCGGCGTGGGCGGCATCGGTTCGGTGCTGATCGAACGCGAGTCGCCCGGCGTGCGGCGCGGCGCGCCGTCGGAGTTCATGTCGGGCGAGGAGTGGGCGCAGCTGTACTTCGACAACGTGTATGTGCCGCCGCAGCGGGTGCTGCTCGGCCCGGGCGGATTCAAGAAGCAGATCGCGGGCTTCAACGTCGAGCGCATCGGCAACACCGCGCGCTCGCTCGCGCTCGGGCGCTACGCCTACGAAGAGGCGCGCCGGTGGGCGCTGCAGCGCCGCCAGTTCGGGCGCCTGCTGTGCGAGTTCCAGGGCCTGCAATGGAAGTTCGCCGAGATGAAGATGAAGCTCGACGCGGGGCAGCTGCTGCTTTACCGCGCGGCGGCCAACGCCGACCGGGGTTTTCCTTCGGCGGAGGAGACCGCGATCGCCAAGGCATTCTGCAACCAGGCCGGGTTCGAGGTCGCCAACGAGGCGCTGCAGGTGATGGGCGGCATGGGCTACAGCCGCGAGTCGCTGGTCGAGTATTGCGTGCGCCGCTGCCGCGGCTGGATGATCGCCGGCGGATCGATCGAGATCCTCAAGAACCGCATCGCGGAGGCCGTGTTCGAGCGCACGTTTTCGCAACGTCCGGGGGGATGAGATGGACTGGGAGCTGTTCATGCGGCGCGTCAACGAGGATCGTCTGGTCGCGCGCCACGGCGCCGGCTCGAACTTCAGGCTGCTGCTGGGCTGGGGCGACGAGGATCACCTGCTGCGGGTGGATGACGGACGGCTGGCCGAGCATCGCAGCGGGCCGTTCGTGATGCCGCAGTGCGATTTCGCGCTCGCGGGAAGCGACGATGCCTGGTCGCGCTTCGCCCATCCTCAGCCGGAGCCGCGCGACCAGGACCTGTTCGCATTCTTTCGGCGGGGTGAAATCGCGCTGACCGGCGATACGCGCAAGTTCTACGCCCACCAGCTGTGCCTCAAGCTGATGCTGGCCAACCTGCGCGGCGCGGGAGCGCGCCAATGAGCGGCATGCTCGAGCCGGTCACCGGCCGCTACCTGCGCTTCGATTTCGAGGGACGCGCGCAGCGCGTGTACTTCGAAGAGGCGGGGCAGGGAATACCGCTGCTGTGCCTTCACACCGCGGGCTCGGATACGCGCCAGTTCCGCGGCCTGTTGAACGAGCCGCGCATCACCGATCGCTTCCGCGTCGTCGCCTTCGACCTGCCCTGGCACGGCAAGAGCTCGCCGCCCGCGGGCTGGCAGCACGAGCGCTACCGCCTCACCAGCACGTCCTACACCGGCATCATCCTCGCGTTCATGCAGGCGCTCGGGCTCGAGCGGCCGGTGGTGATGGGCTGCTCGATCGGCGGGCGTATCTGCCTCAACCTGGCGCTCGAGTACGCGGCCAGCTTTCGCGCCATCGTCGGCCTGCAGTCGGCGGCCAACACGCCGCGCTACTACGATCCGTCGTGGCTGACGCACCCCGAGGTCAACGGCCAGGTCGCGAGCGCGGCCACGGTGATGGGGCTGATGTGCCCCGATAGCCCGGAGGCCGAGCGCTGGGAGACGCTTTGGCACTACATGCAGGGCGGGCCCGGGATCTTTTCCGGCGACCTGCATTTCTACCAGATCGACGGCGACTACCGCGGCCGGGTCAAGGACATCGACACCAAGGTCGCGCCGTACTACTTCCTTACCGGCGAGTACGACTACTCGTGCAGCCCGCAGGACACGCAGGAAACCGCCGTCGGCATCGCCGGCGCCAAGGTGCGCATCATGAAGAAGCTCGGCCACTTTCCGATGAGCGAGAATCCGCCCGCCTTCATCGATGAGCTGCTGCCGGTGCTGGACGAGATTGCCGCCGCTAGCTGAGCGGGCGCAGCGGCGGGGCGACGCCCTCGGGCAGCGGGTGCCGGGTAGCGTTCAGCACCATCGACACCAGCGTGTAGTAGCCGCAGGTGCCGATCAGGTCGATCACGCCGCGCTCGCCGAAGCGCTCGAGCGCCGCGTTCCACGCCGCGTCGCTCACGTGCTTCGTTTCGTGCAGCTCGCGGCAGAACTCGAATATCGCGGCCTCGTCCGCCTGCATGGCGGCGGGGCGGCGGCCTTCGGCGATGTCCTCGGCGATCGCCGGCGCGAGGCCCGCCTTCTCGGCCAGCCTGCGGTGCGCGTACCACTCGTACTGCGCGCCCCAGTGGCGCGCGGTGACCAGGATCGCGAGCTCGGCGAGGCGCGCGGGCAATGAACTCTCGAAGCGCACGCAGGCGCCGACCTTCTGCAGCCGGTCGGCCAGCTCCGGGCTACGCAGCAGCGCGTCGAACGGCCCGCGCACGCCGCCGCGCGGACCGGCTACGATAGCGTCGTAGACGCGTTGCTGCGCTTCGTCCATGTCATGCTTGGAAAGCGGCGGCAGGCGCGGAGAATTGTCCATATGAGCCTCGTCTTATGCGGGAGAAGGTGACATGCGATCCATATCGATTGCCGGCCTGGCGCTCACGCTCCTCGTTGCCGTGGCGGCGGGTCGCGCCGGCGCAGCGGAGCCGTCGCTCGCGGCGCAGTGCGAGAATGGCCTGAAAGCGGCCAACAGGGAACTCGATTTCGCCAAGGCGAAGGGCCTGGGCGGCACGGTGGAATTCAGCAAGGCGGCCACCTTGCTGGCGGGGGCGAAGGTCCAGTCGGAGTTCCACAAGTGGCCGAACTGCGTCGACAAGGTTCGGCGGGCGCGGCGCTTCCTCGCCAAGTCCAGGAAGTGAAATCGGAAATTCGGCAGACCCGGTTAGCGCAGGGTCCGCCGGTCGATCGAGAAGAGGATCGGATAGTACGTCGGCCAGTTGTGCCAGCGTTTCGATCCCGCTTCGCTCACGGCCCACAGCATGCCGTCGGCGTCGAAGCCGAGGTCTTCGATTCCGGCCACCATCGGGTAGCTTGCCAGGACCTTGCCGCTCTTCGGATCGATCTTCTGCAGCGCGCCGAACTGACTGCTGCTCCGGCTGAGCCAGAGTGATCCGTCCCGGTCGAACGTCGCGCCCTGCGAGCGGGCCGCGATCGCGAGGCTCGCGCTCGCCTGCTCCTCGCGCAGCTCGGATAGTCGAGGCGCCGCGTCGATCAGCGCGAGCGGAAAGCGCAGCAGGCGCCCCGCCTCGGGCTTGGTGTACTC
>JBAUTW010000079.1:0-1832 GCA_049582365.1 Burkholderiales bacterium | reverse complement strand
TACGCGTCGATGGGAAATTACCTGTTCGAGCCCGGCGTGCTGACGCAGGCGCTGCGCGAGATGGAGCAAGGCGGCGGCACCGACTTCGGCCGCCACGTGCTGCCGCGCCTGCCGGGGCGCTACCGCGTGTTCGCCTACGACCTGGCCGAGAACGTGCTGCCCGGCGTGCGGCCCTACGAGGAGCCCGCCTACTGGCGCGACGTCGGTACCCTGTCGGCGCTGATCTCGGCGCGCAAGGACGTCCAGGGCGCGCGCCCGCGCTTCAAGCTGCGCAACCCGAGCTGGCCTATTCACGGCCGCGCGGACGAGGAGCGCAGCGCCGCCTAGACCGCGCCCCGGCGCGCGGCCGGGCGTAAACTTCGCCGCATGGGCGACTATCCGGAGATCACGCTGCGTCTCATCGTGGCGCTCGTGTTCGGCGGGCTGGTGGGGCTGGAGCGAAGCTTCCACGGCCGCCCGGCGGGGTTCCGCACCCACTCGCTGGTGTGCCTGGGCTCGGCGCTGCTGATGCTGGTCACGGTGTACGAGAGCCAGTGGTTCGGCCCGCACGCCACGGGGCGCGCGACGATCGATCCGACCCGCATGGCGCAGGGCATCATGACCGGCATCGGCTTCCTCGGCGCGGGCGTGATCATGAAGGAAGGCCTGTCGGTGCGCGGACTGACCACCGCGGCGTCGATCTGGGTCACCGCGGCGATCGGGACGCTGGTCGGCATCGGCTTCTACTTCCCGGCCGCGCTGGCCACCGCCCTGACGCTCGGCACGCTGTCGGTGTTCCGCTGGCTCGAGAGCCGCATGCCGACCCAGTCCTATGCTCACTTCACGCTGCGCTTCGCGCGCGAGGCGCCGATGTCCGTGGGCGAGCTGCGCGCGCTGGTCGCCGGTTTCAATTTCACCATCGCCAACCTCAGCTACCGTCTGACCGACGACGGGCGGCACTTCGAGTACCGCATGATGATGCGCACCCTCCAACCGGACAATCTGCGCCGCCTGTCGGAAGCCCTGATGAGCGCGCCGGGAGTGCTCGAGTTCCGCATCTCGCCCACCGGGGATTGACGCGGTGAAGGAGCAAACCTGGCGCGCAGCGGCGCTGCTGTGGCTCGCCGGTAGCGGCCTGCGCCTCACCATCCTGGCGGTGCCGCCGGTCATCACGCTCATCCGCGGCGAGTTCGCCCTGAACGCGACCCAGGTCGGACTGCTCGGCAGCATTCCGCCCGCGCTGTTCGCGGTCGCCGCGCTGCTCGGCTCGCTGCTCGTCGCGCGCCTGGGCGTGAAGGGCGCGCTGGTCGGCGGCCTGCTGATCGTCGCCGTCGGCTCCGCGCTGCGCGGCCTGAGCGGCGGCTACGCCGGGCTCCTGGTGACGACGGTGGTGATGTCGGTGGGCGTGGCCATCATGCAGCCGATCATGCCGAGCGCGGTGCGCCTATGGCTGCCGCGCCATATCGGCCTCGGCACCGCGATCTACACCAATGGCCTGCTGGTGGGCGAGGTGCTGCCGGTGGTCCTGACGCTTCCTTTCGTGCTGCCGTGGCTTGGCGGCGGCTGGCGCACGGCGCTGGTCGCCTGGTCGCTGCCGGTGGCTGCGATCGCCACCGCAGTCGCGCTGTTCGGGCCGCATCCGCCGCCGCGCAGGGCCGCCGCGTTTCTCCCGCGCGCCAGATGGCTGCCAGACTGGCGCCGTCCCCTGGTGTGGCGCCTCGGCGCGCTCTTTTGCTGCGTCAACGCGATCTATTTCAGCAGCAACTCGTTCCTTCCGATTTATCTCAAAAGTGCCGGCCGTGCCGACCTCATCAGCGCGGCGCTCAGCGGGCTCAATTTCGGCCAGATTCCCG
>JBAUTW010000078.1:0-6672 GCA_049582365.1 Burkholderiales bacterium | reverse complement strand
TTTTGCCTAAATGAAATCGTGGTCTGACCCCGATTTCACCGAATTCATGCTTGCGATGCGATTGCATGCTCCCGGTGAACCGCTGCGCGCCGAGCGCGTGCCGATGCCCGATCCGGGGCCGGGGCAGGTGCTGATCAGGGTCGCGGCCTGCGGGGTATGCCGCACCGATCTGCACGTGGTCGACGGCGATCTGCGCGAAGGACGCTATCCGCTGGTGCCGGGGCACGAGATCGTCGGGCACGTCGCGCGCGGCGGGACGCGCTTCGCCGCCGGCGCGCGGGTCGGGGTGCCGTGGCTGGGCTGGACCTGCGGCGAGTGCGAATACTGCGCGAACGGGCGCGAGAACCTGTGCCCCGAGGCGCGCTTCACCGGCTACACGCTGGACGGCGGCTACGCCGAGTACGCCGTGGCCGACGAGCGCTTCTGCTTCGCCCTGCCGGAGCGCTACGGCGACGCCGAGGCCGCGCCGCTCTTGTGCGCCGGGCTGATCGGCTACCGGTCGTATGCCTTCGCCGGCGACGCCCGCACGCTGGGGCTTTACGGCTTCGGCGCCGCGGCGCACATCCTGGCGCAGGTCGCAAAGGCCCAGGGCAGGAAGGTTTTCGCGTTCGTTCGACCTGGAGATGAAGCTGCAATGAGATTCGCCCGCGAATGCGGCGCGGACTGGGCCGGCGGCTCGGACGAGGTGCCGCCCGAGCCGCTCGACGCGGCGATCGTCTTCGCCCCGGTCGGCGCGCTCGTGCCGCAGGCCCTGGCGGCGGTGAAGCAGGGCGGGCGCGTGGTCTGCGGCGGTATCCACATGAGCGACATTCCGGCCTTTCCCTACGCGCTTTTGTGGGGCGAGCGCCGCGTGCAGTCGGTCGCCAACCTCACGCGCGCCGACGGCGAGGCCTTCATGCGCGTTGCCGCCGAATCGCCGATCCGCACCCAGACGAAGTCGTTTCCGCTCGCGCAGGCGAACGAGGCGCTCGCCGCGCTGCGCGAAGGGAAGCTGGAAGGCGCGGCGGTCCTGGTCCCCTGAGCTTTTGGCGGGAAGCGAGCGCTTCGGCGAGGGTCGTCCTGTCGGTGCGCCGCAATTATCTTTTCCTCGATGCCGCCGCCGGCGCGGCACCCCGAGTTGCGCGGAAATCAGCCGGCGCAGCGGGGCCGCATGCGCCTCGGTGTAGTACCCAGGTGCTTCGCCACCCTCTATCGCCGCAAGCCGGGCGCGAGCCGCTTCGTGCCTGGAGGCGGCTCGAAGCCGTCCGACAGCGTCTGCATGAATTTCACGATGGCGTCTTCCTCGGCATCCGTCAAGCCCAGATCGCCGAGCTCGCTTGTGTTGAGGTTGGCCTTGATCTGGGCCTCCGGCCAGCAATCCTGCGCGATGGCGCCGGCTTCCGTGGTGAACGGATCCGCGCAGGCCGGCCTTGTGTCGCGCGTATTGTAGAAGTGCACCACGCCTTTGAGCGTCTTGAAGTAGCCGTTGTGCATGTACGCCTTCACGAAGGCCGGACCGGGACGCTTGTCGACGTTGCGCAGGGTGGGCACCTTCTGCTTGCCGTAGTTGTCGCTTGCGAACGGGCGGTAGTCGGCGCGGCTCGCCAGGAATTCGCCCAGGCCCTGATCCAGCCATTTCCTGCCGTCGGGATTGAACGAGGCGGGCATCGCATACCATGGATTCTCCGGATTGCGCGGCACGCCGATATTGTCGAAGGTGAAGTCGGTCAGGAGGGGCGGCTCGCCGTTCGGCCCCTTGTCCAGCACGTGGCAATCGGCGCAGCGTCCCTTGCCCTTGAACAGCTCCAGTCCCAGTTTCTCTTCCGGCAGCAAGCGGACCCGGCCCGCCAGGAAATAGTCGAATTTCGACGTGTACGCGTTGACCTCGGCCGATGCCTCGAATGCCGCGATGCCGAGCGCGATGCGGCCGAACGCAAGCTCGGCCTTCGCGCGTTGGTGCCGGCTCAAATCCAGTCTGCCGCCTTCGACGGAGCAGGTTTGCGCCGCCTTGTCCGGCCACGCGATGGCGCAGGTTCCCGGCCAGGCCCGCTCGAGCATGGCCGTGTAACCGGCGCACGCCTTGAACACGACGCACGCGCCGTCGGAAAGCCCCTGTTCGACCGGGTTGAGGAACGGGCGCTCGGCCTGGTCCGCGGCGGGGTTGCCCAGCTTCTCGCCGGTGGCGCGGCCGTTCCAGAAATTGCCGCCCAAGAACAGGGTCGCGCCGTCTTCCTTCACGAAGTGAAGCACCGGGCTCGGCGTGGCGTAGGCCGCGCTCGGCGGCCTGCGATTGCCGAAGCGCCCGGCGATCGAGCCCTCGTAAGCGGCGCCGTGCGCGTTGATCGTCGAGTCGTCGCCGCTCCAGCCGGCCTCGGGCAAGTGGCAGCTGGAGCAGGCCTGGTTGCCGTTCAGCGACAGATTACGGTCAAAGAAGAGCAGTTTCCCGAGGGATTCCTTCGCCGTCAGGCCGGCGATGCCCGCGCTGGGGACGACCAGCAGCAGGCACGCCAGCGTGATTTGCCATCTGCGCTGCATGGCCCCGGCTCAACCCGGAGTGCTGCAATGGTTGCCGTCCACCCGCACGGCGCCGTCCCTGCGCGAGCGGCGGAACGGGCCGCGCGGCCCGGCGGTCGTCACGTTCGGGTTGTCGCCGACCGGCGCCCCGGCGTTTGAAGTGAGTTTCGTTTCTTTGCTCATCGGTGTTCCCCCGTAACGGTCGGTTGCTGCGGGCCATCTTCGGAGCGTCAGCCTGTCGACCGTTTGACGCAGGTCAAACCGTCGGCACCGCCGCTCTTTAGGATGGCCCCGGGGCGCCACTTCAGGGAGAAGTCCACTCACATGCCTGCCGAAAACACGTACAACTACAAGGTGATCCGCCAGTTCTCGATCATGACCATCGTCTGGGGCGTGGTCGGGATGCTGGTCGGCGTGCTGATCGCGTCGCAGCTGATCTGGCCGGCGCTCAACTTCGACACGCCGTGGCTGACCTACAGCCGCCTGCGGCCGCTGCACACCAACGCGGTGATCTTCGCCTTCGGCGGCTCGGCGCTGTTCGCGACCTCCTACTACGTGGTGCAGCGCACCTGCCACACGCGCCTGTTCGCGGGCGGGCTGGCGGCGTTCACGTTCTGGGGCTGGCAGCTGATCATCGTGCTCGCGGCGGTCACGCTGCCGCTCGGCATCACCACCTCCAAGGAGTACGCCGAGCTCGAGTGGCCGATCGACATCCTGATCGCGATCGTCTGGGTGGCCTACGCGATCGTGTTCTTCGGCACCCTCGCCAAGCGAAAGGTGCGGCACATCTACGTCGCCAACTGGTTCTTCGGCGCGTTCATCCTGACGGTGGCGATCCTGCACATCGTCAACAGCGCCGAGATCCCGGTGACGATGTGGAAATCGTACTCCGCCTACGCCGGCGCGCAGGACGCGATGGTGCAGTGGTGGTACGGGCACAACGCGGTCGGGTTCTTCCTCACCGCGGGCTTCCTCGGCATGATGTACTACTTCATCCCCAAGCAGGCCGGGCGCCCGGTGTACTCGTACCGGCTGTCGGTGGTGCACTTCTGGGCCCTGATCTTCACCTACATGTGGGCCGGCCCGCACCACCTGCACTACACCGCGCTGCCGGACTGGACGCAGTCGATCGGCATGATCTTCTCGCTCATCCTGCTCGCGCCGTCCTGGGGCGGGATGATCAACGGCATCATGACCTTGTCGGGCGCCTGGCACAAGCTGCGCGACGACCCGATCCTGAAGTTCCTCATCGTCTCGCTGTCGTTCTACGGCATGTCGACCTTCGAAGGACCGATGATGTCGATCAAGACGGTGAACGCGCTGTCGCACTACACCGACTGGACCATCGGCCACGTGCACAGCGGCGCGCTCGGCTGGGTCGGCCTGGTGACCATGGGCTCGATGTACTACCTGATCCCGCGCCTGTTCGGGCGCTCGGAGATGTACAGCGTGCGCCTGATCAACGTGCACTTCTGGATCTCGACCATCGGCATCGTGCTCTACATCGCGGCGATGTGGATCGCCGGGGTGATGCAGGGCCTGATGTGGCGCGCGGTGGGCTCGGACGGAATGCTGACCTACAGCTTCGTCGAGAGCGTCAAGGCGACCTACCCGTTCTACGGCATCCGCCTGCTGGGCGGCCTGTTCTACCTCTCCGGCATGCTGGTGATGGTCTACAACGTGGCGAAGACGGTTTCCGGCGCGAAGGCGGTCGACGCGCCGATCCCGGCGCCGGTCGCGGTCCACGCTTGAGGAGCCGGCGATGAAATTCACGCACGACATGATCGAGCGCAACAACGCGCTGCTCATTATCCTGATCATCCTGGTGGTGAGCGTCGGCGGGCTGGTCGAGATCGTCCCGCTGTCGTTCCAGAAGTCGGTCACCGAGCCGGTCGCGGGCCTCAAGCCCTACACCGCGCTGCAGCTCACCGGGCGCGACATCTACATCCGCGAAGGCTGCAACAACTGCCACTCGCAGATGATCCGGCCGTTCCGGGCCGAGGTCGAGCGCTACGGCCCGTACTCGGTCGCGGGCGAGTTCGTCTACGACCACCCGTTCCTGTGGGGCTCCAAGCGCACCGGGCCCGACCTCGAGCGCGTGGGCGGCCGCTACTCGGACGACTGGCACCGCATCCACCTCAACAACCCGCGCGACGTGGTGCCCGAGTCGAACATGCCGGCCTACCCGTGGCTCGCGCGCAACGCGGCCGACGCGGCCGACATCCGGGCCAAGATGCGCGCGCTGCGCGTGGTCGGGGTGCCGTACACGGACGACGACATCGCCAAGGCGCCCGAAGAGCTCAAGGACAAGACCGAGCTCGACGCGCTGATCGCCTACCTGCAAAACCTCGGGGTCGCGGGACGCGGCGCCGCGCGGCCCTAAGGGGAGACTCATGGATACGATCCTGATTCACATCATCTGGACGCTGACCTCGCTCGCCGTGTTCCTCGGCATCGTCTGGTGGGCCTACGCGCCTTCGCACCGCGAGCGCTTCGAGCGCGACGGGCGCATGCTGTTCGACGAGCCCGAGCAGCCGGCCGACGACAGGGGGGCGCGCCAATGAGCCAGTTCAGCAGCAGCTTCTGGGACGTCTACATCTCGGTGATCACGCTGGTGTCGGTGATCGCCTGCGGCGTGTTCCTCAAGATGCAGAGCGTGCGCCGGGTCGCCGGCGGCGCCAAGCAGACCACCGGCCACACCTGGGACGAGGACCTGGGCGAATACAACAACCCGCTGCCGCGCTGGTGGATGTGGCTGTTCTACCTCACCATCGCGTTCGCGCTGGTCTACCTCGCGCTCTATCCGGGGCTGGGCAGCTGGAAGGGCCTGCTCGGCTGGAGCGAGGTCGGGCAGCTGAAGCAGGAGGACGCGGCGGCCGAGGCGAAGTACGGGCCGATCTACGAAAAGTTCGCGGCGCAGGACGTGGTCGCGCTGTCGAAGAACGCGGACGCGCTCGCCATCGGGCAGAAGCTGTTCCTCAACAACTGCGCCCAGTGCCATGCGTCGGACGGCGGCGGCAGCCGCGGCTTCCCCAACCTGACCGACAACGACTGGCTCTACGGCGGCGATCCGAAGACCATCGAGCAAACCGTCGGCGACGGCCGCAACGGCGTCATGCCGCCCTGGGGCCCGGTGCTGGGCGCCGACGGGGTGAAAGACGTGGCGAGCTACGTGATATCGCTTTCGGGCGGCGCCGCCGACAGCATCCGCGTGGCGCGCGGGCGCGAGATCTTCGGCAAGACCTGCGTCGCCTGCCACGGGCCCGAAGCCAAGGGCACGCAGGCGCTCGGCGCGCCGAACCTGACCGACAAGACATGGCTCTACGGCGGCGGCGAGCCGACGGTCGTCGAAACCATCACCAACGGCCGCAACGGCCACATGCCGGCCTGGAAGGACATCCTCGGCCCGGCCAAGATCCACCTCCTGACGGCCTACGTGTACTCGCTGTCGCACCAGTGAACGCCGGCCACCCTCCCGTCGAGAGCGCCGAGCAGGCGCTGTACGAAGTCCGGCAGAAGATCTACCCGCGCGCGGTGCACGGCTGGTTCGCGGCCTGGCGCTGGGCGCTGGTGTGGGCGACGCAACTGGTGTTCTACGGCGGCGCCTGGCTGACCTGGAACGGGCGCCAGGCGCTGCTGTTCGAGATCGCGCAGCGCAAGTTCTACATCTTCGGCCTGGTGTTCTGGCCGCAGGACATCATCTACCTCACGGTCCTGCTGGTCATCTCGGCGCTCAGTCTTTTCCTGTTCACCGCGATCGCGGGCCGCCTGTGGTGCGGCTATGCCTGTCCGCAGACGGTTTACACCGAGATCTTCCTGTGGGTCGAGAAGCTGATCGAGGGCGACCGCGCGAAGCGCATCCGTCTGGATCGTAGTGAGCTGAATTTGGAAAAATTTCTTCGTAAGAGCGCCAAGCATGCCGTCTGGATCGCGATCGCGCTCTGGACCGGATTCACCTTCGTCGGCTACTTCACGCCGATCCGCGAGCTCTGGCACCAGGTCTGGCACGGCGCGGCCGGGCCCTGGGCGAGCTTCTGGATCCTGTTCTACGGCTTCGCCACCTACGGCAACGCCGGCTGGATGCGCGAGCAGGTATGCAAGTACATGTGCCCCTACGCGCGCTTCCAGAGCGCGATGTTCGACCCCGACACCCTGATCATCACCTACGACCCGCAGCGC
>JBAUTW010000077.1:0-1624 GCA_049582365.1 Burkholderiales bacterium | reverse complement strand
GCCGCGACGTGCATGCGCTCCTTGAGGCGCGGGAAATACTCGAAGATCTTCTCCTCGCTCCAGACGATGCCGTGGCTGCCGTCGGTGGCGCGCGCCAGCCGCCCCAGCGCGAGGTTCTCCGCCACGGTCATCCCGGCGAACATCCCCCGGCCCTGCGGCACGTAGCCGATGCCCATGCGCGCGATGTCCGGCGCCGGCACTCCGGCGATGTCGCGCCCCTCGAACTCGATCTTGCCGGAAGCCGGCTGCACCAGCCCGGTCAGGGTCTTGAGCAGGGTCGACTTGCCCGCGCCGTTGCGCCCGAGCAGCGCGACGATCTCGCCCTCGCGCACGTCGAGCGTGGCATCGTTGAGGATGTGGCTCTTGCCGTAGAAGGCGTTGACGCCCTCGAAGGCGAGCAGCGGCGCGCGTGCGGACCCCGCGCCGGCCGCCCTGGCCTGGAGCGGGGGCGTGCCTTTGCCGGTGTACACCTCCTGCACGCGCCGGTCGGCGCGCACCTGTTCGGGCGAGCCGGCCATCAGCACCTCGCCCTGATTCATCACCGTCACGCGTTGCGAGAAGCCGAGCACGCGGTCGATGTCGTGCTCGACGATCAGCACCGGGATCTCGCTCGACACGAGCTTGACGAGGTCGGCGACGCGCTCGCGCTCGGCCGCGGCGAGTCCGGCAAGCGGCTCGTCGAGCAGCAGTACCCTGGGCTTCGAGCCCAGCGCGATGCCCAGGTCGAGCAGGCGCTGCCCGCCGTACGAGAGGTCGCCGCCCGCGACCTGCTCGATGCCCTCCAGGCCGAGAAAGCGGACCAGCTCGGCGGTCTGCTGGTGGATCTCGGGGTAGCTGTCGATGTCGCGCCAGGCGTTGAAGCGCGAAGGGTGGCGCGCCTGCAGCGACAAGCGCAGGTTCTCGTAGATCGCAAGCCCCTTGAACAGGTTGGTGATCTGGAACGAGCGCGCGAGCCCCCGCTGGCAGATGCGGTGCGCGGGCAGCTGGTGAATCTCCGCGCCGTCCAGCCGCACCTTGCCCGCGTCGGGCCGGAACATGCCCGACACCAGGTTGAACAAAGTGGTCTTGCCCGCACCGTTCGGGCCGATCAGCGCGTGCACCTCGCCCGAGTCGACGGCGAGGGCGACGTTGGCGACCGCGCGGATGCCGCCGAAATGCTTTTGCACCCCGCTCACCTCGAGCACCGTGCCGCGCGGCGCGTCCGGGCACAGCGACGCGGGCAGCGGCAGACCCTGGTAGACGCGGCGCTGGTTCATCGCCGCCTGCTCCTCCGGCGGCGGCTGCCAGCGGCGCTTGAGCCTGGCCCAGATCCCCACCAGCCCGTTCGGCGAATAGAGCACGAAGCCGACGAACACCATGCCGAACCACAGCAGCCAGTTGCCGCTCCACATCGAGAACAGCTCGCGGAACAGGACGAAGAACAGCGCGCCCAGGGCGGGCCCCAGGATGTGGTACATGCCGCCGATCACCACCATCGCCAGCAGCTCGCCGGAGAACGCCACCGTGACGCCGTCGGCCGAGACGAGATAGTTCTGGAACCCGAGCAGCGCGCCGGCCAGCGCGGTCACCATCGCCGAGAGCACGAACGCGCCGAGCCGGTAGCGGTCGACGGCGTAGCCCTGGA
>JBAUTW010000076.1:0-11259 GCA_049582365.1 Burkholderiales bacterium | reverse complement strand
ACCGGCCGCAGCCGGGGTCCGTCGGCCCGGATTGGACCGGCGGCTTCTACTGTCCCTGTCATGGCTCCAAGTACGATCTATCGGGGCGTGTGCTGGCCGGCTCGCCCGCGCCGATCAACCTGCCCGTGCCGCCTTACTACTTCGAGAGTCCGGGCGTGATCAGGATCGGCGAGCTGAAGGACGGCGCCGACCTGAACTGGGAGCCCAAGGGATGGTGACGGGTGGCTAGAGCCATCCCGCCTTTCGGAAGCGGTACCAGAAGTAGCCGTCGATCACCGCCATCGCGCCAAGCGCGAGCGGGTAGCCGAAGCCCCACTCGAGCTCGGGCATGAGCTTGAAATTCATGCCGTAGATGCCGGCGATCAGCGTCGGCACGGCGACCAGCGCGGCGTAGGCCGCGAGACGCTTGGTGACCTCGTTTTCCTGCAGCGAGATGAGCGATACGTTGACGTTCATTGCCGTGGTCACCATGTCGCGGATCGAGTCGATGGTGGCGTTCACCCGAATCAGGTGGTCGTAGACGTCGCGGAAGTACTCGCCCATGCCCGTGCAGGGGTGCGGCACGCGACCGCCGTAGAGCTTGCCCACCGCGTCGAGCAGCGGCCCGGCGGCGTGTTTGAGCGTCATCAGGTTCTGCTTGAGCGCGTACAAAGACTCGATGTTGGCGCGCGCCAGGCGTCCGCCGAAGATCCGTTGCTCGATGCCCTCGAGCTTCGTCTCCAGCGCGTCGAGCACGGGGAAATAGCGGTCGACGACCGCGTCCATCAGCGCGTAGAGCACATAGCCCGAGCCGAAGCGCAGCAGCTCGGGTTCGCGCTCGCAGCGTGCGCGAACCTCCTGGAAGCCCTTGGGCGCATGGTTGCGTACCGACAGGACGTAGTTGGGGCCGACGAACACGTCGAGCTCGCCGACGTTGAGCTCCTCGCCGACGAACTCGACGGTGTGCAGCACCGTGAACAGCGAGTCGCCGTATTCCTCGATCTTGGGGCGTTGGTGCCCGTGCAAGGCGTCCTCGACGGCGAGACCGTGCAGGCCGAATTCCTCCTGCATTTCCTGCAGCTCGGCCTCGTCCGGGTCGCGCAGCGCGACCCAGACGAAGCAGTCCGGGCGCGAGACGTAGTCGCTGATTTCGCGCCGGTCTATGTCGGCGAGCTTCTTGCCGTCCTGATACGCGACGCAATTGATGAGCATGCTTGAATGATAGCGCCTTCGGCTAAAATCGGATCTTTGCTTTCCTCCCAAGGCCACCGCCATGCCCGAGATCAGCCGTCGCGCCCGCAGCCTCGGAACCGAGAACGCCTTCGTCGTGCTCGCCGAAGTGAATGAGCTCGCCCGCCAGGGCAAGGACATCATCTCGTTCTGCATCGGCCAGCCCGATTTCCCCGCGCCGCAAAACGTGCAGGAGGCGGCGATCCGCGCCATCCGCGAGGGCAAGCACGGTTACACGCCTTCGGCCGGGATCGACCAGTTGCGCGAGGCGGCCGCCGGCTACCTTGCGCGCACCCGCGGCGGGCTGCCGATCCGGCCCGCCGACGTGGTAGTGGCCGCCGGCGCCAAGCCTTTCATTGCCTACGCCATCCTGTCGGTGACCGACCACGGCGCGGGGGACGAAGTGATCTACCCCAATCCGGGGTTTCCGATCTACGAGTCCCAGATCCTCGCCAGCGGAGCACGCCCGGTGCCGATCCACCTGCGCGAGGCGCGCGGGTTCTCGTTCGACCCGGACGAGCTGGCGCGGCTGATCACGCCGAAAACCAGGTTGTTGATCCTGAACTACCCGCACAATCCGACCGGGGGCCTGCTCTCGCGCAAGGAGCTGGAGCAGATCGGCGCAATTCTCAAGCGCCACCCGCAGGTCTGGGTCTACGCCGACGAGATCTACTCCAGACTGGTCTACGGGGAGTCGTTCTTCTCGATCGCTCAGGTGCCGGGGATGTACGAGCGCACCATTATCTCCGACGGCGCCTCCAAGACCTGGGCCATGACCGGCTGGCGCATCGGCTTCGCCTCGAATCCCGTGCTGGCGCCGATGTTCACGCGCTGGATCACCAACACGGAATCCTGCGCTTCGCAAATCTCGCAGTGGGCGGCGGTCGAAGCGATCAACGGGCCCCAGGACGCGGCCGAAGCGATGAAGGCGAGCTTCCTCGCGCGGCGCGACCTGATCGTGCGCCTGCTGAACGAGGTTCCGGGCGTAAGCTGCCTGGTGCCGGGCGGCGCGTTCTACGTCTGGCCGAACGTGACCGAGGCCTGCCGCATGATCGGCGCGGCGGATTCGGAGGAATTCAGGAAGCGCCTGCTGAACGAGGCGGGCGTCGCGCTGCTGGCCGACATCCACTTCGGCATGCGCGTGCCGGGCGAGGGGCAGCACGTGCGCTTTTCCTACGCCGCCTCCAAGGAGGCGATCGAAAAGGGCGTCGCGCGCATGGCCGCGTTCATCCGCAAGAACACGCAGAAGGCCGCGTGAGCGAGGTCTGGCGCCCGAGCGTCACGGTCGCCGCGGTCATCGAGCGCGACGGCAGGTTTCTCCTGGTCGAGGAGATCGCCGACGGCCGGCGCGTGCTCAATCAGCCGGCGGGCCACCTGGACCCGGGCGAGTCGCTGCTCGAGGCCTGCGTGCGCGAGACGCTGGAGGAGACCGCGCACGCGCTCGAGCCGAGCGCTCTGGTGGGGATCTACCGCTGGCGCCACGAGCATTCCGACACGACCTTCCTGCGCTTCGCCTTTACCGGACGCGCGAGCGGACCCGACCCCGCGCGCAAGCTGGACACGGAAATCGTCGCCACGCACTGGCTCACGCCCGAGCAGCTGGCGGCGCGGCAGGCCATGCACCGCTCGCCGCTGGTGGCGCGCTGCGTAGCGGACTACCTCGCCGGCGCCCGTTTTCCGCTCGACGTGCTGTCGCGCGAATTCGCCTGAGGCGCCGGCATGGCCGCGCGCGTGGTGGTAGGCATGTCAGGAGGCGTCGATTCCTCGGTCGCTGCGCTGCTGCTCAAGCGCGAGGGTTACGAAGTCATCGGCCTGTTCATGAAGAACTGGGAGGACGACGACGATGACGAGTACTGCTCGACGCGCCAGGACCTGATCGACGCCGCAGCGGCCGCCGATGCGATCGGGATCGAGCTCGAGGCGGTGAATTTCGCGGCCGAATACAAGGACCGCGTGTTCACCGAGTTCCTGCGCGAGTATTCCGCGGGCCGCACCCCCAACCCGGACGTGCTGTGCAACGCCGAGATCAAGTTCAGGGCCTTTCTCGACCACGCGATGCGCCTCGGCGCGGCGCGCATCGCCACCGGCCACTACGCGCGCACGCGGACCGCGGATGGCCGCGTCGAGCTGCTGCGCGGAGCCGACCGCAACAAGGACCAGAGCTATTTCCTGCACCGCCTGAATCAGGACCAGCTCGCTCGGGTGCTGTTCCCGGTCGGCGGGCTCAGGAAGCCAGAGGTGCGGCGCCTGGCGCAGGAGGCGGGCCTGCCGAACCACGCCAGGAAGGACTCGACCGGAATCTGCTTCATCGGCGAGCGCCCGTTTCGCGAGTTCCTCAACCGCTATCTGCCGCGAAACCCGGGGCCGATCGCGACGCCGGGGGGCGGGTGCATCGGCGAGCACATCGGGCTCGCGTTCTACACCATCGGCCAGCGCAAGGGCATTGGCCTGGGCGGCGCAAGGGGCGGATCGGGCGAGGCCTGGTACGTCGCGGCCAAGGACATGGCGTCCAATACGCTGACCGTGGTGCAGGGGCACGACCACCCGCTGCTGCTGCGCGCGTCGCTCGAGGCGCTCGACGCGAGCTGGATCGCGGGCGCACCGCCGGCCGAGGGATCGCGCCACGGGGCGAAGACCCGCTACCGGCAGGCGGATGCGGTCTGCACGCTCGGGCGGGTCGCCGGATCCGAGATTTCGGTCGCGTTCGACGCGCCGCAGTGGGCGGTCACCCCCGGCCAGTCGGTTGTGCTGTACGACGCCGAAGTCTGCCTCGGCGGCGCGATCATCGCCTAGCCGGCGAGGCGCTTACCTGGGCGCGGTTTCGGCGAACGCGGGGCGCTGGCCGAGCTTGTCGTGGTGGCGCGCAAGGTTGGCGTACTTGCCGTGCCAGTCGAGCTCGGGGTGGCGGAACGCGAGCCAGCCCAGGCAGCAGGCGAGCGCGATGTCGGCCAGCGTAAAGCGCTCGTTGTGGCACCAGTCGCGCTCGCCGAGTTCGCGCGCCATTTCCGCCACACCGCGCTCGACCTTGCCGCGCTGGCGCTCCATCCAGGCTGCGCTCTGCTCTTTCTTCGGCCGCAGTGTCTCCTGGCGCAGCAGCACCCCCGCGTCCAGCACGCCGTCTGCCAGCGCTTCCCAGCGCAGCACGGCGACGCGCTCGCGGTTGCCCTTCGGGATCAGGCGACCGATCGGCGAGACGGCGTCGAGAAACTCGACGATCACCCTCGAGTCGTACAGCGCGCTGCCGTCATCCAGCAGCAGGGTCGGGATCTTGCCGAGCGGGTTGTGGTCGTTGAGCGGGCCTTCGGCCGGGGTCACATCGACCAGCTCGAGTTCGCACTCGACGCGCTTCTCCGCAAGAACGATGCGGACCTTGCGTCCGTAGGGACTGAGGAGTGAGACGAGCAGTTTCATGCTGACGCTTCGCAGGGTGAGGGCGCGGATTATACCGCCCGGCGCCGCGCTTCAACGCAATGCTCTGTCAACGCATCGACGCAGCGCCGGGATGACAGCGCGCTCGAACCAGGGGTTGTTCCTGAGCCACAGCCTGTTGCGCGGGCTCGGGTGCGGCAACGGGAAATACTCGGGCAGATATTCGCGCCAGGCGTGCACCGTGGCGGCGAGGGACTGCTTGCGCCGCATGCCCAAGTAGTAGGCCTGGGCGTGGCTGCCGACCAGCAGCGTCAGGCGCAGCGCCGGCAGCGCGGCGCGAAAGCGGGGCTGCCAGATCGGCGCGCATTCCGGCCGCGGAGGCAGGTCGCCGCTGGGGCCGGTCCCGGGGTAGCAAAGGCCGGTAGCGGCGATCGCGATCCGCGCGGTGTCGTAAAACGCCTCGCGCCCGATACCGAGCCAGGCGCGCAGCGCGTCGCCCGACGGATCGTTCCACGAGACGCCGGTTTCGTGCACGCGGCGCCCCGGCGCCTGGCCCACGATGAGCACGCGCGCGCGCCGGCCGACGTGGAACACCGGGCGCGGCTCGAGCGGCAGCGCTTTTGCGCACAGCGTGCAGCCGCGCGCCTCGCGCGCGACGCGTGCAAGAGAGGCCGGGCCGGGCATGAGCCTTATAATACGGCGTCAAAGGCCCGCGACCGAGAAAAATGCCCTCCCCGCTCACCGCGCTGTCGCCGCTCGACGGCCGGTACGCCAAGACTGTCGATTCGCTGCGGGCGCACTTCAGCGAGCAGGCGCTGATAGGCGCCCGGCTGAAGGTCGAGATCGCCTGGTTGCGGGCGCTCGCGGCCGAACGCGGCGTCCGCGAACTGAAGCCTTTCTCGCGCCATGCGGCGCGCGCGATGCAGCGTCTGGTGGCCGACTTTTCCGAGCGGGACGCCGAGCACATAAAGAATATCGAAGCGCAGACCAACCACGACGTCAAGGCGATTGAGTATTGGCTCAGGGGCCGGCTCGGGGACGACCCCGAGGTGCGGCGCGCGCTCGAGTTCATCCATTTCGCCTGCACCTCGGAGGATATCAACAACCTGGCCTACGCGCTCATGCTGTCCGAGGCGCGCGACGCGGTGATGTTGCCGCAGCTGGAGGAGCTGATCGCGGCGCTGCGCGCACTTGCGCACCGCCACGCCGCGTTGCCGATGCTGTCGCGCACGCACGGACAGCCCGCTTCGCCGACCACGCTCGGCAAGGAAATGGCGAACTTCGTGCACCGCCTGCGCCGCGCGCGCGACCGCATCGCGGGGGTCCGCATCCTGGGCAAGATCAACGGCGCGGTGGGTAACTACAACGCGCACGTGATCGCCTATCCGGACGTCGACTGGGAGCGGTTCTGCCGCCGCTTCGTCGAGCGGCTCGGGCTGGAGTTCAACCCCTACACGATCCAGATCGAGCCGCACGATTCGTTCGCGGAGCTGTTCGACGCCTTTGCCGCCGCCAACACGGTGCTGCTGGATCTCGACCGCGATCTTTGGGGCTACATCTCCCTCGGCTACTTCCGCCAACGGGCGAAAGCGGGCGAGGTGGGGTCGTCCACCATGCCGCACAAGGTCAATCCGATCGACTTCGAGAACTCCGAGGGCAACATCGGGCTGGCGAACGCGCTGTTGCGGCACCTGTCGGACAAGCTGCCGGTTTCGCGCTGGCAGCGCGACCTGTCGGACTCGACCGCGCTCAGGAATGCCGGAAGCGCCCTCGGCTACAGCCTGCTCGCATATGTCGCCTGCCTGCGCGGACTGGGCAAGCTCGAGGCAGACCCGAAGCGGCTCGTCGAGGACCTCGACGCCAACTGGGAGGTGCTCGCCGAGCCCGTACAGCAGGTGATGCGCCGCTACGGCGTGCCGGAGGCCTACGAGAAGCTCAAGGCGCTGTCGCGCGGCAAGCGACTGGACCGGCGCCAGCTGGCGGTCTTCATTCGTCGGCTTCCGATTCCCGAGGCCGCGAAGAAGCGGCTCCTTGCGCTCACCCCTGCGCGCTACATCGGCCTCGCCACCTCTCTCGCCAGGCGCATCTGACCAGCGCGGTCAGACCACCGCGCCTTCGTGCTCGTCGCGGCGGTCCTTCTTGGGTGGTTTGATGAACTGCGCGCGGCTGACCCTCAACCACATCAGCAGCGGGCTCGCAACCAGCACCGAGGAATAGATCCCGAACAGGATCCCGATCGTCAGGGCAAGAGCGAAGTAGTGCAGTGCCGGCCCGCCGAACAAGAGCATGGTCGTCACCATCGCCTGCGTGCTTCCGTGCGTGATAATGGTGCGCGAGATGGTCCCCGTGATCGCGGCGTCGATCACGTCGGGCGTCGAGGCCTTGCGCATCTTGCGGAAGTTCTCCCGCACCCGGTCGAACACAACGACCGATTCGTTTACCGAGTAGCCGAGCACCGCCAGCACTGCGGCCAGGACAGGGAGGGAAAACTCCCACTGGAACAGGGAGAAGAAGCCCAGGATGATCACCACGTCGTGCAGGTTGGCGATGATGGCCGACAGGCCGAACTTCCACTCGAAGCGCAGCGCGAGGTAGAGCACGATGCCGACCGCCGTCACCATCAGCGCCAGGGCGCCGTACTGGGCCAGCTCCTCCCCGACCTGGGGCCCGACGAATTCGACCCGGCGCAGCTCGGCGGACTTGTCCTGAGTCTGCAGCAGCGCGCCGATCTTCTGCGACAGATCGGCGCTGGACTGGCCCTTCTCGATCGGCATGCGAAGCAGCACGTCGCGCGACGAGCCGAAGATCTGCACCTCCACCTTGTAGCCCGCCTTCTCCAGCGTCTGCCGGATGCCGTCGGTGTCGGCGCTGTCCTTGTAGTGCACCTCGATCTGCGTGCCGCCGGTGAATTCGATCGAGTAGTTGAGGCCTTTGGTGGCGAGGAAGAAGACCGCGGCGAGGAAAGTGAGCAGCGATATGACGTTGAAGATCAACGCATACCGCATGAAAGGAATTACGCGGCGGATCTTGAAGAATTCCATGGTGTCGCTCTATCCCGCGCCGGCTACTTCCAGGCCGTGTTGCCGATCGCCAGCCTGGCGACGCGGCGGCGATGGCCGTAGATCAAATTGACCATTCCCCGCGACACCGTCACCGCGGAAAACATGGATGTGAGAATGCCCAGGCAGTGCACAACCGCGAAGCCGCGCACGGGCCCCTGGCCGAAGATCAGCAGCGCGAGGCCGGCGATCAGGGTGGTGATGTTGGAATCCAGGATGGTGCCCCAGGCGCGCTCGTAGCCGGCGTGAATTGCGGCCTGAGGCGTGGCGCCGCCGCGGATCTCCTCGCGGATGCGTTCGTTGATCAGTACGTTGGCGTCGATCGCCATGCCGAGCGCGAGCGCGATCGCGGCGATGCCGGGCAAGGTCAGCGTCGCCTGCAGCATCGACAGCAGGGCCACCAGGAAGAGCAGGTTGCACGCGAGCGAGACCGCGGCGACGACACCGAACAGCGAGTAGTAGATCGACATGAAGACTACGATCGCGCTGAAGCCCCACTTGGTCGAATCGAAGCCCTTCTGGATGTTTTCCTTGCCCAGGCTGGGGCCGACGGTGCGCTCTTCCACGATATCCATCGGTGCCGCGAGGGAGCCCGCGCGGATCAGGAGTGACAGGTCGGCGGTCTCGGTCGGAGAGAAGTTGCCCGTGATCTGGAAACGGCTGCCGAATTCGCCCTGAATCCTGGCGACCGAAATCGCTTCGCCTTTGCCCTTCTCAAAAAGTACGATAGCCATCAAGTGGTGCAGGTTTTCGCGCGTGACCTGGCGCATGATGGCGCCGCCGGCGTCGTTCAGTTGAACCGAGACTGCCGGCCGGTGGTCCTCGTCGAAGGTTGCCTGCGCATCCGTGAACTGGTCTCCGGTGATGACGACCTGCTTTTTCACCGGCACCATTTCGACACTGCCGTCGCGGTGCCGCTCGGGGAAGACGTCGTCGCCCAGCTTGCTGCCGCCGCGCATCGCCTCTTCGTCCACCAGACGTACTTCGAGGGTCGCGGTGCGCCCCAGGATCTCTTTCGCCTTCGCGGTGTCCTGCACTCCGGGCAGTTCCACGACCACGCGATCGGCACCCTGCTGCTGGATGATCGGCTCGGCCACGCCGAGCTCGTTGACCCGGTTGTGGAGCGTGGTGATGTTCTGCTTGATCGCGCGTTCCTCGGTGGACTTTGCGGCGCTCGGCTTGAATTTCGCGACCAGCAGCAGTTCCTGCCCCTCGTCCCGCTCGTCGACCGAGAGGTCGGGCTCCGTGGTCAGGACGCGCGCCTCCGCGCGCGCGCGCATCGCCGCATCGCTGAAGCGGATCTTTATCGTGTCCCCGTCGCGCGCGATGCCGTGGTAGCGGATGTCCTTGTCGCGCAGGTCGCGCCGCAGTTCGCCCGCGATTCCCTCCAGGCGCTTGGTGAGCGCGGCCTGCATGTCGACCTGGAGCAGGAAGTGCACGCCTCCGCGCAGGTCCAGGCCGAGGTACATCGGCAGCGCGTGGATCGCCGTGAGCCATGACGGCGACGACGTCAGCAGGTTCAGCGCGACCACGTAGGAGGTGTTCGAGGGATCCGGGTTGACGGTCTTGCTGATCAGGTCCTTCGCCTTGAGCTGCGTATCGGTGTCCGCGAAGCGCACCCGGAGGCTGCTCGGGTCGAGCAATACGCCCGTGTACGGTATCCCGGCGGAATTGAGCGCCGACTCGACGCGCGACACGAGGGCATCGTCCACCTTGACGGTCGCTTTCGCGCTGGAAATCTGAACCGCCGGCGACTCGCCGTAAAAATTGGGAAGCGTGTAGAGAAACGCGACGAGGATCGTGACCCCGATCAGCGCGTACTTCCATGCCGGGAAGCGGTTCATCGACTTAGGCCCGGTCGCGTGTCTGGCGGCCGGTCACTGCAGCGACTTGATGGTGCCCTTGGGCAACAGGGTCTGCACCGCCGCCTTCTGCACGCTGATTTCGGTGTCGGGGGCTATTTCCACCGTGAGGTAGGCTTCCCCCAGCTTGGTGATCTTTCCGACCATCCCGCCCGAGGTCACGACTTCGTCGCCCTTCTGCAGGCCTTCGATCATCAGGCGCTGCTCTTTGGCGCGCTTCATCTGCGGGCGGATCATGAGGAAGTACAGCAGTCCGAACATCAGGACGATCGGCAACAGGCCGAGGAACCCGGATTGCCCCGAGGAACCGCCCAAGGATTGCGCGAAAGCGGAAGAGATCAGCACAGCTAACTCCCTGGTATGGCGGGAAAAGCGGGCGATTATAGCATCGGCTCTCGGCGCGCCGCGAGAATGCTGGCTGAAACCTCGGACAGGCGGTGGTTCGAGACCGCATCGCGCAGCTCGCGCATCAGCGTCTGGTAGTAGTACAGATTGTGCAGCGTGTTCAGGCGCGCGCCGAGTATCTCGTTGGTGCGCTGCAGGTGATGCAGGTAGGCGAGGCTGAAGTGGCGACAGGTGTAGCAGCCGCAGGACTCGTCCAGCGGCCGCGTGTCGTCGCGATAGCGCGCGTTGCGGATCTTGACGTCGCCGCGGCGCGTGAAGAGCCAGCCGTTGCGCGCGTTGCGCGTGGGCAGCACGCAGTCGAACATGTCGATTCCGCAGGACACGGCCTCGACGATGTCTTCGGGGGTGCCCATGCCCATCAGGTAGCGCGGCCGCTCGGAGGGCAGGCGCGGCGCGACGTGCGCGAGGACCCGGCTGCGGTCTTCCTTGGGCTCGCCGACGGACAGTCCGCCAACCGCGTAGCCGTCGAAGCCGATCGCCGTCAGGCCGGCGAGGGACTCGTCGCGCAGCGGCTCGAACATGCCGCCCTGCACGATGCCGAACAGGGCGTTGGGCGAGCCCTCGAAGGCGTGCCGCGAGCGTTCCGCCCAGCGCAGCGACAGGCGCATCGAACGCGCGGCCTCGTCTTCGGTCGCGGGGTAGGGTGTGCAGTCGTCGAAGATCATCGCGATGTCCGAGCCGAGTACGCGCTGGATGCGCATCGACTCTTCGGGCGTCAGCATCAAACGGTCGCCGTTGATCGGCGAGGCGAAGCGAACGCCTTCCTCGCTGATGCTGCGCAGGGCGCCGAGGCTGAACACCTGGAACCCGCCGGAATCCGTGAGAATCGGCCTGCTCCAGCCCATGAAGCGATGCAGGTCGCCGTGCCGCTGGATCACCTCGAGTCCGGGGCGCAGCCAGAGGTGGAAGGTGTTGCCGAGCACGATCTGGGCGCCGACCTCGGCCAGCTCCACCGGCGCCATCGCCTTGACCGCGCCGTAGGTGCCCACCGGCATGAATGCCGGCGTGTCGACGACGCCGTGCGCGAGTTCGAGCCGGCCGCGGCGCGCCGCGCCGTCGCGATGCGATATACCGAATTTCACGCCGCCCTCTCGATCAGCATCGCGTCGCCGTAGCTGAAGAAGCGGTAGCGGCGCTCGATCGCATGCGCGTAGGCGCGGCGGATGTTATTGTGGCCAGCGAACGCCGCCACCAGCATCAGCAGGCTCGACTTCGGCAGGTGAAAGTTGGTCAGCAGGCGGTCGACGACTCGGAACGCATAGCCCGGATACACGAACAGGTCCGTTTCGCCCGCAGTGGCCTCGAGACGGCCGCCGCGCGCGGCGCTCTCCAGCGCTCGCAGGGCGGTCGTGCCC
>JBAUTW010000075.1:0-5670 GCA_049582365.1 Burkholderiales bacterium | reverse complement strand
GGGTCGCCTCGAATCCCGCCGTCTCGAGCGCCGGCAGCACGCCGGCGATGAAGCGCTCGGGTGCGCCGCGCGCGTCGTAGCGCGCACGCACGATCGCGAGCCTGCTCCTGGTCGTCGCCATGCGGCGAAGATACCATTGCCGGCGCTAGCGCAGCGCATGCTCCGCGCTCAGAAACCAGGTCCGGCCGGCCTGCGGGTAGGCGCAGACGGCCGTCGCGCAGCCGAACGTGTTGACGATGGCGTAGCTGTAGTACTGCTTGTCGAACAGGTTGTTGATCGACGCGGACAGGTTCCAACCCGCGATCTCACGGGTCAGCTTGAGATCCGCCAGGGCGTAGTCGGGCATCCGGCCCGGAAAGACGTTCGCCTGGTCGTTGTCATAGCGCTGGCGCCCGACGTAGCTGAGCGTCGCGATCAACTGCGTGCGCGGCACGACGCGCCACGCCGCACGCAGGCTGGCGAGCGCGCGCGGCACCAGCGGAACGTCTGCGCCCGCGACGTCGACCCCGCCGTACACCCCGGATTTGAACTTCGCGCTCTGCGCCACGAGGCTGCCCGAGAGCTCGACGCTTGGCGCGACCCGCACTTCGGCGAACAGCTCGACGCCGGTCCTGCGCGTCGGCGACAGGTTGGTGTTGGCGCCGAAGGGCACCACCAGCGGGCTGAAGTAGATTTCATTCTCGAGCTCGATCACGTAGGCGCTGGCGCGCAGGTGCAGGCCGGCGCCCCGGTACTCGATGCCGGTGTCGCGATTGCGCGCGGTCTGCGGCTCGAGCAGGTTGCCGCTCGAGGTGAAGGCGTTTTCGTCCACCGTGGCGATGCGAAAACTCGTTCCCACGCGTCCGAACGCAGTCCAGGCCGGGGCGAGCGCGACCTGCAATCCGAGCTCGCCCGCATGCGGGCTGCGCTTCTGGCTCTGGTCGCTGGTGCCGAAGCCGGTCTGCGCCAGCTCGTTCGTCACGCGCTCGCTGCGCCAGCCGAGCGTGAGCTTGGCAGCGCGCGTGACCTGCGCGTTGTACTGCGCGTACAGCGCGCTGCGCTCCTGGGTGGCGGCGTCGGTCGCGGTGGGCGTGCCGATGCTCGCCGGGCTGGCGGCGAACTGGCGCCCATAGCCCCATTGCGCGAGGTCGACGCCGGCGACCAGGCTGCTGTCCACGCCCAGGGGCGACGCTTGCCAGCGCAGCCGCGGCGAGAAGGTCGTGCTGTGAAGCGTCGCGGCGTAGTAGGAGCCCAGGCTCGCATAGTTGGCGCTCGAAACCTGGTCGCGGTAGCCGAGGTCGGCCGCGAGCTCCAGCCCGTCGCCGGCCCGGCGCCTGCCCTGCAGGGTGACGAAACTGCCCCTGCGCGTGGACCAGTCCTGCGGCGTGTCGGTGCCGCTCGGGTCGGTGGCGAGCTCGATCTGGTTGCGCGTTCCCGGCAGCTGCAGGCGCTGGTCGTCGGTGCCGAGCTTGAGCGCGAGGCTTGCCTCGCCGTCGCCCCAGCGCAGCGCGCCGGCGGCGTCGTCCTGGCGCACACGGTTGTTGACGCGGTAGTTGTCGCTTTCGTAGTGGCTGCCGGAGACCGAAGCGCCGAAGCGCTCGCCCGCCGCGCTCGCGCTCAAGCGCGCCTCGGCCGTGCTGTCGGAACCGGCGCCGAGGTAGGCCTTGGCGTACGCCCGGTTCGGCAGCGGGGCCTTGGTGATGATGTTGATCACCCCGCCGGTGGCACCGCCGCCGTAGAGCACCGCGCCCGAGCCGCGCAGGATCTCGATGCGCTCGATCGACTGCAGCGGAATGGCGGACAGCTTGGTCGTGCTGAGGTCGTTCTCGTTCAGCCGCACGCCGTCGAGCAAGACGAGCGTATTCTGATCGCCGGTAATGCCGAAGCCTCGCAGGTCGAGCTGCCGGTTGAGATCGCCCGAGTTGTCGCGCGCATACAGACCGCCCAGGTGCGCCAGCAGCTCGGGCAGCATGCGGGCAGTGTCGCGCGCGACGTCGGCAGCGCTGATGACGATCATCCCGACCGGGGCGTCGAGGCGGCGCTCCGGAAAGCGCGTCGCAGTCACCACCACGGCGTCCTGGTCCGTCCGGATTTGGGCCTGTGCCCGGGCGGCGAACGAAGCCGCGGCTACGATGCAGAGACTGATTGCGGGAACGCGCACGGAAACCCTCCCCGGCGTCGACCCCGACGCCCTCAAGTTGGTTGGAAAGCGCTTCCAAGGCCGGTCTCCGGACTCGCAAGTCTTGGCGCCCCGCCTTCCCGCGCGAGACAGACTCGCGCAGTGGCACGCTGGGGCGCCCGCACTTGCTTACCGTTGCGGGGGCAGTACAGGCATTGCGGTCCGGCCAGCCGGCCGCGCACCTGTTTCCCGTTTCATCCGCGGCGCGGGGAACGCGCCGCAGACACCTTGCAGCGGGGAAATTATAGGTTAGAAACGCTCCAGCCGCGCCTTGTATCGCTCGACGATGAGGCGGTAAAGCCGCCCGGCGATCTGCACGTGGGCGAATTCGGGCTGGCCGAGCGCCACGGCGTCGGCCGTGCCCTTGGCCCGAAAGCCGAAGGCGCCGCGGGCGATCAGATCGGCCAGCAGCCGCTCCAGCTCGGGCGCCGGAATCGCGTCGCCCGATTCGTCGGCCAGTTCACAGATCCGGCCGCGGGCGGTACGGCTTTCGACGCGCAGGCCCATGTCAGGCTCCTTAGCAATGATCAGGAAACACATGCAAAACCGGGTGTTATTTCTTGACGCAGCTTGAATTTTGAAACATAGTTTACGCGTGGAAGCCGAGTTCAACTCGCTCGAGGCCAAGGTCGCCCAGTTCGTCGCATTGTGCGAACGACTGCGGGCGGAAAACACCCAGTTGCGCCAGGAGCTGCTGTCGGCCCGCAACGACGCCAAGCGCCTGAACGAGAAGATCGACGGCGCCAAGCTGAAACTGGAGAAACTGGTCTCGAGGCTCCCTGGATAGCGAACCGATGGCGGACGGCGCGAAAACCATCGACGTCGAGCTGCTGGGGCGCAGCTATCGCGTGGCGTGCAAGGATGGCGAGCGCGAGCCCCTGCTGCAGGCCGTGGCCTACCTCGACGGCAAGATGAACGAAATCAAGGCCGCGGGCAAAGTGGCGGGCGGCGAGCGCATCGCCGTCATGGCGGCCCTGAACATCGCCCACGAGCTGCTCTCGACCAAGCTCGCCGGCGGCTACGACGTCGGACAGATCAAGCGCCGCATCGCGACCCTCGAAGGCAAGCTCGACTCCGCGCTCGCGCAACAGGAAAAACTGTTCTAGCGTCCGGCGCTACAATACGGCTATCGATCGACGTCCCCTGCTGTGTTCGATCGGGCTCATATTTTCCGAACCGATAGCTTCCTTAGGTTGCGGCCCATGGGTCACTGTTGCGATCGTCCCACGTTCGCGTGCCGGACGGACCTGATGTGACCGGTAAGCAACCACCCTGATTAGCAGGGTTCGGGAGCCGAGCCCACCGGCACGAGCGGGGGGCACCCCAACGAGAAGATGAAATACTGGCTGATGAAGAGCGAGCCCGACGAGTGCTCGATAGACGACGTGCTCGCCGCAGCGGGGCGAAAGACGCCCTGGACCGGCGTGCGCAACTACCAGGCGCGCAATATGCTGCGCGACGAGCTGCGCGTCGGCGACAAGGTGCTGTTCTATCACTCGAGCTGCGCCGAGCCGGGCATCGCCGGGCTGGCCGAAGTCGCCAGCGCTGCATATCCCGATCCAACCCAATTTGCGCACAAGAGCCCTTATTTCGACCCCAAGGCGACCCGCGCCGCGCCGCGTTGGTTCAGCGTCGACGTGCGCGCGACGCGCAAGACGCGCCTGGTGCCGCTGGCCGAGTTGCGCGCGCACGAGGCGCTCTCGGGCATGGCGCTCCTGCGGCGCGGCAACCGGCTCTCGATCACGCCGGTGAGCGCGGCCGAATGGCGCTTCATCGAGGAACAGCTGCTTTGAGCGCGCTCCAGAACGACACGCTGTTGCGCGCCCTGGCGCGCCAGCCTACCGAGCACACGCCGATCTGGCTCATGCGCCAGGCCGGACGCTACCTGCCGGAGTACACCGCGACGCGCGCGCGCGCCGGAAGCTTCCTCGCTCTGGCCAAGAGCCCCGCGCTCGCCACCGAGGTCACGCTGCAGCCGCTCGAGCGCTTTCCGCTCGACGCCGCGATCCTGTTCTCCGACATCCTGACCGTGCCCGACGCGATGGGGCTCGGACTGCACTTCGCCGAAGGCGAAGGCCCGCGCTTCGCGCGCCCGCTGCGCGACGAACGCGCGATCGCCGCACTGTCGGCGCCTGATCCCACGCGCGAGCTGCGCTACGTGCTCGACGCGGTGCGCGAGATCCGGCGCGCACTCGGCGGCCGCGTGCCGCTGATCGGCTTCTCGGGCAGCCCGTATACGCTCGCCTGCTACATGATCGAAGGCGCCGGCAGCGACGACTTCGCCGCGCTCAAGACCATGCTCTATGCGCGCCCGCAGCTCGTGCACCGCGTGCTCGAGGTCAACACGCGCGCGGTGACCGACTATCTCAACGCGCAGATCGAAGCGGGCGCGCAGGCGGTGATGCTGTTCGATACCTGGGGCGGCAATCTGAGCCACGCCGGCTACGAGGAGTTCTCGCTCGGCTACTCGCGGCGCGTGATCGCCGGACTGAAGAAGGAGAGCGACGGACGCCGCGTCCCGAGCATCCTGTTCACCAAGGGCGGCGGACAATGGCTCGAAGCGATCGCGGCCAGCGGCTGCGACGCGGTCGGGCTCGACTGGACGGTCGATCCGGCGCGCGCGCGCGCGCTGGTCGGCGCGCGCGTTGCCCTGCAGGGAAATATGGATCCGAGCGCGCTGTTTGCGCCGCCCGAGGCAGTGCGGAGCGAAGCGCGCAGGGTGCTCGATGCCTTCGGCAGCGCACCGGGTCATGTGTTCAACCTCGGCCACGGCATTTCGCAACACACTCCGGTCGAGTCCGTAGCCGCGCTGGTGGACGAAGTGCGCGCTTACAGCCGCAAGCTGCGACGAGAAAAAGGCTGAGAGATCGCTCGGCTCGCTTGACTTATTCACAAAAATCGTATTTCCCCCTCAGCGCAGGGCGATTTTTTCCCTTCCCTCTCAGGGGCCTCGCAAGCCCATGGATTTAAAACGTATTTTCTCTACTTGGGCGTGGGCGCACAAATTCTGGGTGCGCCGCAGCAGCCGGGTTACCGCCGCGTGACGCTCTTACCCACAACTTTATCCACAGAAGATTGTGGATAGCGAAATTTGCCTTTCTGGCGCAATGGGTACGCACATCATCTCAACATTTCGATTCAACTTCTGAAGGTAATTCGTTGCCTGTGCGGGAACTTTATTGGACTCGATTCGGCCTCTCCCAGTGGCGCTGAAGATCCTGCGCGTCGCGCTCGATGTTCCGCTCGCCAGCTTGTTCGACTACGCGCAGCCCGAAGGCATCGAAGCCGAGGTCGGCGACCGCGTGGTGGTGCCGTTCGGCGCGCGCCAGCGCCTCGGCGTGGTCATCGAGCGCGCGCAGGACAGCGCCTTCCAGGCCAAGCTGAAGCCGATCGCCGGCGTACGCGACGACGCACCCCGCCTGGGCGGCGAGTGGCTCGCGCTGATCCGCTTTCTCGCCACTTACTATCAGCGCCCGCTGGGCGAAACCGCGATCGGCGCGCTGCCGCCGCGC
>JBAUTW010000074.1:0-1736 GCA_049582365.1 Burkholderiales bacterium | reverse complement strand
TGCCCGGGCCGCTCCAGCGCCGCGGCCAGCTCGAGCTCCGGGTCGCCCAGTGTCGCCTCGATCAGGGTGCGCCCCATGCGCCCGGCGGCGCCTGCAATCGCCAGCTTCACTTTCCCTCCTGCGCGGGCTTCGCATCGGCGCGGGTCATGTCGATGTCTCGCATGACCTGCACCAGCTTGCCGT
Organism: Burkholderiales bacterium; assembly: GCA_049582365.1. GTDB lineage: Bacteria > Pseudomonadota > Gammaproteobacteria > Burkholderiales > SG8-39 > DAHVFK01. The sequence goes on along the minus strand of JBAUTW010000074.1, from coordinate 1,553 downwards.
CGCGGAAGAACACCGCCAGCGCCCGCCTCTGCGTCTTGCCGCCCGGGGGCTTGTGGTAATAGACGTAGTCCCAGCGGTCGGCGTGGAAGATGTCGGTCAGCAACGGGGTGCCCAGCACGAAGCGCACCTGTTCCTTCGACATGCCGAGCTTGAGCTGCGACACCATCTCCTGGGACACGTAGTTGCCCTGCTGAATGTCGATCGTGTAGGCGTCGAGCCAGCTGGTGAAGCTGCCGCAGCCCGCGAGCGAGAGCGCCGCGGCGACGAGAAGCACGCGAGAAGGGAGCCGCACGGAAGGAAGCGCAATATCCAAGGGATGGGAAAGGCTATATCATAAACGACGATCGATATTGCGCGACCCGCCCGACGATGAACTCTGCGCAGAGCCTGAAGGAAATCGGCCTCAAGGCGACGCTTCCGCGGCGCAAGATCCTGGAGTTGTTCGAGACCAGCAAGGACGTGCGCCACCTTTCGGCCGAAGATGTCTATCGCAAGCTGATTGCCGAGGGGATCGACGTCGGGCTGGCGACCGTTTACCGTGTGCTGACGCAGTTCGAGCAGGCGGGGCTGCTGTCGCGCCAGCACTTCGAGACCGGCAAGGCGGTGTTCGAGCTGAACCAGGGCGGTCATCACGACCACCTGGTCTGCCTGCAGTGCGGCCGGGTCGAGGAGTTCTACGATCCCGAGATCGAGAAGCGGCAGACGGAAGTCGCGCGCAAGCGCGGCTTCGATCTGCGCGGGCACTCGCTCGCGCTGTACGCGGATTGCAGCAAGCCGGATTGCGAACACCGCGCAGCGGCGCGGCAGATCGAGCGCGACTCGGGCGACTGAGCCTAGCCGCCCAGCATCTCGGCGGCGTGGCGGCGCGTGGTCGCCGTGATCTGCGCGCCGCCCAGCATGCGCGCGAGTTCCTCGACCCGGGCCTTTGCTTCGAGCTCCCGCACGCTCACTGCGAGCTTGCCGCGCGCGCCGGCCTTGACCACCGTCCATTGCCGGTCGCCTTGCGCGGCGACCTGCGGCAGATGGGTCACGCACAGCACCTGACGCTCGCGTCCGAGGCGGCGCAGCGAACGCCCTACGGTTTCCGCGACCGCCCCGCCGATGCCCGAGTCCACTTCGTCGAACACCAGCGTACCCACCGGCGACGCCTTGCTCGCCACCAGTTGCAGCGCGAGGCTGATGCGCGAAAGCTCCCCGCCCGAGGCCACTTTTGCCAGCGGCCGCAATGGCAGGCTCGGATGGGAGGAAACCTCGAATTCGACTTCCTCGGCCCCGGTCGCCGCCGGGGTATCGAGCGCACGCAGACCGACGCCGAAGCGTCCGCCGCTCATGGCCAGCTGCTGCATGCCTTCGCTTACCGCCGTCGACAGCGCCTGGGCAGCGCTGTTGCGCCGCGCCGAGAGCTTGTTCGCGGCGGCGCCGAAGCGCTCGCGCGCCGCGCCGACCTCGCGCCGCAAGGCTTCGGGGTCCACTGCGAGTTCCAGTTCGGCGAGCCGCGCCTGCAGCTCGCCGGCGAGGCCCGCCAGCTCGGCCGGGCGGACGCGGAACTTGCG
>JBAUTW010000073.1:0-1633 GCA_049582365.1 Burkholderiales bacterium | reverse complement strand
CTTCAAGGGCGCGCCGCGCGGCGTCAAGCGCGCGGCCTGGACCGACCGCCTGCCGCTGAGCGAGGTCAAGGCGCTGGCGCACGCCACCGGCTGCTCGATCAACGACGTGCTGATGAGCTGCGCCGCCGGCGCGCTGCGCGGCTACCTGCTCGACAAGGGCGACCCGGTCGAAGGGGTCGAGCTGCGCGCGCTGGTGCCGGTGAACATGCGCGGCCAGGCCGGGGGCGGGCCGCTGGGCAACTATTTCGGCGGCGTGTTCGTCGAGCTGCCGCTCGGCATCGACAACCCGATGGAGCGGCTGTACGAGCTCAAGCGGCGCATGGGCGCGCTCAAGGGCTCGGCGGAGCCGCTGTTCACGCTCGGCCTGCTGGCCGCGGTCGGCATGGGGCCGAAGGCGCTGCAGCAGCAAGTCATCGACATGCTCGCCAGCCGCTGCTCGCTGGTGCTGACCAACGTTCCGGGGCCGCAGCACAGCCTTTCCCTGGGCGGCCGCAAGCTGCGCGAGATCGTGTTCTGGGTGCCGCAGTCGGGCGCGATCGGGCTGGGGATCAGCGTCCTGAGCTACGACGGCGGGGTGCAGTGCGGGATCGTCGCGGACACCAGCCTGGTGGACGACCCGCAGGACATCGCGCGGCGCTTTCGCAGCCAGTTCGAGCAGATGCTGTGGATCGCGCTGATGGGCTCCTGGGACGGTCCGCCCGATCCGGACCAGGCGGCCGCGCTGCTCGGCTAGCCTTGCTCCAGCTTCGAGCGGGCCAGCTCGACGTCGAGCCGCTCCATCGCGTCGCGCGGCTCGATCCCGGCAGCCGCCACCACCAGCTCGGTCGCCTCGTCGAGGCGGCTGTTGCCGTACATCATGAGCAGCCCGCCCGAGTACTCGACGCGCGCGATCGCCGATTGCGGATTGAGCTCGAGCGCCTTGCGGAAATGCTTGAGCCCCTCGTCCCGGCTCGCGCCGTAGGTCAGCCCGCCGAGCATCGCGCCCACCTTGTCGATGATCTCGGCGTGGTAGACGCCGACCGCGGTGTGCGCCTCGGCGTGCCTGGGCTCGAGCTCGAGGGTGCGCGCGAGCGCGTCCCTGATCTTGCCGCCGATGCCCTGTGCCAGCGCCTCCATCACCGATGCGTACTGGCTGCGCCGCCCGAGCGCGTAGGCATAGAGGTAATGCGAATTGGCGCGCTCGGGCAAGGCCGCGATCGCTTGCTCGGCGCGCTTGCCGACCTCCTCCAGCAGCTTGAGCTTCCTCGCCTTGGCCGGCTCGAGGTAGTTGGCGTAGATCGCCGCCGCCTTGTTCGCCACCGCGTAGCCGGGCGGCCCGAGCTCCAGGCCGAGCTCCGCCGCGCGCTGGAAATCGCCGCGGTGGAAGCGGCGCCAGGCTTCGAGCAGCTTCGGCTCGCGCGGCAAAGGCTCGCGGTCGCCGAGGTGCAGGCTCGCCCAGCGCTTCTTCAGCTCGGCAGCGGAATAGTCGAAGCCCTCGTGCGGGTGGGGAAACGCGGCCCAGGCGGCTTTGTTCGCCATTCAGCGCACCCCTTGCTGCGCCCGCAGCCAGTCGTCCAGCATGGCAAGGCTCGCGCCCAGGCCGTGGCGCAGGTTGCTGCCCGACACGCGCCGCAGCGAAGGACTGGTGCGCAGG
>JBAUTW010000072.1:0-9089 GCA_049582365.1 Burkholderiales bacterium | reverse complement strand
GCGCAACACATGCTCGCCGCCTATCCCAGGCTCGACGCGTTCGAGCAGCGGCTCTCGCTCGCGCTCTATCGCGAGCTCGCGCGCGGCGTGCCGGTCACGCTGCAGGCGCTTGCAGACCGCGTCGAAGCGAGCACCGGTGACGTCGCCCGCAGGCTGGAGAACTGGCCCGCCGTCCGGCGCGACGAGCTGCAGCGGATCATCGGCTACTGGGGCCTCACGATCATGCCGACGCGGCACAGGATGCGCGTCGGCGGGCGCGACCTCTACGCTTGGTGCGCCTGGGACACGCTGTTCCTTCCCGCGCTGTTGGGCGTACGAGTCGAAGTGCACTCGAACTGCCGCGCGACGGGCGCTCCGGTGCGGCTGACCGTCGGGCCGGAGGCGCTCGAGGCGCCGGTTCCGGCTGACCTCGCGCTTTCGTTCGTGCTGCCGGACGCTGGCGCGATGCGCCGCGACGTGGTCGCGAGCTTCTGCAGTCACGTACACTTCTTTCGGTCGGCGCAGCTGGCGACAGAGTGCAACGACCTCTCCCCCTCGGCCTTCACGCTGAGCCTCGACGATGCGTTCGAAGCCGGACGCCTGCGCAACAGTGGCCGCTACCGGTCCTTCGCCGTCAGCAGACGGATCTAGGCGCGCCGCGGACGTACCAGCGCTCGCTGGCGTTGACGATCTTCACCACCGCGAGCATCACCGGCACTTCGACCAGCACGCCGACCACGGTGGCGAGCGCGGCGCCGGAGTCGAAGCCGAACAGGCTGATCGCCGCCGCGACCGCCAACTCGAAGAAATTGCTTGCGCCGATCAGCGCCGAGGGACAGGCCACGCTGTGCTTTTCGCCCAGCGCGCGGTTGGCGAGGTAGGCGAGACCCGAGTTGAAGAACACCTGGATCAGGATCGGGACCGCGAGCAGGGCGATGACGAGCGGCTGGGCGATGATCGCGTCGCCCTGGAAGGCGAACAGCAGCACGAGCGTCGCCAGCAGCGCGAGGGTCGACCAGGGCTGCAGGCGTCCGAGCAGGCGCTGCAGGGCGCCTTCGCCGCCACGCGCCAGCGTGCGGCGGCGAATGAGCTGCGCCGCGATCACCGGCACCACGATGTACAGCAGCACGGAGGTGAACAGGGTGTCCCACGGAACGCTGATCGCCGACATGCCGAGCAGCAGCCCGACGATCGGCGCGAACGCGAACACCATGATGGTGTCGTTGAGCGCGACCTGCGTGAGCGTGAACAAGGGATCGCCGTTGCTCAGGCGACTCCAGACGAACACCATCGCGGTGCAGGGCGCCGCAGCGAGCAGGATCAGGCCGGCGATGTAGCTGTCGATCTGGGCTGCGGGCAGCCATGGCGCGAACAGGTGGCGGATGAAGATCCAGGCGAGCAGCGCCATCGAGAACGGCTTGACGAGCCAGTTCACCGCCAGCGTGACGCCGATGCCGCGCACGTGCTCCCTGATGCGGTGCAGGGCGCCGAAATCGACCCGCACCAGCATCGGAATGATCATCACCCAGATGAGCAAGCCGACCGGGACGTTGACCTGCGCGAGCTCCATGCGGCCGAGCGCCTGCACCGGTCCGGGAAGCTGCTGTCCGAGGATCACGCCGGCGACGATGCACAGCGCCACCCACAGCGTGAGCCAGCGTTCGAAGAAGCTCATCGCTATTCGGTCTTGGCTTCGCTGCCGATGCGGCCGATCTCCGCCAGCTTCTTCTTCAGCGCGAGGCGGTCGAGCTTGCCGAGCGACAGGCTGAGGAACAGGTTGATGCGTGTAGAGAGCTCCGAGAAAGCGCGCGTGAAAGCCTTGCGCTTTTGATCGTCGGTGCCTTCGACCTTGGCGGGGTCGTCCACGCCCCAGTGCGCCGTCATCGGCTGCCCAGGCCATATCGGACAGACTTCGCCCGCCGCCTGGTCGCACACCGTGAAGACGAAATCCATCGCCGGCGCTCCCGGCTGCGCGAACTCATCCCAGCTCTTGGAGCGCAAGTCCGAGATGTCGAGCCGGTGCTTCGCCAGCAGCTCGAGCGCGAACGGATTGACCTTGCCCTGCGGGTGACTGCCCGCGCTGTATGCTGCGAAACGGCCTCTGGCCGACGCGTTGAGATAGGCCTCGGCGAGAATCGAGCGGGCCGAGTTGCCGGTGCACAGAAACAGGACGTTGTACGGCCTCACGCCGGCTCGCGCAGCGCCGGGGCGCAGCATGCCCTGTCAGTCTTCGCTGAGGCCTGGGACGCGGTATCGGCGCCGAACATCGGGATCGAGTCGAGAGTGTGGAACGACTCCCATGCGATACCCTGGGGGTCGAGCGTCCAGTACTTGTCGCTCTTGGCGTAGCAGCAGGAAGCGTTCTTCTGCGGCAGGACCGCGACGTCGGCCTGCGCCAGCCGCGCGCCGAGCTGTTCCAGCTCGGCGTCGTCTTCCGCCTGGATGCCGAGGTGGTCGAGGCCCGCCCGCTTGCCGCGCGTCGAGATCGCGAAATTGACGCGCGGATCCTCGAGCTGCCACTTGGCGTAGTCGGCGTGGCGTACGCTCGGCTCGGCGGCGAACAGCGCGGCGTAAAAGCGAATGCTCTGCTCGAGGTCGGCGACCGCGAGATGCACGTGCAGGCGTTTCATGAGGCCTTCCTTTTCATGACTTTCACGGGTTGTGGGAGGGGTGCGCAGGACTCTCCGCCGCAGCAGTTCTCGGTCAGAAAACCGAGCAGCGCGTTCATGCGCTCGAAGTCGGCCGAGTAAATGACGAATCGCCCCTGCGTGCGCGAGGCGAGCAGTCCGGCGCGGCTCAGTTGCGCGAGATGAAACGAGGCCGTGGCCGCGGGCAGAGCCAGCCGGGCGCTGATCTCGCCCGCGGGCAGGCCCGCAGGCCCGGCTTCGACCAGCATGCGGAACGCCGCCAGCCGCGTTTCCTGGGCAAGTGCGCCAAGCGCCTCGACTACCTGCTTCGTTTCCATGTTTCCAAGAATATGGAAATGTTTGCCTGGCGTCAAGCTGCGCCGTACAGCTCAGCGGCAGCGGCTCATCCGATCTTTGCCAGCGCGGGAAAGGCGTCCAGCAGCCAGTAGCTGAACGTGGTGAGCTCGCCGGTCATGATCGCGACTCCCATGACCACCATCACGACCGCGGCAACGGTCTGCAGCGATCGCCCCGCCAGGCGCAGCCGCTTCCAGCGCCCTGTCATCTCGTGCAGGAACAGCGCCGAGAAGAAGAACGGCACCCCGAGTCCGAGCGAGTAGGCCCCGAGAAGCCGGATGCCGGCGTGGCTCGAGTCGGCGACCGCCGCCACGGTAAGGATCGCGCCCAGGATCGGGCCGATGCACGGGCTCCAGCCGAACGCGAACGCGAGCCCCAGCGCGAAGGCCGAAAGCGGCTTTCCCGCGACCCCCTCGACGTGAAAGTGAAACCCTCGCTGCAGGAACGGAATCCGCCCCGTGCCGATCAGCATCAACAGGCCGAATACCGTGACAAGGGCGCCCCCGACGATGCCGGCTTCGTAGCGGTATTGCTGCAGGATTCTGCCCAGCACCGAGGCGCTCGCGCCGAGCGCGATGAAGACGGCGGAAAAGCCGAGGATAAAACAGCCGCCCAGAAGCGCTGCGGCGGCGCGCGAGCGCGGATCGGTCGGCGCATCGCTCACGCTCTTGTGCAGCGACTGGCCGGCGACGTAGGACAGGTAGGCCGGGACGAGCGGCAGCACGCACGGCGACAGGAACGAGATCAGTCCCGCTGCGAATGCCGTAAACAACCCGGGGCTCGCGAATTCGCTCACTTTCGCAGACTGTGAACCGTGCCGCGCTACAGGCTCAGGTCACGCCGTCGCTCCCCGGCAATCCGCCTGATCCCGATCCCCAGCCCATGTGTCCGTAATTCATCCACATTGCTCATCTTCCTTTGCTCGCATCCTGTGGCCTTCCACACGCCGACCACCGGACTAATAGGCGGCCGAGAGCTCGCTTTCGACCAGGGTCTTCAGCTGCTCCCAGCCCCAGGTCGGCAGGGGCTTGCCGTTGACGAAGAACTCGGGCGTTGCGGTCACGTTCAGCTTTTGCGCGTCGCCGAGGTCCTGCTGAATGATTCTGTCCATGTCCGGCGAGTTCATGTCCTGCCTGAGCCGTTCCATGTCGAGCCCTACGCCGCCGATGTAATTCCAGACCAGGTCCGGTTGCGGGCGATGGTGCGGCGCCCAATCCGACTGGGCCGCGAAAACCGCCTCCAGAGTCGGCCAGAACTTCCCTTGCCTGTGCGCCGCGGCGAGAATCTTCACCACGGCATCCGAGCCGGTGTGAAACGGCGTATAGCGCTCGTACAGACGGATCCGGCCGGGATGATCGTCCATCAGTTGCTTGACCATGGGATAGAACTGCTTGCAGGTATCGCAGGCGGGGTCGAAGAACTCGACGATCTCGACCTTCGCGGTCGGACTGCCGACCGACGGCGAGTAGTCCCGCACAAAGGTCGTCCGGTCGCGCCGGTACGCCTCGGCTGCCGCCTTCGATGATTGGCCCTGGTAGTAGATCGCGCCCGCGACAACAGCAATGACCAGCAATATGGCGGAAGAAATGACTAAATATCTCGGCTTCATGTTGACGTCTCTATTTCATCTCAAGCCGTTACCGGGCTCGCCGGATATCCGGCTTCGTCGAGTGCCTTGGTGAAGGCGCCGACGCTGCTCGCGCTATCCACGCGCACACGCTTGCTCTGCAGATCGACGTTAACGGTAGCGTTCGGATCGACCGCTTTCACGGTTTTCGTGACGACGCCTACGCAATGGTTGCAGGTCATGTCCTTGACGGTCAGTTCGATCATGGCAGTTCTCCCACTACGGGTTAGAAACAATTGCAACGCTAAACCTTCCGCTTGTGGAAAGATCAAGCTCGCGAAGCGCCATTTGACTTAGGTCAAACGGCGCCAAGAGTCGTGGCCAGATGCACACGGCGTCGAAGCGCAATCGCAAGCACGCAGCGCTGAGTTCGGGGTCCGAAGCACGTGCAGTGCACGTCCCAGCACTGAGCGCCGTCGCCCTCGTTTCAGCGCGCCAGATGAAGGATGAGTGCAGCCAGTGTCTCGGCCTGCTTGGGCGTCGCTAGTCCACCCGGCATCGGCGGATAGCCGGGCCATTGTCCAGATACTCCGTTGCTGATGGCGCTCGTGAGCTCGCTCGCGCCATGCGTCCGCCCGGTGAATCGGTGAGCGATATCCATCTAGGCGGGGCCTGGTCCCTTCGCCGACAGGGTATGACAACTCATGCACGCCAGGCCGTCGGATTGGACATAGGAGGTCAATTTCCCCCAGTCTGGATTTGACGCGCCGCCTTCGCTGGATGCTTCGTTGCGTGGGCCGTAACCACCCATCATTCCGCCGCCCATCATCCCGCCACCCATCGTTGCCGGACCCATAGCCTGCGCGTGCGCCTGCATCGACATTGCGAGTCCAAGACCAATGGCAAGAGCGAGCGCCGGTCCCGCGATGCAACGTGATCGACGAAAGGTCGCGGCAAACCTCCGGTGGGTGGGCTCGCGTGCCACAGCTTCTCCCTAGCGGCCGCGCCAGCCGCGGTTGAGTTGCTCGCGCTGCTCCTTGGTGAGCACGGCGTCGATCTTCTTCTGCGCCCCTTCCCAGCCCTGGGAAACAGCCTCGTGCATCTTACTCATGATCTCCCACTGCGAGCGCGTGGCCTCTTCCTGTATTTTGCGGATCTTCTCGCGCTGCGCGTCGGTCAGAGCCAGCGCGTTGTAGCCGTAACCGTCGCCGCCGCAACCTCCCGTCATTGCAGGGCCCATTCCGTAGCCCGGCCCGTAGCCGCCCATCATGCCCGGCCCCATTCCGTACCCCGGACCGTAGCCGCGCATCATTCCAGGTCCGTATCCGTATCCCGGACCGTAGCCGCCCATCATGCCCGGCCCCATGCCGTAGCCCGGGCCGTAGCCGCGCGTCATCTGCGGATAGTCCGCCGGCGAATCGGCGAAGCTCGGCGCGGCGACTGTCGTCAGCCCGACGCCGGCGATAAGGGCGACCAGAGTCTTGCGTACTGCGGTGCTTTGCACATTCATGGTGATGCTCCTTTTCCTTGTCAATTCGCAAATTGAGTCAAACATTGAGATCGCGTCGTTTGGCTTCGAACTCGTCCTTGTTGATCTCGCCGCGCGCGTAGCGCTCGGCAAGGATCTCAAGCGCGCGTTGATGGAGTGAGTCCCGCCTCCCCGATCCTCGCCCGACCAGCCATTTGCCGAGCACCAAGATGCCGAGGATCAGCAGGATCCACCAAAGAATCATGTGCGCGACACCGAAGATGCCCCAACCGTACCCCCAGCCCATATTTCCGTAGTCCATCCACATGTTCGTGTCCTTCGTCGCGATGATCGGTGCGCGCATGCGGCGCGAAGCGAAACGCCTTGCTCTCGCGACGGGCAGGGTCGACCGTGGGCGGGCTATAACAAACAGTCGCCGGGCACGGCTACGCTCCGCACTCCCCTACGCACGAGCGCTGCGCGCTTCGCGTATGGGTCACCTCGCCAGTTTCGACCGTTGCCAGCCGCTTTGGTTTGCAGCCTACGCCGGGCGCCGATGCATACGTTGACGCAGGTCAACCTCGTATCGCGCGGCAGTTGGCGCACAAGCGGCTTGACCTTCCTATAATGGGAACCTTCAGGCTGAAGCCCGTGTCTTATTCAATCCAGTAAGGATTACAGCCATGTCTGCCCTAATTGCGACTGCCGTCGCGAGCACCAAGCCGGAATCAGCTGCGCGCGATCTGCGGCTGCCGATCGCCGGCATGACCTGCGCCTCGTGCGTGGCGCGGGTCGAGAAGGCGCTGGCGGCGGTGCCCGGGGTCCAGGCCGCGTCGGTCAACCTCGCCACCGAGGCCGCTACGGTCAAGCGCGCGCCGTCGGTCACGATCGACGCGCTGGCGAAAGCCGTGCGGCGAGCCGGCTACGAAGTCGCGCACGAGGAGTTCGACCTGGCGATCGGCGGCATGACTTGCGCGAGCTGCGTCTCGCGCGTGGAAAAGGCGCTCGCCAAGGCGCCCGGGGTGCTGTCGGCGTCGGTCAACCTCGCGACCGAGCGCGCCCACGTGGTCGCGGTCGCAGGCACCGGAATCGACTCACTTCGCTCGGCGGTCGACGCGGCTGGCTACCAGGCGGATTCTGTCGATCTCGAGAAGACCGGCGCGGCCGCCGCCGGGCGCGCCCTGCCCGATTGGTGGCCGGTGGCCGTTTCCGCACTGCTCACGCTGCCGCTCGTCGCACCCATGGCGGGAATGGCGTTCGGCGCGCACTGGGGACTGCCCGGCTGGCTGCAGCTCGCGCTGGCGACGCCGGTGCAGTTCTGGCTCGGCGCGCGCTTCTACCGCGCCGGATGGAAAGCGGTCAAAGCATTCACCGGCAACATGGACTTGCTGGTGGCGCTCGGTACCAGCGCCGCTTACGGCTTGTCGCTCTACGGGCTGCTGAGCGCCGGCGCCGGTGCGCATGAGCTGTATTTCGAAACCTCGGCGGCGCTGATCACCTTCATCCTGCTCGGCAAGTGGCTCGAGGCGCGCGCCAAGCGCCAGACCACTGAAGCGATCCGTGCGCTCAACGCGCTGCGGCCCGACCGGGCGCTGGTGCGCCGCGGCGGCAAGGACGTCGAGGTGCCGCTCGCGTCGGTCGCCGTGGGCGATCTGGTCGTCGTGCGCCCGGGCGAGCGCGTCCCGGTCGACGGCGAGATCCGCGAAGGCCGCAGCCACGTCGACGAGTCGCTCATCACCGGCGAGAGCTTGCCGGTGGCCAAGAACGTCGGCGAGCGGGTGACCGGCGGCGCGATCAACGCCGACGGCCTGCTGCTGGTTGAGACGCGCGCCATCGGTGCGGAATCGACGCTTGCGCGCATCATCCGGCTGGTCGAGAACGCGCAGGCGGCGAAGGCGCCGATTCAGCGCATTGTCGACAAGGTGAGCGCGGTCTTCGTCCCGGTGGTGCTCGCGATCGCGCTCGTCACGCTGCTCGCCTGGGGCCTTTTCACCGGGAACTGGACCTCCGCGCTGCTGTACGCCGTCGCGGTCATGGTGATTGCCTGCCCCTGCGCGCTGGGACTCGCGACCCCCACCGCAATCATGGCGGGCACCGGGGTGGCGGCGCGCCACGGGGTGCTGATCAAGGACGCCGAAGCGCTCGAGATCGCGCACTCGATCACGACCGTCGCGTTCGACAAGACCGGCACGCTGACCGAGGGTCGACCCCAGCTGCTGGCCGCGGAGCCGCTTGGCGGCGGCCGGCGAGAGCTGCTGCGCCTCGCGGCCGCGCTGCAACAAGGCAGCCAGCATCCGCTGGCGCGCGCGGTGACGGAGAAAGCCGCCACCGAAGGCGTTTCCCCGCCTGCGGCGAGCGACGCCAAGGCGCTGCCCGGGCGCGGCGTGCAGGCGGTCGTTGAGGGGCGCACGCTTTACCTCGGCAGCTTGCGCCTGATGCAGGAGCTCGCCGTGGACACGGCGGCGCTCGGCGAGCGCGGGCAGTCCCTGGCGCGCGAAGGACGGTCGGTCTCCTGGCTCGCCGCCGAAGTCGATGGGGCACGCAGCCTCGTAGGCTTGCTTGCGTTCGGCGACGCGCTGAAGGCCGGCGCGCGAGAGGCCATTGCCGCTTTGCACGCGCAGGGCGTCAAGACAGTGATGCTGAGCGGGGACAACCGCGGCAGCGCGGAGGCAGCGGCGCGGGCGCTGGGCATCGACGAGGTCCGGGCCGAGGTGCTGCCGGCCGACAAGGCGCAAGTCGTGTCCGGGCTGCGCGGCGAAGGGAAGGTGATCGCGATGGTGGGCGACGGCATCAACGACGCGCCGGCGCTCGCGGCTGCCGACGTCGGCATCGCGATGGCCACCGGCACCGACGTGGCGATGCACACCGCCGGCATCACGCTCATGCGCGGCGACCCGCGGCTGGTGGCCGATGCGATCAGCATCTCGCGCCGCACCTACGGCAAGATCCGCCAGAACCTGTTCTGGGCGTTTTTCTACAATGCGGTTGGAATTCCGCTCGCCGCCTTCGGCTTCCTCAACCCGATCATCGCGGGTGCGGCGATGGCCTTCAGCAGCGTGAGCGTGGTCACGAACGCGCTGATGCTGCGGCG
>JBAUTW010000071.1:0-3562 GCA_049582365.1 Burkholderiales bacterium | reverse complement strand
CGCCAGGCCTGAGCGGGTGCGGCGGGCCCTGCTCGGTGCGTGCTGCGCACTGGGGGCGTGCGCGGCGGTCGCGCAGGTATCGGTACAGGAATACCCGCTGCCGCCGGGGCTCGGCGCGCACGACGTGTGGGCCGACCCGGCGCCCGGCGGGCCGGTGTGGTTCTCGGCGCAGGCGAGCGGCCAGCTCGGCCGCCTCGATCCGGCCAGCGGCAAGGTCGAGCTGATCGGGCTCGGGCGCGGCTCCGCGCCCCACGGCGTGATCCTCGGCCCGGACGGCGGCGTGTGGCTCACCGACAGCGGGCAGAACGCAATCGTGCGCGTCGACCCGCAATCGAGGCGCGTGAAGGCCTTTCCCCTGCCCGCCGCCGCGGACTACGCCAACCTCAACACCGCGGTGTTCGATCGGACGGGAACGCTGTGGTTTACGGGGCAAAGCGGCGTCTACGGACGGCTCGACCCGAAAGACGGGGCGCTGAAGGTGTTCGACGCGCCGCGCGGCGTCGGCCCCTACGGGATCCAGGCGACGAGCGACGCGGTGTATTACGTCTCGCTCGCCGGCTCCTACCTCGGCCGCATCGACCCGGCGAGCGGGGCCGCGACCGTCCTCGAGCCGCCCACCGCGCGCCAGGGCGCGCGCCGCGTGTGGCCGGATTCGCAGGGCAAACTCTGGATCGCCGAATGGAACGCCGGCCAGCTCGCGCGCTACGATCCCGCGGGCGGTCGCTGGACCGAGTGGAAGGCGCCGGGCGAGGCGCCGCGCGTGTACGCGGTGTACGTCGACGAGCGCGACCGCGTCTGGGCCTCCGAGTGGTCGTCGCAGACGATGCTGCGCTTCGACCCGGCGAGCGGAAAGTTCGAAACCCACCGCTCGACCAGCCGGCGGCCGAACGTGCGCCAGATCCACGGCCGCAAGGGCGAGGTCTGGACCCCCGAGTCCGGCGCCGACAAGATCGTCGTCTACCGCTTCCGCTAGCGGCCGGTCACAGGTCGAAGAACACCGTCTCCTTCGGCCCCTGCATCCTGATGTCGAAGCGGTAGGCGACGCCGCCGGGCTGCTCCTCGCGCTTGGCGATCAGCGTCGCGCAGCGCTCGGCCGGCACCGCGCCGAGCACCGGGTCGCGTGCGTTCGCTTCGCGCTCGTCGTCGAAGTAGACCCGGGTGAAGGCGTGCAGCAGCATGCCGCGCATGGTCACGATCACGTCGATGCAGGGTGCCTCGCCGGGCGCCGCCGCGCCCGGCTTGACCGTGTCGAACCAGTAGTGCCTCGAGGGGTGGGTGCCGGTGCCGCAGCGGCCGAAGCCCCTGAATCCGCTCGCCACCGCCTCGGCGCGGGAGCCCACCAGGCGCCCTTCGGCATCGGCCTGGCGAATCTCGAGCATCGCGTCGGGCACCGGCACGCCGTCGCCGTCGAACACCCGGCCGCTGAGCCGGATGTGCTCGCCGGCGGCCTGCGGCTCGGCCAGCACCGGCCCGAAAAGGCTCCTGAAATCGTAACCATACTGCTCAGACGTTAGCCCATAGGCGAAGTAAGGACCAACTGTCTGGGAGGGGGTCTGGGTCAGTTTCATCGCCTCAGGCCTCCGCCGGGGTCTGGTGCGGACCGCGCAGGACGATGTCGAACTCGAAGCCGAGCGCGAACCCCGCCTCGCCCACCACGTCCAGGTTCAGGCGCGACAGCAGTCGCTCGCGCGCCCCCTCGGGGGCGCTGTGGTAGATCGGGTCGAGCGCCAGCAGCGGGTCGCCGGAGAAATACATCTGGGTCACCAGCCGGCTGGCGAAGTGCTGGCCGAACAGCGAAAAATGAATGTGGTTGGGCCGCCAGCCGTTGGGGTGGTTCTGCCACGGATAGGCCCCGGGCTTGACGGTCAGGAAGCGGTAGCGGCCGTCCTGGTCGGTCAGGCAGCGCCCGGCGCCGAGGAAGTTCGGGTCGAGCGGCGCGTTGTGCTGGTCGGCCTTGTGCACGTAGCGCCCGGCGGCGTTGGCCTGCCAGATCTCGACCAGGGTGTGCGCCGCCGGCCGACCGTCCTCGTCCAGCACGCGGCCGGTGACCACGATGCGCTCGCCCAGGGGGGCGCCGTTCCTGGCCGCGTTGCGCGTCAGGTCGTGATCGAGCGGACCGATGTCGTCGTGGCCGTAGACCGGGGCGTTGCGCTGCGCGAGCGCGCTTTTCAGCGCGACCAGCGGCCGGGTCGGGCCGCGCTTTACCGTCGATTTGTAGCCAGGGTAGAGGTAGGGCGGCTGGCTGCCCCAGTCCCGGGGCGCAATTGGCTTGTCCGCTGGCATCTCAGGGGTTCCCGATGTAGTCGCGCTTGGCGAGCTCGACCCCGTTGTGGCGCAGGATGCAGTAGGCGGTGGTAACGTGGAAATAGAAGTTCGGCAGCGCGAAGCCGAGCAGGTACTGCATCCCGTTCCAGTTCACCTCGTTCTTGCCGAGCTTGATCGACAACTCCTTGTCCTCGGTGCCGTCGATCTGCTGCGGCCTGAAGCCCTGCAGGAAGGCGACCGTCTTGGCGATGCGCGCCTTGAGCTCGGCGATGCTTTGCTCGCTGTCCTCGTACTTCGGCACCTCGACCCCGGCCAGGCGCGCGAGCGCGCCCTTCGCGGTGTCGGTCGCGATCTGCACCTGGCGCGAGAGCGGGAACATGTCGGGGAAGATGCGGCAGGCGGTCAGCACCAGCGGGTCGAGGCCCTTCGCTTCGGCGTGCGCCTGCGCCTTGTCGAGCACCCCGGCCAGATTGCCTAGCGTATTGGCGAAGCGCGGCGCGCTCGCCTGGTACATCGATATGGCCATCGTGCTCTCCGGAAGGGAACGGGATGCGGATTCTAGCGCCCTGCGGCGCGCCGCGCCGTGGGGTCGGACTCGAACAGCTCCTTGAGCTGCTCGGCCGCCTCGCGCGTGGTCTGGATCAGCTTCGCCTCGTCGTTGCGCAGCGCGTACTGCGACTCGAGCCGCTCCTCGTCGTGGCGGCGGAACAGCGACAGGGCGCCGGCGGTGGCCGAGGCCGACATTCCCAGCCGCAGCAGCGCCTGCTCGGCCATGGCGAGGCTCGAAGGGAAGGTGTCGCGCATGATGTTGCTCACGCCGAGGTCGCGCAGGCGGTACACGTGGTTGCGGTTGCGCGCGCGGGCGATGATCGGCAGCTCGGGGAAATGGCGCCGCACCACCGCCGCGGTGCGCAGCGACGCTTCGACGTCGTCGATCGCGAGCACGAACAGCTTCGCCTCGCCCGCCTTGGCCGCCTGCAGCAGCTCCAGGCGCGAGGCGTCGCCGTAGTACACCTTGCCGCCGAAGCGGCGCACGAAGTCGACCTGCTGGTAGGACAGCTCGAGCGCGGTGAACGAGATGCCGCACATGTTGAGCACGCGCGAGACGATCTGCCCCACGCGGCCGTAGCCGGCGATGATCACCGGCTTGCCCGGGTCGTCGATCGCGTCGAACTCGGGCGGCGCGGCGCGCTCGCGCCAGCCGGCGAGCAGCCGGTCGTGCAGCGCGAACACGAGCGGCGAGATCACCAGTGACAGCGTCACCGCCAGCACCAGCCGCTCGGCGACCGGGCCGGCG
>JBAUTW010000070.1:0-4921 GCA_049582365.1 Burkholderiales bacterium | reverse complement strand
ACGCGGCGGCGGCCGAGGGCGTCGCGGTTCAGGCGCCGGGACGCGCGAGCGCGGCGCAGCTCAAGCGGCGCTATGCCGCGGCGTGAGCCGCCAGCGACTACAATATATAGCATCGCAAGCCGTTAGCTGCACTAGATACATGGCAAGACAGACCTACAACGCTTCCTCGATCCAGGCCCTCAAGGGGCTCGAGCCCGTGCGCCGCATGCCGGGCATGTACACCCACACCATCCATCCGCTGCACGTGGTGCAGGAGGCGATCGACAACGCGGTCGACGAGGCGCTGGCCGGCTTTGGCAAGAAGATCACCGTCAGTTGGCACAAGGACGGCTCGATCGAGGTCGAGGACGAAGGCCGCGGCATCCCGGTCGACATGCATCCGGTGGAGAAGAAGCCCGCGGTCGAGGTCGCGTTCACCATGCTTCACGCCGGCGGCAAGTTCGACCGCTCGGGCGACGCGGTCTATCACATCTCGGGCGGCCTGCACGGGGTTGGCGTCGCGGTCACCAACGCGCTTTCGAAGCGGCTCGAGGTCACGGTCTACCGCGACGGCTACCGGCACACCATCGCGTTCGAGGGCGGCGAGCTGAAGCAGAAGCTCAAGTCCGAGAAGATCCGCGAGCGCCGCACCGGCACGGTGGTGCGCGCCTGGCCCGATCCGAAATATTTCGACTCGCCCAACATCCCGATGAGCGAACTCGAGCACCTCGTGCGCTCGAAAGCCTATCTGCTGCCCGGGCTGACCATGGTGCTGCGCATCGAAGGGCGGGAAGAGAAGGTCTGGAAATACGAGCGCGGCATGGCGCAATACTTCGAGTTCATGCTCGCCGGACGCGAGCTGGTCGCGCCGCTGTTCACCGGCGAGCGCTATTTCGAGCAGAGCGACATCCCGGAAGTCGAACCCGGCGAGGGCGCCGCGTGGGCGATCGGCTGGGTCGCCGAGGGCGAGGTGTTCGCCGACAGCCACGTCAACCTGATTCCGACCCGCTCGCACGGCACGCACGAGGCAGGCTTCCGCAACGGCATTTTCGACGCGCTGCGCGCGTTCATGGACACGCGCGGCCTGAGCCCCAAGGGCGTCAAGCTGATTGCCGAGGACCTGTGGTCGCGCGCCTGCTTCACGCTCTCCGCGCGCATCGTGCGCACGCAATTCCACGGCCAGACCAAGGAGAAGCTCACCACCCGCCACGCCGCGCGCCTGGTCGAGCTTTGCGTGCGCGACGCGTTCGAGCTGTGGCTGAACGCCCACCCCGACGAGGGCAGGAAGATCGTCGAGCTGGCGATCGAGCAGGCGCTCTCGCGCCTGTCGCGCGGCAAGAAGTTCGAGCGCAAGAAATCCTCCGGCGTCGCCACGCTGCCGGGCAAGCTGGTCGACTGCGCCTCGGGCGACACTTCGAGGAACGAGCTGTTCCTGGTCGAAGGCGACTCGGCCGGCGGCTCGGCCAAGGAAGCGCGCGACAAGGACACCCAGGCCGTGCTGCCGCTGCGCGGCAAGGTGCTCAACACCATGTCCAAGGACTCGCGCACGGTGCTTGCCAACAAGGAGCTGCAGGCGATCGCGACCGCGATCGGCGTCGACCCGCACGGCATCGACGACTCGCCCGATCTTTCGGGGCTGCGCTACGGCAAGGTGATCGTGATGACCGACGCCGACGTCGACGGCGGCCACATCCAGGCGCTGCTGCTCACGTTCTTTTTCATCCACGCGCCCAAGCTGGTCGAGACCGGGCACCTGTACGTCGCCCAGCCGCCGCTGTACAAAGTGGAGGTGCCGGCGCAGGGCAAGGGCCGCCCGGGCCGGCGCCTGTACTGCCTCGACGACGACGAGCTGGAGGAAGCGCTAGGGCTGCTGAAGAAGGAGAAGCTGCGCGAGGGCAGCTGGGAGATCTCGCGCTTCAAGGGCCTGGGCGAGATGAGCGCGGAGCAGCTGTGGGAGACCAGCATGAATCCCGACTCGCGCCGGCTGGTGCGCATGCAGCTCGATCGCGAGCGGATCAAGAAGGTGCGCGAGACCTTCGAGCTGCTGATGGACGCAGGCGAAGCCGAAGGACGGCGCAACTGGATGCGCGAGCACTGGAAGACAGTGGAGGCCGACGTGTGAGCGCCAGGCGCACAAAGCGTTCCAAGCCCAGGCCGGTCTGGGAGCGCGGCTACCGCGGCCACGTCTACTGGCTCGGCAAGCAGAAGCTCGGCAAGGTCACCCTGGTCGAGAGCGGACGCTACGACTGGGAGGCGGCCGGCAAGCTCGGCCGCTGCGACACGCTGGACAAGGCGCGCGCCGCGGTCGAGCTCGCGGTCGCCGTGTCCGACCGGCAGTTGCCACTTTTCGAGTAAGCGATGGACGATACGCAGACGCTGGATCTTTTCGCCCCCGACAACGGCGACGACGCCGCTCCGATCGAGCGCCACGCCTCGCAGGCCTATCTCGGCTACGCGGTTTCGACGGTCAAGGCGCGCGCGCTGCCCGAGGTCGCCGACGGCCTCAAGCCGGTGCAGCGCAGGATCCTCTACGCGATGGGCGACACGCCCGGCGGCGGGCAGGGCTTCGCCAAGTCGGCGCGCTATGTCGGCGAGGTGCTGGGCAAGTATCACCCGCACGGCGACGCCTCGACCTACGAGGCGCTGGTGCACATGGCGCAGCCGTTCTCGATGCGCTACCCGCTGATCGACGGCCAGGGCAATTTCGGCTCGCGCGACGGCGACGGCGCCGCGGCCTACCGCTACACCGAGGCGAAGCTGGCGCGCATCGCCGAGCTGATGCTGGCCGAGATCGGCGAGGGCACGGTCGACTTCCAGAAGAACTACGACGGCAAGTTCGACGAGCCGGTGCTGCTGCCGGCGAGAGTGCCCTTCGGGCTGCTCAACGGCTCGTTCGGCATCCCGGTCGGCTTTTCCACCCGCATCCCGCCGCACAACCTGAAGGAGGTCGCGGCGGCGGCGGCGTGGGTGATCCGCCACCCCAAGGCGAAGCTCGATGACGTGCTCGAGCGCCTGCCGGGGCCTGACTTTCCCGGCGGCGGGCAGATCATCTCGCCGCCCGACGAGCTGCGGCAGGCCTACGAAAGCGGGCGCGGCTCGATCACGATGCGCGCGCGCTGGACGGTCGAGCCGCTCGCGCGCGGGCAGTGGCGCATCGTGGTCACCGAGCTGCCGCACGGCGTGTCGGCCCGCCAGGTGCAGGAGGAAATCGACGCGCTGGTGAGCCCGCGCCCTGCGGCGGGCAAGAAGGACGTGACGCAGGAGCAAAAGCGCATCAAGCAGTTCGTGCTCGATCTGGTCGAGTCGGTGCGCGACGAATCCGACCGCAAGGCCAGGCTGCGGCTGGTGATCGAGCCGCGCAGCTCGCGCCAGGACCCGGCCGAGACGATGAAGGCGCTGCTGGTGCAGACCTCGCTCGAGATGCGCTACGCGATCAACCTCACCTGGCTGGGCCTCGACGGCCTGCCCGAGACCAAGGGCATCGTCGAGGTGCTGCGCGAATGGACCGAGTTCCGGGTGCAGACGGTGCGCCGGCGCACCGCGCACCGGCTCGAGAAGTGCGAGGAGCGGCTGCACATCGTCATGGGCCGGCTGCTCGCGCTGGCCAAAATCGAGGAGATCATCAAGCTGATCCGCGCCTGCGACGACCAGGCCGAGGCGAAGCAGAAGCTGCGCGCGAAGTGGAAATTCAGCGAGCGCCAGGCCGAGGACATCGTCAACCTGCGCCTGGGCCAGCTCACCCGGCTCGACGGCGTCAAGCTCAACGACGAGAGGAAATCGCTCGAGGCAGAGCGCAAGGGCCTCAAGACCCTGCTGGGCGAGGACAAGGAGCTGCGCAAGCTCGTGGTGAAGGAGCTCGAGGAGGACGCGAAGAAGTTCGGCGACGCGCGCCGCACCCTGATCAAGCCCGACGAGCGCGCGCAGATCGAGCGCAGCGTACTCGAGGAGCCGCTCACCGTGATCCTGTCGAACAAGGGCTGGATCCGCGCTCGCTCGGGGCACGGCATCGACCTCACGGCGGTCGGCTTCAAGGACGGCGACGGACTGCTGCAGGCGCTCGAGTGCAAGACCACCTCGCCGGTGGCGTTCCTGTCGGCGCGCGGCAAGACGTTCACGCTCGAGGCGGCCGGTCTGCCGAGCGGGCGCGGCGATGGCCAGCCGGTGAACGCGCTGGTCAACTGCAACGGCGACGACATCGTCTGGATGGCCTGCGGCGACCCGTCCCAGCCTCTGCTGATGAGCTCGAGCGCGGGCCAGGGCTTCCTCTGCAGGCTGGGCGACCTGTTCACCAAGACGCGCGCGGGCAAGGAATTCATGAACGTCGCCGAGGGCGCGCGCGCCAATACGCCGGCGCCCTACGGCGGCGACGCGGCGAAGCTCAAGGTCGCCGCGCTGTCGTCCGACGCGCGGCTGCTGGTGTTCCCGATGGCCGAGCTGCCGCTGCGTCCCAACGGCGGGGTCGGCGTGCAACTGATCGCGCTGCCCGACAAGGTGACGCTCACCGCGGTCGCCGCACTCGACCCGAAGGGTGCGCTGCGCGTTTCGGGCTTCAAGCGCACGCGCAAGACCGCCGAGCTGGACGCGAAGGCGCTCAGGGACTACGAGGGCAAGCGCGCGCAGCGCGGCAGGGTGTGCGACGTCGGTTTCCGGCCCGACCGGCTGGGATGAGCTCGCTGCGGCGCGACCGCAGGCTCATCTACACTGCCGCGCTGCTGCGCGGGCTGGCCGCGGGATCGATCAGCGTGCTCGCGGCGGTGTACCTCGCCAAGCGCGGCTTCGACGAAGCGCAAGTCGGGATGGTGCTCACCTCGGGCTTCGTCGGCGTCGCCTGCGGCACGGCCTACAGCACCTTCCTCGCCGACCGCGTCGGGCGGCGGCGCAGTCTGGTCGCGCTCGCCGCGCTCGCCGCGGGCGGCGGCGCGTCGCTCGCGCTGTTCGATTC
>JBAUTW010000069.1:0-2331 GCA_049582365.1 Burkholderiales bacterium | reverse complement strand
GGGCGTGTATCGGCGCGCCGGCGGGTGCGGCGATATCCAGTCCGCTGTGGGGATTGCGGGCTTGGCCGTTGAAGACGCGGCGCAGGCCGAAGGGGCTGCTCACCGGGCCACGCACCGGCAGGTCGAAGCGCAGCGGCACGTTGGCCTCGGCGTGCCACGCGGCGAGGGCTGCCTTGATGATCCTGGATTCGCGCCGGATGCGCTCGAGGTCGAGCGGCGTCGGGTCGACTTTGCGCTTGTTCTCGATCGTGAGCCGCTGCACCGCGTACTGCTTGTCGCGCACGCTGAAATCCAGGCTGCGCTTGGCGACCCGCAGCGCGTATTCGCCCGGCTTCGCATCCAGCGGGATGCCGACCAGCGCGACCCACTTCGGCCCGTCCTTCTGCACCATCACGCGATCGCCGTTGAAGGTCGCGCGCGGCGCCGGACCGCGGTCGGGCCCGAGCGGCACGATCGCGATGCCGCCCGGCACCGGCTCGGCTTGCGGCAGTGGCGCGGCCTGCAATGCGCCACAAGCGCAGGCGAGCAGCAGCGAAAAGATGTATCTCACGTCGCGGGTATCCATTCCTCCCGCTAGTTTACGCGAGAGCCTGGCGCGCGACCCGCGTGCGCGTCGCGCGCATGTCGTCGCCGCGCAGCTCTCGCAGCGCGTAGCCGGCGAAGGCGCCGACGACTTCCTTGCGCCAATACAGGTCGAGGTCGGTGTTGTCCATCGGCTTGGCGCGCGAGGCGACGCTGGCGGCCGCTTCGGCGATGACGTCGTCGGTGAGCTTCTTGCCCGCCAGATACGCGCCGGCCTTGTCGACCAGGAACGGGCGCGAAGCCACCGCGCCGAGGGCGATGCGCGCCTCTTCGACGGTGTCGCCTTTCATTTTCACGGCGGCCGCGACGCCCAACACGGGAAAGTCGAACGAGCCGCGACGGCGCAGCTTCCAGTAGGTGCTGCGCCAGCCCTCGGCGGCGGGCAGCACGACCTCGGTCAGGATCTCGTCCGGCTTGCGGCTCAGGTAGTCGATGCCGTCGTTCCTGTACAGGTCGGCCAGCGCCACCTCGCGTTCTCCGGCAGCGCAGACCAGCTTCACCTTCGCCCCGAGCGCGATCAGCGCGGGCGCGCTGTCGGTCGAGGACACCGCGACGCAGCGCTTGCTCGCGGTCGCCACCCAGCAGGTCTCGCCCTCCTTCTTGAGGCAGAAGTCGATCGCCTGGCGCCATTCGTAGTTCTGGTTGTAGTAGGTGCAGCGCGTATCGAGGCACAGGTTGCCGCCGAGCGTGCCCATGTTGCGCAGGTGCGGGGTAGCGATCTGCGCCGCGGCTTGCCACAGGCCGCGGTAGCGCTCTCGT
This sequence comes from Burkholderiales bacterium, assembly GCA_049582365.1. Lineage (GTDB taxonomy): Bacteria > Pseudomonadota > Gammaproteobacteria > Burkholderiales > SG8-39 > DAHVFK01. The sequence continues at coordinate 990 of JBAUTW010000069.1, read as the reverse complement.
ACATGGGCCGAATCGACGATCTCGGTGAGCGTCAGGCAGGCCCCCAGGGAGCCGTTCGACTTGTGCAGCTCTTCAATCCTGCGCAACGAGACCAGCGTCGCCGGCGTCTGGTGGCGGCGCTTCATGTTCGGCACCAGGTCGGTGCCGCCCGCGATCAGCATCGCCTGCGGGCCTTCGCCCGCGAGGATCTTCGCCGCCTCGCCGATCGTGCGCGGCGCGCGGAACTCGAACCACGGCATGCGCATCATGCGGCTTTCTCCTCGCGCTTGATCTCGTTGCCATCTCCACCCTCCCAGGGCGGAAGCACGAAAACGGGCGCCGGATACGGCACCGCGGGGAAGCTCTCCGGGCCGACGCGCGGCGCCTCGCCCCTGGCCTTCTTCTCCAGCGCGTGCAGCACCTTGTCCGGGGTGATCGGCACTTCGTCGATGCGCACCCCGACCGCGTCGAAGATCGCGTTCGCCACCGCCGGCATCACCGGCAGCAGCGGCCCCTGTCCGACCTCCTTCGCACCGTAGGGGCAATTCGGGTCCGGGTCCTCGATCAGCGCCACCTCGACCTCCGGCATGTCGAGCGACGTGAGGCTCTTGTACTCGAGCAGCGAGGGCGTGCGGTGCACCAGCGCGCCCGAAAGCTTGGCGGGCAGGCGGCGGAACACCTGCGCTTCCATCAGCGCCTCGCCCAGGCCCATGTACACGCCGCCGATCACCTGCCCGCGCGCGAGCACCGGGTTGAGCGCGCGGCCGATGTCGTGCGCGATCCAGATCTTGGGCACGTGGACCCAGCCGGTCGCGGGGTCGACCTCGGTCTCGACCACGCAGGCCGAGAAGCTGTAGGCGGGCGACGGGCCCACGCCCGCGCCCTTGTACCTGCCCGGGGGCTTGGGCGGCGCATACGACCCCACCGCGGCGATCGTGCCGAACTTCGTCTCGGCGAGCGCGACCGCCTCGATGAAGCTCATCGTCTTGCCCGGATCCTCGGCGGCGAACA
>JBAUTW010000068.1:0-4989 GCA_049582365.1 Burkholderiales bacterium | reverse complement strand
GTCGACATCTGCTTGTTGATCTCCTTCAAGTCGCGGATCGGGATGCCGATCTTCTGCTGCACGCCTTGCATCTTGCCGAGCAGCTCGAGAATCGCGGGCTCGAAGCGAACCAGCACCTCGCTCCAGGGATGCCCCCCGTTCAGCTCGCCGGTCAGCCAGCGCTTGGATCCCTCGGTTCCGGCGAACACCTTGATGAAGTGCTGGCGCGGCATCTGCGCCTTGTCGGTGCAGATGTTGTGGATCTCGCGCTCGCGCGAGCGGATGTCGTCGACCAGGCTGCGTACGCTGTCGCACAGCCGCTCGACCGTTCGCGCGGTGAAGCGGATCGTCATCAGTTCGTTGGTGATCTGCTCGCGGGCGCGCACGTAGTCCTTGTCGCGCGGGCCCTTGTTCTCGAGCGCGCGCTTCATCTTGTCGTACAGGCGCCGGATGCGGGCGAACTTCTCGAGCGCATCGGTGCGCAGCTGCAGCAGACTGGCGCGCGCGGCGGCGCCGTCGTCGTCCTCTTCCTCCTCGATCTCCTCCTCCTCGATGGTCTCGTCCTCGTCCTGCTCGGACTCGGCCTTCTTCGGGTCGAAGTCGTCCTTGGCGTTGGGGTCGATCAGGCCATCGACAACCTCGTCGATGCGCATCTCCTCCTTCTCGACCTTTTCGGCCAGGTCGAGCACCTCGTGAATCGTAGTCGGGCACGCGCTGATCGCCTGCACCATGTGGCGCAGGCCTTCCTCGATGCGCTTGGCGATCTCGATCTCGCCCTCGCGCGTGAGCAGCTCGACCGAGCCCATCTCGCGCATGTACATGCGCACCGGGTCGGTGGTGCGCCCGAACTCGGAGTCCACGGTCGACAGTGCGGCCTCGGCCTGCTCCTCGACGTCCTCGTCGTTGGAGGCAGCCGGCGCCGATTCCGTGATCAGCAGCGATTCCTGGTCGGGCGCCTGGTCGAAGACCTGGATGCCCATGTCGGCAAAGGTCGAGATGATCGACTCGATCTGCTCCGCGTCGACCAGGTCGTCCGGCAGGTGATCGTTGATTTCGACGTAGGTCAGAAAGCCGCGATCCTTGCCAAGCTTGATCAAGGTCTTGAGTCGCGTGCGGCGCGCCTCGGCGTCTTCCTTGGGCATCTCGGCGGCGGCTGCGAGCCATTCTTCGCGCCGCGCCTTGCGCCCGCCGCGGCCCTTCTTCTCCTTGGCCGCCTTGAGGCCGGCATTCACCTTGGCCTCGAGAAGCTCGAGCGCCTGCTTGGTATTCTGGATTTTTGCCTTTCCCTTCTTGCCGGCCTTGGCCTCGGGCGCAGGGGCGGGCGCCGCGACAACCTTCGGCTGGGGCTTGACCTTTGCCGGCACCACCGGCTTCTTCGCCTGAGCCGGGCGCTTGGCGGGCACCGGCTTCTTGGGCGCTACGCGCTTGGCGGGCTTACCCGCCGCCTTGCGCGCCGAGCGTACGATCTTGGCCTTCTTTTTCGCCGCGGGGCGCGCCTTGGCGGCCGGCTTGCGCTTCAGCTTCCTGACGTCTTTCGCTTTCTTGCTCGCCTTGCGGGCCTTCATGTTCGTCGTCTTGCGCTTGTCCTTGGCCATCCTTGCCTCACGTCTGGTCCCGGACTACGAAAGGTCCGGCGAAACCGTATATTGTAGCAAATCAATGAATCTCAAGGCCCTTTGGGCATGTAACGTTCCTGGAAAATCCTTTCTTCCTCTGCTGTTGCGGACTTCTTGAGAATCTTCGCCAGCAGCGCCTTCTCCTCCGCCGGGGCGCGCGTGCCGAGTTTGGACAGGGTGTCGCGGAACTCGCCCAGCGCCTCTTCCGGCGACAGCCTGAGCGACATCCACAGCGTCGCCTGGGCACGCGCGAGCACATCGCGGTGCGGGGACTCGCCCAGCAGCTCGATCAGCATCCCGTCGGACACCTCGTCCGGTCGCTCGGTTCGCTTGAGCGCCGCGGCGATTTGCGCCAGCGCCTTGCTCTCCTCGAGCGATGGATCGAGCAGGCCCGGATCGACCTCGAGCGCGAGCGACGGCTTGGCGAAAACGAGCGCCAGGAGCCTTTCCTCGAGCGCGAAGTGGCGCGAGGGTTGCGGCTTCGCCGGCGCCGGCCGCGCGTAGGGCCGCGCCGGACGCAATTCCAGGATCTGCTCGGCCTCGTCCTGGGAGACGCCGGCGAGCGCCGCGACCTCCTTCACGATCTGCAGCCTGAGCGCGGCGGCCGCGATCTGGCGCAGGTGGGGCTTCGCCGCACTGAGGAACCCCGAGCGTCCCTCGGGGCTGGAGAGGTCGGCCGCGGCGCGCAGCTCGCCGAGCAGAAACTCCGACAGGGTCTGCGCCTCGCGCACCAGGCGCTCGAACGCCTCCTTGCCGTGGGCGCGTACGTAGCTGTCCGGATCATCGCGCTCGGGCAGGAACAGGAAGCGGATCGGCTTGTGGTCCGGGGCGAGCGGCAGGCTCACCTCGAGCGCGCGCCAGGCCGCCTTGCGCCCGGCCGCGTCGCCGTCGAAGCAGAACACCAACTCGTCGGCGAGCCGCAGCAGCTTCGAGACGTGCATCGCCGTGGTCGCAGTACCGAGCGTGGCGACCGCGTAGCCGACGCCGTACTGCGCCAGCGCCACCACGTCCATGTAGCCTTCCACCACCAGCGCGCGCCCGGAGGCGCGGATCGCGTCGCGCGCCTGGACCAGCCCGTACAGCTCGCGCCCCTTCTCGAACAGCGGCGTTTCCGGGGAGTTCAGGTATTTCGGCTCGCCGGCGCCGAGCACGCGCCCGCCGAAGCCGATCACCGCCCCGCGCACCGAAAGAATCGGAAACATCACCCGGTCGCGGAAGCGGTCGTAGCGCTTGCCCTCGTTCTCGATCACCAGGCCGCATTCGACCAGCGCCTTGTCTTCGTACTCGGGGAACGCGTTGCGCAATCCCTGCCAGTCGTCCGGCGCATAACCGATGCGGAACCGCGCGGCGACCTCGCCGGTCAGTCCGCGGCCCTTGAGATATTCGATCGCGCGCGGCGATTTCTTCAGCTCGGCGCGATAGAACTCCATCGCGCGCTCCATCAGCGCGTAGAGGTCGGTTTCGCGTTCGCGGCGCGCGCTCTCCTGCGGCGAGGCCGGCCGGAACTCCGGCATCTGCATCCCGGCCGAGGCGGCAAGGTCCTTCACCGCGTCGACGTAGCCCAGGCCGGCGTACGACATCAGGAAGCCGATCGCGTTGCCGTGCGCGCCGCAGCCGAAGCAATGGTAGAACTGTTTGGCGGGGCTGACCGTGAAGGAGGGCGATTTCTCGCTGTGGAACGGGCACAGGCCCGTGAAATTGGCCCCGCCCTTCTTCAGCTTCACGTAGCGCGACACGACATCGACGATGTCGACGCGGTTGAGGAGGTCCTGCTTGAAGCTTTCTGGGATCACGGGACGGCCGCCTGCCGCTAGTTTAGCGGCCGGCGAGCCGCCTTAGGCGGAGAGTCTGGATTTCACCAGCCCGGACACCTTGCCCATGTCCGCGCGGCCGGCCAGGCGGGGCTTGAGCAGCGCCATCACCTTGCCCATGTCCTTCGGGCCGGCGGCGCCGGACTCGGCGATCGCCGCCGCGACCGCTTCGACAACCTCGGCATCGCCCAGCTGCTGCGGCAGGTACTGCGACAGCACGCCGGATTCGAACTTCTCGACATCGGCCAGGTCCGTGCGCCCGGCCGATTCGTACTGGGCGATCGACTCGCGGCGCTGCTTGAGCATTTTCTCGATGATCGAAAGCACGTCCGCGTCGGTGAGCTCGACGCGCTCGTCGACCTCCTTCTGCTTCATTGCCGCGAGCAGCAGGCGCACCGCGGACAGGCGCGGCTGATCCTTGCCACGCATGGCGGCCTTCATGTCTTCGGTGATGCGTTCTTTGAGCGGCATCCTGACTCAGAAATGGAAACGCCCCGGCGCATGGCGCCGGGGCGCGGGAACATGTCGGCCTCTAAGCCTAGTACAGCTTCTGCGGCAGCATCTGGCTGCGCAGGCGCTTGTGATGGCGCTTGACGGCGGCGGCGAGCTTGCGCTTGCGCTCCGCGGTCGGCTTCTCGTAGAACTCCCGGGCGCGCAGCTCGGTCAGCAGCCCGGTCTTCTCCACGGTGCGCTTGAAGCGGCGCATCGCCACCTCGAACGGCTCGTTTTCCTTGATGCGAACAGTCGGCATCCAGACTCCGGCAGGTTTTGCGAAAGAGGCGAATTATATCCGGATTCAAGGCCATGCCGCCAGCCCCGTAGAATGCCAGGCGCATGCTGATCCTGGGAATCGAGACTTCGTGCGACGAAACCGGTGTCGCCCTGTACGACACCGCCGGATCGGGCCTGCTCGCGCACGCGGTTCATTCCCAGGTGGCAATGCACGAGGCCTACGGCGGGGTGGTGCCCGAACTGGCCTCGCGCGACCACATCCGGCGGTTGATCCCCCTGGCGCGCGGCGTATTCGGGCAGGCCAGGCGCGAAATCGAACAGCTCGGCGCGGTGGCCTACACCGAGGGCCCGGGGCTGGCGGGCGCGCTGCTGGTCGGGGCCTCGTTCGCCCACGCGCTGGCGCTTGCGCTCGGCGTGCCGGCGATCGGCATTCATCACCTCGAAGGGCATCTGCTTTCGCCCCTGCTCTCGCAGCGTCCGCCCGCCTTTCCGTTCGTCGCCCTGCTGGTCTCGGGCGGGCATACCCAGCTGATGCGGGTCGACGGGATCGCCCGCTACGTGCTGCTGGGGGAGACCCAGGACGACGCTGCCGGGGAAGCGTTCGACAAGACCGCCACGCTGCTCGGGCTGGGCTATCCGGGCGGGCCGGCGCTGGCGCGCCTGGCCGAATCCGGCATCCCGGGGCGCCACCGCCTGCCGCGGCCGATGATCGCGAGCGGCGACCTGGAATTCAGTTTCTCGGGCCTGAAGACCGCGGTGATGCTGCTGGTACGGGGCGCCGACCCCGACCCGCAGTTCCGGGCCGACGTGGCGCGCGCGTTCCAGGATGCGATCGTCGAGGTGCTCGCGGC
>JBAUTW010000067.1:0-2257 GCA_049582365.1 Burkholderiales bacterium | reverse complement strand
GCGCGAGCTGATGCGCGAGGAGGCCGCCGCCGAGGTCGATCACGCCGCGGCGCGCGGCTGGCTCTACGAGCGCATCGCCGAGCAGGGCATCTGGCGCGACCGGCACTGGCTCGCCGACCTGGTGCTGGGGATGGCCTACGTCACGTATTTCCGCGCCATGACCGGCGGCGTGCTGGGGTCCGATTTCACCCGCGCCAGCACGCCGGACGAGCAGCTGCGCAAGCTGCTCGGCCTCGACGCCGCGGGCGGACGCCCGCGCGTCAGGAAGTCCGCCGCAACGATTCACTAGGGAAGACGCATGCCGATTCACGAGAAGTCGCTCATCGACCCGAACCAGGTCCTGTCCGCCGAAAAGCTGGTGATCGAAGGCGTCGACGTTTCGGGCCACTGGAACACGATGATCCTGCCGCGCACGGTCGCGGACTACGACCCGGAATTCCAGAAGGCGATCCAGGCCATGCCGGGAGGGGAGAACGTGCACCGCTGCTGGCAGTGCGGCTCGTGCACCAATTCCTGCACCATGTACGCGATCAACACCGACTTCAATCCGCGCTACTGGATCTACTGCACCAACCTGGGCCTGCAGTCGGAGATCGTCAAGGACAAGGACATCATCTGGCAGTGCGTGTCCTGCAACAAATGCACCAACATCTGCCCCAAGGACGTCAAGCCCGAAGGGGTGATGAAGGCGCTGCAGCACTGGCTCGAGGCGGAGGGCCACGTCCCGGCGTCGAAGTCGACCCAGTTCGACCGGGAGTTCACCCGCCAGTGCCTCGAGCGCGGCCGCATCGAGGACTCCGAGGTGATGTTCAATTTCTTCAGGAAGACCGGGGTCGACATCGTCGAGCTGCTGAAGAAGGGCTGGCTCGGCGTGTTCCTGGCGCGGATGAATAATTTGCCGCTGCTGCGCGACGGCAGGATCGGCAAATTCATCGCCCGGCTGCCGATCGCGGGGCCGCTCAAGATGGGCTGGGCGATGGTGTTCAAGCCGCGCACGCGGAGCTGGGGCAAGACCGGCGCGGTGCTGCAGGCATATCTCGAGGAACAGAAACATGGCTAAGGTGGCGTACTACCCGGGCTGCGCGCTGGAAGGCTCCGGCGGACCCTACGATCGCTCGACGCGGGCGCTGGTCGACAAGCTCGGCCTGCAGATGCAGGACCTCTCGGACTGGAACTGCTGCGGCGCGATGGAAGTGAAGAACGTCCATCCGATGCTGCAGACCTACATGTCGGCGCGCAACCTGGCGATCGCCTCGGAAAAGATGGGCTTCGACACCGTCATGGCGCCGTGCAACGGCTGCTACCACAACCTGAAGAAGGCCGAGTACGAGTGCGCGACCTCGGCCGAGACCATGCAGACGGTGCAGGACCTGGCGCACAAGGCCGACGACCCGGTCTACAAGGGCGACGTGCGCACCGTGCACCTGCTCGAGTGGCTGATGGAAGAGCTCGGACCGGAAGGCATCAAGGCGCGCCTGAAGAATTCGCTCAAGGGCGTCAAGATCGCCAACTACTACGGCTGCATGTACACCCGGCCGCGCCAGATCTTCCCCGAGAAGGACCAGGGCCCGGGCTCGGAGTCGAGCTACAAGCCGCACTTCATGGACGACCTGCTGGAAGCGGCCGGTGCGGTCAACGTCGAGTACCCGCTCAAGACCGCGTGCTGCGGTGGCGCGCACACCCTGTCGGATTCCGACACCTCGACTCAGCTGGTGCTGAACCTCCTGCAGGCGGCCGAGGACTGCGGCGCCGAAGTGATCGCCACCGAGTGCCCGACCTGCCACTCCGGCCTCGAGATGCACCAGGTGCGGGCCGAGATGAAGTTCGGCATCAAGACCAAGGTCAAGATCCTGTATTTCACCCAGCTGCTCGGCCTGGCGCTGGGGCTCTCGGCGCGCAAGGTCGCGATCCACGAGAACGTTAGCGATTCGATCGATTTGCTCGAGGAGAAGGGCATAATCTAGCGGATGGCGACCTGCAACGGCTGCGAGGTGCGTCCCGAGCTGTACTACGACGCGGAGTTCCAGATCTGGGCGCGCGTCGAGCAGGACGGGGCGGTGAGCATCGGCATGACCGACATTTCGCAGACCCGGGCGGGGAAGATCATGCACGTGCGCGTGCGCCGGCCCGGCAGCCTGCGCCCGCGCGGCAAGCCGGTCGCCACGGTCGAGACCGGCAAGTGGGCCGGGCCGGTGCCGAACCCCTTCGACTGCGTGATCGAGTCGGCCAACGAGGCGGTGCTGGACGACCCGCTGCG
>JBAUTW010000066.1:0-6014 GCA_049582365.1 Burkholderiales bacterium | reverse complement strand
CGAGAGCCTCGAGCCTCTGTAAAACCGGGGACAGACCCCGGTTTTGCGCTGAAGATGAAGTCAGGGATGAATTGCTTTGAAAAATTCGACTCTGACCCCGATTTCCGGCTCTACGGGCGGCGGGCGTAGGCCTCGTCGAACAGGCGCTCGAGCTTGCGCTGGGTGCCGCGCATCCGGTCGACCACCGCCCTGGCCCAGTCGAAGTACTCCCGGCGCCGCTCGAGCGGCCAGCCGTGCGGCGGGCTCGAGGCCACGTCGCGCACGTTGCAGATCTTGTCGGCGAGCTTGACCAGCTTGGCGCGGCGCGAGATGTGCGCCGCGTGCTCGATCTGCAGCCGCTTGCGGTCCGCCTTGGCGAGCGTCTTGTCGTCGCTGACTTCGAGCACCGTCGAGGCCACCGGCGCGCCGAAGCGCTCGCGCAGCTCAGCAAAAGTAGTCTCGGTGTCCTCGAGCGTGTCGTGCAGCACCGCGGCCGCAAGCAGAACGGGATCGGTGAGCCCCGCCTCGACCGTGAGCACGCGCGCGAGCGCGATCGGATGGTTGATGTAGGGCGAGGCCTCGGCGTCCTTGCGCCGCTGGCGGCGGTGCTTGTCGGCGGCGAAGGCGATCGCGTCGACCAGAGTCCTGGTGCCGGATTGCGACTTGATATTAATAGTGGTCTGACCCCGTTTTCTCGGACTTGGCGTCGCTCCAGCGATCGAGCTTCGCGCGCGCGCCGTTGGCGGCCGGGTCCATCGCGCGGTCGTGGCCCGGCTGCTTGGCGCATAGCTCGACCACGTAGCCGTTCGGATCGCGGAAGTAGATCGAGTGGATGAAGCCGTGGTCGGACACGCCGCGCGTGTCGATGCCCTGCGCGCGGCCCTTCTCCATCATCTTCGGCAGCACCGGCGGCTCGACCTCGAGCGCGATGTGCAGGTCGTAGTCGTGCTGCGGCTTGAACTCGAACGGCATGTCGGGCGCCTCGAAGAAGGCGACGTGCGAGCCGTCGTCCAGGCGGTAGAAGGTGTGCAGCGTGTCGGTGGCGCGGCCGGACTTGGTCTCCTTGATCTCGAGCGTTCCCGCCAGCGGCAGGCCGAGGAAGTCCTCGTAGAAGCGCCGCGTTGCTTCCGAGTCGCGGCAGCGGTAGGCGGCGTGGTGCAGCTTGCGGATCATGTCAGGGACTCCTGCGCAATTTCCGAAAACTAGTTTACCGCCCCTTTGCGGCATTTCCACGCATAGAATCCCCCGCCAAAGGAGGACAAGCCATGAAGCTCTACATGCACCCCGTATCGACCGCGTCGCGTCCGGTGCGGCTGTTCCTGGCCGAGAACGGCATTCCCTGCGAGGACGTGATGGTCGATATCCTCACGGGCGCCCACCACCAGGAGCCCTACGCGTCGCTCAACCCGAGCCGGCTGGTGCCGATGCTCGAGGACGGCGACCTGAAGCTGACCGAAGGCTCGGCGATCCTGAAATACCTGGCCGACAAGTACGACCTGCCCTCGTACCCGAAGGACCTGAAGAAGCGCGCCAAGGTCAACGAGGCGATGGACTGGCTCAACACCCAGTTCTACCGCGACTTCGGCTACGGGCTGGTCTATCCGCAGCTCTTTCCCCATCACAAGCGGCGCAGCGACGAGGCGCACGCCGGCGCGATCGCCTGGGGCCAGGAAGGCGCCAGGCGCTGGCTGCAGGTGCTGAACGACCACTGGATCGGGCCGAAGAACGCGTACCTGTGCGGCAACGAGATCACCATCGCCGACTACTTCGGCGCCGGCCTGGCCACCATCGGCGATCTGGTCGGCATCGATCTCTCCGCCTACCCCAACGTTCAGCGCTGGCTCGGCAACATGAAGAAGCTCAGGACCTGGGACAAGGTCAACGAGGTCTTCAACGGCTTCGTCGCCGGCAACAAGGGCAAACAGTTCGTGCGGCTGTAGGAAAAAGAAAAAGGGGCCAGGCTCGAATTGATCGAGCCTGGCCCCTTTTTCAGGCCGGGCGTTTCGCCAGCAAGCGGTCGAGCGCGTCGGCGAAGCGCTTGCGGTCCGCGTGATCCAGCGGCGCCGGCCCCTGGGTCTGCACGCCGGTCTCGCGCAGCTTCTCCAGCAGGTCGCGCATCGCCAGCCGCTCGCGGATGTTGTCCGCGGAATAAAGCTCGCCGCGCGGGTTGAGCGCCTGCGCGCCGCGCGCGATCACGTCGGCCGCGAGCGGAATGTCGGCCGTCACCACCAGGTCGCCCGCCGCCAGGCGGCGCGAGATCTCGTTGTCCGCCACGTCGAAGCCGCGCCCGACCTGGATCGCGCGCACGAACTTCGAGCGCGGCACGGCGAGCGGCTTGTTCGCCACCAGCGTGGTCTGGATCTGCGAGCGCTCCGCGGCGCGGTATAGGATCTGCTTGATCACCAGCGGGCAGGCATCGGCGTCGACCCAGATCTGCATCGGCCCGGGCCTCAGCCTTCCAGCGCCCGGCCGATCACCAGCCGCTGGATTTCGTTGGTGCCCTCGTAGATCGACAGCACGCGCGCGTCGCGCCAGTACTTCTCGACCGGGAAGTCGTTCAGATACCCGTAGCCGCCGTGGATCTGGATCGCATCGGAACACACCCGCTCGGCGGCCTCGGAGGCGAAGAGCTTCGCCATCGACGCTTCCTTGAGGCACGGCTCGCCCGCGTCCTTCAACGAGGCCGCGTGCAGCACGAGCTGGCGCGCCGCTTCGAGGGCGGTGGCCATCTCCGCCAATTTGAATTCGATCGCCTGGTGCCCGATGATCGGCTTGCCGAAGGCCTCGCGCTCGCGCGCGTAGCGAAGCGACGCCTCGAACGCCGCGCGCGCCACCCCCACCGCCTGCGCGGCGACGCCGATGCGGCCGTTCTCGAGGTAGGCGAGCGCGATGCGGTAGCCCGCCCCGGGCGCACCGAGCATGTTCTCCTCGGGGACTTCCAGCCCCTCGAGCGCGATCTGGCAGGTGTCGGCCGCGCGGTGACCGAGCTTCGCCTCCTCGCGCGCGACGCGATATCCCGGCGCCCTGGTCGGCGCGACGAACATCGACATGCCGCGCTTGCCCGCCGCCGGGTCGGTCACCGCGACGATGAAGGCGAGGTCGGCGCTTCGGCCCGCGGTGATGAACTGCTTCGTCCCGCTGAGCACCCAGCGCCCGCCCTTTTTCACCGCACGGGTCGTCAACGCCGCCGCGTCCGAGCCCGCCTGCGGCTCGGTCAGCAGAAACGCGCTCGACTGAATGCCCGCGGCGAGCGGCTTGAGGAACCTCTCCTTTTGCTCCGGCGTGCCGTGCTCCTCGAGCGCCGCGCAGTTGGGCGAGTTGTTCACGCACATCATGTTGCACAAACCGCAGTCCCCGGCCGCGATCTCCTCCACCGCGAGCGCGTAGGAGACCATGTCGGCTCCCGCCCCGCCCCACTGCGGCGCGACGCACATCCCCATGAAGCCGAGCGGCCCCATCGCGCGCAGCACGTGGATCGGGACGGTGCAGGTCCGGTCCCACTCGGCCGCGTGCGGCGCAATTTCCTTCTGCGCGAACGCGCGCGCCGCGTCCCGGATCTGGAGCTGGAGGTCGGTAAAGATCATGCGCGGCCGTTACGGAAATCGGGAAATCGGAAAGGGAAAAAGGGAAAAAGGGGCCAAGGCTACGCCGTAACACCCCGTTTCGACTAGCTTTTCATTGGCCTCTTGACTTCGGTCGATCGACCGAATTAGGCTATTTGCCGAAAGGAGCCCTCATGGCACAGCAGGCAACCGCGACCCTCGACACCCGCACCGCGCTGCTCGACGCCGCCGCCCAGGTGCTGCGCGAGCGCGGCTACGCGGCGCTCTCGACGCGCGAGGTGGCAACCGCCGCGGGCGTGCCGCTGAGCCAGATCCACTACCACTTCGGCTCCAAGCAGGGCCTGCTGCTGGCGCTGTTCGAATACCTCAACGCGCAGCTGTTCGAGCGCCAGCAGGCGCTGTTCAACGATCCGACGCTCAGCTTCGCCGATCAATGGGACCGCGCCTGTGCCTACCTCGACGACGACCTCGCTTCGGGCTTCGTACGCATCATGCACGAGCTCGCAGCCGCCGGCTGGGCCGACCCCGAGGTGGGTGCCGTGGTGCGCGAATCGCTGTCGGGCTGGGTAGGGCTGGTCACCGAGGTCACCCGCAAATTCGCGCGCAAGGTGGACGGATTCGGGCCGCTGTCGGCCGAAGACGTGGCCGCGCTGGTGTCGAACGCGTTCATAGGTGCCGAAAGCCTGGTGCTGGCGGGAATCGAGCAGAAGGGATTTCCGCTGCGCGAGGCCCTGCGGCGCGTCGGTGCGCTGATTCGGATGCTCGAGCAGCGCTGATTGCAACAGAGGAGGATCTATGAAAGTCATCGGCTTCGTTTACGGCGTGTTGAGCTACGTAATATTTCTCATTTCGTTCCTCTATGCGGTCGGTTTCGTCGGCAACCTGGTGGTGCCGAAGTCGATCGATTCGGGGCCCGCCGGGCCGCTCGGCGAGGCCCTGCTGGTCGACATCGTGCTGCTCGGCCTGTTCGCGATGCAGCACAGCGTCATGGCGCGGCCGGCCTTCAAAGCCTGGTGGACGAGGCTCGTTTCCAAATCGGTCGAGCGCAGTACCTACGTCCTGTTCGCAAGCCTGCTGCTCGCCCTGCTGTGCTGGAAGTGGCAGCCGATCACGGGCATAGTCTGGAGCGTCGAGAATCCGGCCGCCCGGTCGGGCCTGTTCGCCGTTTTCGGCCTGGGATGGCTGATCGTCCTCATGTCGACGTTCATGATCAATCATTTCGACCTGTTCGGCTTGCGCCAGGTCTACCTGCGGCTGCGCAACGCGCAGTACTCGCATCTGCCGTTCCAGACCACAGCCCTGTACAGGTTCGTGCGCCATCCGATCATGCTGGGATTCCTGATCGCCTTTTGGGCCACGCCGCACATGACGCTGGGGCATCTGTTGTTCTCGATCGCGACCACGGGCTACATCTTCATCGGCATCTTCTTCGAGGAGCGCGACCTGGCCCGCGTTCACGGCGCCCGGTTCGAGCGCTACCGCAAGCAAGTGCCGATGATCGTTCCACTGCCCGGGCGCCAGTCGGCAGAAAGCCCGGTTCTTCCGCCGGCGGAAACGTTCCGCTGAACGCCGTTTCCGGCCATGCGCGCCAAGCTTCCGCTCAGCGAAGGCGTCGTCGATCGCGACGGGGTCCGCATTCGCTATGAAATATACGGCGACGGCCCCGACACGCTCCTGTTCATTCCGCCGTGGGCGATCGTGCACTCGCGCATCTACAAGGCGCAGATCCCCTGGTTCAGCGACCGCTTCCGCTGCGTCAGCTACGACCCGCGCGGCAACGGCAAGTCCAGCCGGCCCGATTGCGACGAAGCCTACGCGCCCGACCACTACATGGGCGATGCGCTCGCGGTGCTTGACGCCACCGGCACCGAGGCAGCGATCCTGATCGGCATGTCGCTGGGCGGCGGTCTCGCCGCGATGCTCGCCGCACATCATCCCCGCCGGGTGCGCGCGGCCGTCATGCTCGGCACGACCGCCACGATCGGACGCGGCAATGCATACACCAAACCCGCGCATTTCGAAGTGAAGCACGAAGTGTACGAGGGCTGGGACAAGTACAACCGCGAGTACTGGCGGCGGGATGGCTACGAAGATTTCTCCCGGTTCTTCCTCGGCAATGTGTTCAGCGAGCCGCATTCGACCAAGCAACTGGAAGACGCGCTCGAGTGGGCGGCCGAGACGACGGGCCCGACCCTGGTGCACACGGTAGCCGCGCGCTCGATCAGGCCCTCGTTCGACGTCAGTGAGCAGATGTACCGCAGCATTCGCTGCCCGCTGCTGATCATCCACGGCACCGACGACCAGATTCAGCCGTTCGAGCGCGCGCGCCTGGTGGCCGAGGTGACCGGCGCCGAGTTGGTCGCCATCGAGGGAGGGGGCCACGCGCCGCAGGCGCGCTACCCGGCGCGCATCAACGCGCTGATCGCCGACTTCCTCGAGCGCCGCCTGGGCATCGCGGCGCCGGTGCGCCCG
>JBAUTW010000065.1:0-1848 GCA_049582365.1 Burkholderiales bacterium | reverse complement strand
TCGTCGCCGACGCGCTTGCGCCAGTCGGCGACGTAGTCGGTGAAGCTGCCCTCGAACCAGACCGCGCGGCTGTCGCCCTCGAAGGCGAGGATGTGGGTCGCGACGCGGTCGAGGAACCAGCGGTCGTGCGAGATCACCACTGCGCAACCCGGAAAGTCGAGCAGCGCGAGCTCGAGCGCGCGCAGCGTCTCGACGTCGAGGTCGTTGGTCGGCTCGTCCAGCAGGAGCAGATTGCCGCCGCTTCTCAGCACCTTCGCCAGGTGCACCCGGTTGCGCTCGCCGCCGGAGAGATCGCCCACGCGCTTCTGCTGGTCCGCGCCGCGGAAGTTGAAGCGCGCGACGTAGCCGCGGCTCGGCGTCGAATAGGCTCCGACCTGGATGTTGTCGGCGCCGTCCGAGATCTCCTCCCACACGCTCTTGTCCGGGTCGAGGCTGTCGCGGCTCTGATCGACGTAGGCGAGCTTGACGGTGTCGCCCACGCGCAGCGTGCCGGCGTCCGGCTTTTCCTGCCCCACCAGCATGCGGAACAGGGTCGTCTTGCCGGCGCCGTTGGGGCCGATCACGCCGACGATGCCGCCGCGCGGCAGTCGGAACGACAGGTCCTCGAACAGCAGCTTGTCGCCGAACGACTTCTTCAGCCCCTCCGCCTCGACCACCAGGTCGCCCAGGTGCGGGCCGGGCGGGATGTAAATCTCGTTGGTCTCGTTGCGCTGCTGGAATTCCTGCGACGAAAGCTCATCGAAGCGCGCCAGCCGCGCCTTCGACTTCGCCTGGCGCGCCTTCGGGTTGGAGCGCACCCACTCCAGCTCGTCCTTCATGGTCTTGATGCGCGCCGCCTCCTGCTTGGCCTCGATCTCCAGGCGCTGCTCCTTCTGCTCCAGCCACGAGGAGTAGTTGCCTTCCCACGGGATGCCGTGGCCGCGGTCGAGCTCGAGGATCCAGCCGGCGACGTTGTCGAGGAAGTAGCGGTCGTGGGTGACCGCCACCACGGTGCCGGCAAAGCGCTCCAGGTACTGCTCGAGCCACTGCACCGACAGCGCGTCGAGGTGGTTGGTCGGCTCGTCGAGCAGCAGCATGTCGGGCTCCGAGAGCAGCAAGCGGCACAGCGCGACGCGCCGCCGCTCGCCGCCCGAGAGCTTGGTGACGTCCGCGTCCCACGGCGGCAGGCGCAGCGCGTCGGCCGCGATCTCGAGCGTGCGGCCGACCTCCCAGCCGTTCGCGGCGTCGATCTTCGCCTGCAGCTCGCCCTGCTCCTCCAGCAGCCGGTTCATCTCGTCGTCTTCCATCGGCTCGGCAAAGCGCTCGCTGATGGCGTTGAAGCGCTCGACCAGCGCGATCGCCTCGCCCAGCCCCTGCTCGACGTTGCCGCGCACGTCCTTGTCCGGGTCGAGCTGCGGCTCCTGCGGCAGGAAGCCCACGCGCAGGTTGGGCATCGGGATCGCCTCGCCTTCGAAGTCCCTGTCCTCGCCCGCCATGATGCGCAGCAGGGTCGACTTGCCGGAGCCGTTCAGCCCCAGCACGCCGATTTTTGCGCCCGGGAAAAAATTCAGCGAAATATTCTTGAGAATTGCGCGCCGCGGCGGCACGATCTTGCCGACCCGGCGCATGGTGTAGACGTATTGGGCCATGCACGCATTTTACGGGATACGCGGCGCCCGCCCGCGGGCGTTGCGTGTATCCTTTAGCAGCAATGGCATTCGTCCAGTCGCCGCCGACCCTCGGCAACCAGTACTCCGACGACCGCGTTCTGCGCGCCTACCTCGAGCGCACGCTCGGCGCCGATGCGCTGGCGGCGCTGCGGCCGCAGCTCGAGCGCATGGGCGCGCTCGCCGGCGGCGAGCTCTACGC
>JBAUTW010000064.1:0-7766 GCA_049582365.1 Burkholderiales bacterium | reverse complement strand
GTGCGCGCCCGCGCGCAGGACGCGGCCGAGGAGCGGGTGCTGGACGCGCTGCTGCCGCCCGCGCGCGGGGTGGAGGCCGAAGAGAGCGCGACGCGCCAGAAATTCCGCAAAAAGCTGCGCGAGGGAGAGCTCGACGACAAGGAAATCGAGCTCGAGCTCGCCGTCAGCGCGCAGCAGATGGAGATCCTCGCGCCGCCCGGGATGGAGGAGCTCACCTCGCAGATCCAGGGCATGTTCCAGAACCTGTCCGGCGGGCGCAGAAAGCTGCGCAAGCTGCGCATCCGCGAGGCGCTGCAGCTGCTGACGGACGAGGAGGCCGCGCGGCTGGTGAACGACGACGACCTGAAGGCCAAGGCGGTCGCCAACGCGGAACAGAACGGCATCGTGTTTCTGGACGAGATCGACAAGATCGCCAGCCGCAGCGAGATCGGCGGCGCGGACGTCTCCCGCCAGGGCGTGCAGCGCGACCTGTTGCCGCTGGTCGAGGGCACCACGGTCGCGACCAAGTACGGCATGGTCAAGACCGATCACATCCTGTTCATCGCCTCGGGCGCGTTCCACCTCGCCAAGCCCTCGGATCTGATTCCAGAGCTGCAAGGCCGGCTGCCGATCCGGGTCGAGCTCGATTCGCTTTCGGTGGACGACTTCGAGCAGATCCTCACCTCGACCGACGCGAGCCTGGTCAAGCAGTACCAGGCGCTGCTCGCCACCGAAGGCGTGACGCTCGAGTTCCGCCCGGAGGGGGTCCGGCGGCTGGCCGAAATCGCGTTCCAGGTGAACGAAAAAACCGAGAACATCGGCGCGCGGCGGCTTTACACCGTGCTCGAGAAGCTGCTCGAGGAAATATCTTTCGAGGCCGGCAAGCACGGTGCGGCGACGGTCACGATCGACGCGGCCTATGTCGACGGGCGCCTGGCCGAGCTGGCGAAGAACGAGGACCTGGCGCGCTACGTGCTCTGAGGGCCGGTCTCGCGCGGGCGGTCGGCCTCGGCGAGCTGCCGCGCCGCCTGGCGCAGCAGCTTTATCTGGCGCTCGAAGGTGCCGCAGCCTTCGCAGATCGCGAAGTGAAGGCGCAGTGCGACGCGCTCGCCGAAGCCGAGCCTGCGATCCAGGCCCTGCGAGACCAGGCGCGTCACTTCCCTGCACGGCAGCATCATCTTCATTTCCAGGTCTGCTCCAGGCACAGGCGCAGCGCCATGCGCGCCCGATACAGCATCACCCAGCAGTTGGTCGCGGTGATCCCGAGTTCCTTACAGATTTCTTCAGTCTCCAGCCCCATGTGCTCGCGCATCATGAACGCGCGCGCGGTCCTCGCCGGCAGCTGCGCGAGGCAGGCCTCGAGCGCGGCGAGGAACTGCGAGCGCTCGAGGGCGCTGTCCGGTCGCTCCCAGGCAGAGGGGGCCTCCGCCCAGTGGCCGCGCGGGTCGAACAGGGCGTCGAACTCGGACCCGTCGCCCTCGGGCTCGAGCGCCATCGCAGGCTCCCGACTCGAGCGACGGATTGTGTCGACGATCTTGTGCTTCAGGATCCCGGTCAGCCAGGTGCGCAGGCTGGAGCGGCCGTCGTATCCCGCCCCGCCCGCAAGCGCCGCGAGCAGCGTTTCCTGCACGCAGTCCTCGGCCCGCTCGGCGTCGCGCAGCTGGAGGGTGGCGTAGCGCAGCAGGTAGGCGCGCTGCCCCTCGAGCTCGGCACGGAAGTCGCTGATCGGGGGCATAAGGGGGATGTCGGGGGGGGGGGGTTGAAACGCAGCCGCCGCGCCCCACTTTCGACTTTGCAGGAACAGCCGCTTACCCGCAAAGGAGACGCTTATGAGCAATCTTACCCGATTCGATCCGTTCAACGACCTGGTCGACGACCTGTTCAAGGGCTTCCTGGTGCGGCCGATGTACAACGAGGCCCGCGCCGAGCTGCCGCGAATGAAAGTCGACGTCGCCGAGAAGAACGGCGCCTACACGGTCAGCGCCGAGCTGCCCGGCGTGCGCAAGGAAGACATCCAGGTCACGATCGACGGCGCCCAGGTCACGCTGAGTGCCGAGGTCAAGCGCGAGAAGGAGGTCGCCGAGGATGCGCAGGTGCTGCATTCCGAGCGCCTGTACGGCAAGGTGAGCCGCAGCTTCGCGCTGCCGCACGACATCGACGAGGCCGCCGCCGAGGCGAAGTTCCGCGACGGCGTGCTCGAGCTGACGCTGCCGAAGAAGACGGCTGCGGCGCGCAAGCAGATCGCGATAAACTGACGCGACAGGCATCTCGACCGAAGGGCCGGCATCCGCCGGCCCTTTTTCTTTGTAGAATCGGATCGCCATGACCCAAGCCAACGACGCCGCGACCAAGGCGCGCATCCTCGCCGAGGCGCTGCCCTATATCCGCCGCTTCCACGGCAAGACCATCGTGGTCAAGTTCGGCGGCAACGCCATGGTCGATGCTGCGCTGCAGGCGAGCTTCGCGCGCGACGTGGTGCTGCTGAAGCTGGTCGGCATGGACCCGGTGGTGGTGCACGGCGGCGGGCCGCAGATCGAGCAGCTGCTGAAGCAGCTCGGGATCCGCAGCGAGTTCGTGCAGGGCATGCGGGTCACCGACGCGGCGACCATGGACGTGGTCGAGATGGTCCTCGGCGGAGCGGTCAACAAGGACATCGTCACCCTCATCAATCAGGCGGGCGGCCGGGCGGTGGGCCTGACCGGCCAGGACGGCGCCTTCATCCGCGCCCGGAAGCTCCTGATGCCCTCGCGTGAGAAGCCGGCCGAGCTGCTCGACATCGGGCAGGTGGGCGAGATCGAGTCGATCGACCCGGGCGTCATCGATTCGCTCGAGCAGGGGGGGTTCATCCCGGTGGTGGCTCCGATCGGGGTGGGCGCCGAAGGCCTGTCCTACAACATCAACGCCGACCTGGTGGCGGGCAAGCTGGCCGAGGTGCTGCACGCCGAGAAGCTGATCTTGCTTACCAACACGCCGGGCGTGCTCGACGAGCAAGGCAAGCTGCTGACCGGGGTCACGCCGCGTCAGATCGACGCCATGCTGGCCGCCGGCACGCTGTCGGGCGGCATGCTGCCGAAGATCGCTTCAGCGCTCGAGGCCGCGCGCGCCGGGGTCAAGAGCGTGCACATCATCGACGGGCGCGTGCCGCACGCGCTGCTGCTCGAGGTGCTGACCGACCAGGGGGTCGGCACGCTGATCCGCAGCAGGTAATGCGCATTGCGCGCCTCCCGCCGTCGCGGCGGGTATGGATATTCGACCTCGACAACACGCTGCACGATGCGAGCGCGCGCATCTTCCCGTCGATGCACGAGCAGATCAACGCCTACCTGCGGCGCCACTTCGGGCTCGACGAGGCGGGCGCGAACGAGATGCGGCGCGGCTTCTGGCTGCGCTACGGCACTACCCTGAACGGGCTGATGCGCCACTACGGAACCGATCCGCGCCGCTTCCTGGCCGAGACGCACCGCTTCCCCGAGCTGGCCGACATGGTGGTGCACGAGAATGCCCTGCGTCATGCGCTGGCGCGCCTGGGAGGCCGCAAGCTGGTGTTCTCCAACGCGCCACGCCAATACGTCGAAGGGGTGCTGCGCGCGATCGGCGTCGCGCGCTGGTTCGACGCGGTCTACACCATCGAGGATGCGCGCTTTCGCGGCAAGCCCGCGGCGCATGGCTTTCACCTTCTGCTGCGCAAGCACGACATCGACCCCCACCGCTGCGCCTTCCTGGACGACTCGCTCGAGAACCTGCGCACGGCGAAGCGCCTGGGCATGTCGACGGTATGGGTCAGCCGCGAGAAACGGCGCGTTTCATTCGTCGACCTGCGGGTGGGGTCGGTGCTCGAGCTGCCTCGACTCGTGTTCAGGTACGCTTGAGGCTAGAATCCGGACAGCCTTCCACCCGCACCCCCCCCACATGCCCCGCGCCAAAGGCGAACGCAGGCTCGAGATCCTGAAGACCCTCGCGCAGATGCTCGAGGCGCCGAAGTGGGAGCGCATCACGACCGCCGCGCTGGCGGCCAAGCTTGATGTCTCCGAGGCCGCGCTGTACCGGCACTTCGCCTCCAAGGCGCAGATGTACGAAGGGCTGATCGAATTCATCGAGAGCACCGTGTTTTCGCTCGCCAACCGCATTTCCGAGGACGAGGCGAGTGGCGGCCGGCAGACCGAGAGGCTGGTCGAGATGCTGCTCGCTTTCGCCGAGAAGAACCCCGGCATGGTGCGCGTGATGACGGGCGATGCGCTGATCGGGGAGCACGAGCGGCTGCAGGCGCGGATGAATCAGTTCTTCGACCGCTTCGAGGCCACGCTCAAGCAGTCGCTGCGACTCGCTGCGAGCCAGGGCCAGGGCCAGGAGAGCGAAGCGGCGGCGAAGGCGGGGACGCTGCTTCGCTACCTGCTCGGCAGCCTGCAGCAATTTGCCCGCAGCGGGTTCGCCCAGAGTCCGGGCGAGAGCTTCACCGCGCAGCGGCCCTACCTGCCCGCCTGAGTCGCGGCCGCCGCGCAGACGGCGCAATCCGGGTCCTTGCGCACGCGCACCGAGCGCCATTCGGCGCGCAGGGCATCGAACATGAGCAGCCGCCCGTTGAGCGACTCGCCCACGCCCGCCAGCAGCTTGATCGCTTCGACCGCCTGCAGCGCGCCGACCGCTCCGGTAAGCGGCGCGAGCACGCCCATGACAGCGCAGCGCAGCTCCTCGGTCTCGCCGCCCTCCGGGAACAGGCAGGCGTAGCACGGCGCGTCGTCCCGCCTGAGGTCGAACACCGCGACCTGGCCGTCGAAGCGGATCGCCGCGCCCGACACCAGCGGCTTGGCATGACGCACGCATGCGCGGTTCACCGCGTGGCGGGTGGCAAAGTTGTCGCTGCAGTCGAGCACCACGTCGGACGCGGCCACCCGCTGTTCCAGCGCATCGCCTTCCAGGCGTTCGGCAAGCGGTACCACCGAAACCTCCGGGTTGATCGCGCCGAGCGTCCGGCGCGCAGCCTCGACCTTCAGCGCGCCCACGGCATCGTCGCGGTACAGGATCTGGCGCTGCAGGTTGGTGCGGTCGACGCGGTCGGGATCCGCCAGCGTGAGGCGCCCGATCCCGCTCGATGCGAGGTAGAGCGCCGCCGGGCAGCCCAGGCCGCCGGCGCCGACGATCAGCGCGTGCGACGCGCGCAGCCGCGACTGGCCCTCGATACCGAACTCCGGCAGCAGAATGTGCCGGCTGTAGCGCAGCAGCTGATCGTCGTTCAACGTACGACTATTTGGCGGGCTGGCCCTGGGCGACAGTCTTGCTCGGCTCGCCCTTGACCGGCTTGCCCTTGAGGAACGCGAGTGCCTGCTCGAGCTGGAAGTCGTCCTTTGAGCCGAACTCGATCGGCTTGGTCAGTCCGGGCTTGGCGATCGCGGCCGACGACGCGGCATCGGGCGCGGCCTTGGTCTGCAAGCTCGCGTCCTGCGGGTTGTCCAGGTGGTGCTGCAGATCGGCTTCGCGCAGGCGGGCCGCCCTTTCGCCGGGCTCCTCGACCACGATGTCGGGCGTGATGCCCTTGAGCTGGATCGAGCGGCCGCTCGGCGTGTAATAGCGCGCGGTCGTTAGCTTGATCGCGGTGTCGTTATTGAGCGGCATGATGGTCTGCACCGAACCCTTGCCGAAGGTCTGCGTGCCGATGATCGTGGCGCGCTTGTGGTCCTGCAGCGCGCCGGCCACGATTTCCGACGCGGACGCCGAGCCTCCGTTCACCAGCACCACCATCGGCACGGTCTTGACCGCGGTCGGCAACGCCTTGAGGAAGTCGTCGTTCTCGCCGCGCAGTTCGTCGGGGGTGGCGTGAAACTGCTTCTTCGCGTCCTCGGTGCGGCCGTCGGTCGAGACGACCAGGGCGTCGGCCGGCAGGAAGGCGGAGGACACCGCCACCGCGCCGTAGAGCAGCCCACCGGGGTCGTTGCGCAGGTCGAGCACCAGGCCTTTCAGTGCGCCCTGGCGGTACATCTTCTGCAGCGCCTTGGCGAGGTTTTCCGCGGTCGCCTCCTGGAACTGCGATACGCGGATCCAGCCGTAGCTCGGCTCGATCATCTTCGACTTCACGCTCCGCACGTGGATGACTGCGCGCGTGAGCGTCACCACGATCGGCTGCGTCTCGCCCTTGCGCGAGATCGTCAGCGTGATCTTGGTGTTCGGCTTGCCGCGCATGCGCTTGACGGCTTCGTTCAGCGTCATGCCCTTGACCAGGGCCTGGTCGATCTTGACGATCAGGTCGCCCGGCTTGATGCCGGCGCGGAACGCCGGCGTGTCCTCGATCGGCGATACCACCTTGACGAACCCGTCCTCCATGCCGACTTCGATGCCGAGCCCGCCGAACTGCCCCTGCGTGCTCACCTGCAGTTCGCGGTAGGCGTCCTTGTCGAGGTAGGCCGAATGCGGGTCGAGGTCCGACACCATGCCGTTGATCGCCCCCGCGATCAGCTTCTTGTCGTCGACCGGCTCGACGTAGTTCTGCTTGATCGCCCCGAACACGTCGGTGAACGCTCGCAGCTCCTCCAACGGAAGCGGCTGCGGCGCGTCGCGATCGGCGATCGCCTGCAGGTTGAGGCTGATCAGAATCCCGGCAACGACGCCCACCAGGACCAGGCCGATGTTGCGAAATTTGCTGCGCATAGTGTTCGCTTTTCCCCGCGCGGCTTGCCGCCGGTCAGGACTTCATTTGCGGTCGACCCAAGTCAGCGGGTCGAATGGTTTGCCGAGGTGGCGCAGCTCAAAGTATAAACCCGATTCCTGATTGCCACCGGTCGCGCCGACGGTCGCGACCGGCTCGCCCGGCGCCACCACGTCGCCGACCTGCCTGAGCAGAGTTTCGTTGTTTGCATAAACCGAAAGGTAGCCCTCGCCGTGGTCGATGATGAGCAGGTTGCCGAAGCCTCTCATCCAGTCTGCGAAAACGACCTGCCCGGCGGCGATGGCCCGCACCGGCTGCCCTTCGGCGGCACGGATGAACAGGCCCTTAAGGTTGATTCCGCCTGTTTGCCTTGGAGCGCCGAAACGCCCGGTCAGTTCCCCGCGCACGGGAAGGCGCAGCTTGCCGCGCAAATCGCCGAACGCGCCGCTGGCCGAACCGAGCTCCGGAACCCGCTCGATCCGCGCGTAGCCCCGGGGAGGCCGGGCCGCCAGAACCCGGCCGATCTCCTCGACCAGACGCGACAAGCGTGCTTCGTCGGCCCGCAGGACTCCGATCTCCTTTCTGTCGTGTCGGATATCGCTCGCGATTCGTGCCAGAACCTGGCGTCGCTCGGCGCGCTCGGCAACGATGCGCTTGCGGTCGGCGCGCTGCGCCTGCTCGACCCCTTCCAGGCGGGCCGCTTTCTGGCGCGTGTCGGCGCGCACCTGCGCCAGTTCGGCCAGCCCGGCGCGGAAAGAATCCACCATCGCCGCCTCCGCGCGCGACACGTGCCCCAGGTAATACAGCTTGCGCGCCACTTCGGCCGGGTCTTCGCCCGACAGGATCAGCCGCAGGGCGTCGGGTGCGCCGCCTTCGTGCCGCGCTTCGAGCACGCGCCCGAGGGCGTCCTGCTGCGCAGCGAGATCCTTCTTCAGCGCGCGCTCGCGTTGCTCAAGCGCCTTCGCGTCGCGCTGCAGGGCTTTGCGCTCGCCCTCGAGCGTCGCGAGTGCCCGGTTGGCGTCCGAGATGGCGCGTTCGGAGTCGCGCAGCGCGTCGCGCGCCTCGCGCCGCGACGCCATCTTTCGGTCCAATTCGCTCGTTAGCCGGCCGATGCGCGCGCGCAGGTCTTCGAGGTCGCGCTGCTTGGCGG
>JBAUTW010000063.1:0-1832 GCA_049582365.1 Burkholderiales bacterium | reverse complement strand
GTAGTGCCCGGTGCCGGGCAGGTCCGACAGCGAATATGAGCGCAGCACCGGCTGCGCGCCGGACTGCAGCTGAAGGCGCAGCACCACGAATTGCCCGGGCAGCGCGGCCGCCAGGGGCCGGCCGTCGGCGGATTCGAGCACCAGGGAGAACACGCTGGCGCTTTCCTGGTCGACTCGCGCCACCCGCATGGGGCGAAATCCGCTCCACGCGGGCGGCGAACTGACCGACGACAGGCCCGCATTGCCGGTCGCACGCCCTTCACTGAGCTCCTGCTGCAGCAGCGCCTGGAAGGAGCTGCGCCACCCGGCGGACAGCGCCGGAATGCGCAAGGCGCGTTCCAGTTGCGCGCGCAAATGGCCGCCGAGGTAGAGCAAAGCGTCCGCCTCGGCGACGCTCATGCGCTGCGGGCCGTCGGCGACCTTTGCGATCTCGTCCCCGGCGCCGACCTCGCCGGGCTCGAGCACGCGCAAGTAGAACCCGGGCCGCCGGTGCTGCACCAGGAGCGCGGGCATGCGCGGCTCGTTCATCCGGATTCCGACCCGGTAGCAGGTCACGCGCGGCTGCGTCACCTCGAACAGCGCGCTGCCGATCCGATAGCGATCGCCGATGCAGACCTCGTCGTCGGCCAGGCCCTCCACTGTGAAGTTCTCGCCGAACTGCCCGAACGCGAAATCCTTTCGCCCAAGCTGCTCTTCCCAATAGCGGTAGGAATCGATCTGGTAGACGAAAACGGCCCGGTGCTCGCCGCCGTGACCCGCCAGATCGGCCTGCCCGTCGCCGTCCACGTTCAATCTCCCCACTCTGCGCCGGCCCTGGATCGGGCTCTTCCACACGGCCGTGCGCACGGTCTTGCCCCGCCATTCGACGTCGCGCGGCAGACCGACGTTCACCGAGAGCAGCTGAGCCATCGAGTCTCTCCACGTTTTGCCCGGGTTGGATCGATCGTCATGCCGGCGCCGGAAGATCGCGATTGGACGATAGTATCGCCGACACCATGGTGCAATGGATCGGCGCGCGCGCCCGTGATGTGATGCGCGGCATGCGCGTCAACCCCTAGGGCGGTGACCCATGGCAACAGAGCTGTTACCGGCGATCGAGACCCTGGCGCCGTGCCAGGCCGCGAAGCTGAAAGTCGTCATCTCCCACTGCCTGCCGCTCGTCTGCGCGGGACTGCTATCGGTGCTGAGCCAGGCGCCCGACTGCGACGTGTCCGTCTGGGACGACGCTCTGAGGCGGCAATACGGCTCGCTGCATACAGCCGGCGCGCACGTGGTGCTGAGCGACCCGGACCAGGGGATCTGTCTGCTCGAGGACGTCGCGGAGTCGAAAGAGGCCGGCCTCGCCGCCGCGCCGAGGGTGATCGTCGTCGCGACGCGCGACAGGGAGCCCGCGTTGCGCGCGGCGATGAAGCGCGGACTCGCGGGATGCATTTCGGTCTCCTGCGACCAGCAGGACATCATCGATACCGTGCGCAACGCCGGCGCGAACCTGCGCGCCGAACCGCCGTGGAGGACGCACACGGAAGCCTCGCCGCACGGGGGGCTGGCGCCGCACGCGCTGCGCAAGGTGTGCGCCCACGTGCGCGAGAAGATCGCCCAGAGGATCGACCTGGAGGATCTCGCCCGAATCGCCAAGCTCTCCTCTTCGCATTTCTCGAGAGCGTTCAAGCAGAGCATGGGCATCTCCCCGCACCAGTACCTGTCCTGGCGACGGGTGCAGCTTGCCGCCCGATTGCTGCGAGACACGACGCAGCCGCTGGCCCAGATCTGCCTCGCGGTCGGCTGCTGCGACCAGAGTCATTTCACGCGCCTCTTCTCGAGAATGATGGGAG
>JBAUTW010000062.1:0-2005 GCA_049582365.1 Burkholderiales bacterium | reverse complement strand
GGTGCGGGCGCATCTCGGCAAGGCGCGGCGCTACAAGCTCGCGCTCGCGGCGCAGTACGCCGAGCCGCTGGTCGCGCACCTGCGCGCGGCGCGCGGGGTGGAGCAAGTGGTGGTGGCGGGGAGCTTCCGCCGCATGCGGGAAACGGTCGGCGACCTCGACATCCTGGTCACCGCGGAACACGCCGCGGACGCGCTGCGACGCTTCAGCGGCTACGCCGAGGTGGAGCGGGTCCTGGCGAGCGGAGGAACGCGCGCGAGCGTCGTGCTCGCCTGCGGCATCCAGGTCGATCTGCGGGTGGTGCCGCAGGAGAGCTTCGGCGCGGCGCTGCACTACTTCACCGGCTCGAAGGCGCACAATATCGCGATCCGCAAGCTGGGGCAGGCGCGCGGGCTGAAGATCAACGAGTACGGCGTGTTCAAGGGCAAGCGAAGAGTCGCCGGCCGGACCGAGGCCTCGGTTTACGCCGCGGTCGGCTTGCCCGAGATCCCGCCCGAGCTGCGCGAGGACCAGGGCGAGATCGAGGCCGCGCGGCGCGGGGCGCTGCCGCGGCTGGTCGAGCGCTCCGACCTGCAGGGCGATCTGCACGCCCACACCAGGGCCACCGACGGGCACAACACGCTGCGCGAGATGGCCGAGGCCGCGCGCGCGCGGGGCCTGCGCTACCTCGCGATCACCGAACATTCGCGCCGCGTCACCATGGCGCACGGCCTCGATCCGCAGCAGCTGGCGAAACAGATCGACCAGATCGATCGCCTGAACCGGGAGCTGCGCGGCATCACGCTGCTGAAGGGAATCGAGGTCGACATCCTCGAGGACGGCGCGCTCGACCTGCCGGACTCGATCCTGGCGCGACTCGACCTGGTGATCGGCGCGGTGCACAGCAAGTTCGACCTGTCGCGCGCGCGCCAGACCGAGCGCCTGCTGGCGGCGATGGAGCGGCCGTACCTTTCCATCCTTGCCCATCCGAGCGGGCGCCTCATCGGCGCGCGCGAGGCGTACGATGTCGATATGCTGGCGGTGATGCGCAAGGCGCGCGGCATGGGTGTGTTTCTGGAGTTGAACGCGCACCCCGAGCGACTCGACCTGAGCGACGTGCATTGCCGCATGGCGAAAGACGAGGGGGTGCTGGTGTCGATCGATTCGGACGCGCACGATACGGACGGATTCGACAACCTGGCCTACGGCGTGGGCCAGGCGCGGCGCGGCTGGCTGGAGAAGAAGGACGTGCTCAATTGCCGGCCGCTGGCCGAGTTGAGAAAGCTTCTCGGCGCCAGGCGTGAACGTTTGGGCCGATCGGGCGTCGAATGATCGACACGAACAACAAACTGCAGGGTGGCCATACGCTCAGGAGCATGTCCTCGGCTGCGCTGCTTGACGCGCTGTTCAGGCTGTCGCGTACGCGCGCCAACTATTGGCTCGAACCGGTGCTCGACACCCTGCTGGGGGTCGCGCTCCTGAGCGCAGGGCTGCGGCACCACGTTCCGCTTGCCGGGGCCGTCGCGCTGATCCTGCTGGGGCTGCTGCTGTTCAGTTTCATGGAGTACGTCTTTCACCGCTGGGTGTTTCACGGCCCGTTGCGGCCCATGGCGCGCGGGCATGCCTCGCATCATGCCGATCCGCGCGGCTACGATTCGCTGCCCTTCTTCCTGCCCGCGCTGGTGCTGTTCAGCGTGGTCGCGCTGTGCGCGCTGCTCGCGCCGACTCCGGACGTGTGGCTGCTCGCGAGCGGCATCGCGTTCGGCTACGTCGCCTACGGCGTGGCCCATTTCATGATCCATCACCGGCGCTTCCGCGTCGCATGGCTGCGGCGCTGGGCCGCGCGCCATCACATTCACCATCACCATCCCGAGCGCAACTTCGGCGTGACCACGCCGCTGTGGGACGCGCTGCTGGCGACGAGCTACGTGCCGCGCCGATCGACTTCGGCGGCGAGCGCGCGCAGCGCAGCGGACACTTCGACCCGGTAGGGCGGGTCGGCTGGCGCCAGGCGGCGCAGGCCCGGGG